>JAHEEU010000082.1 GCA_024640545.1 Geobacteraceae bacterium
CCCCCCGGCAGCTCAATGGAGCTGGCGACAGGAATTGAACCCGCAACCTGCTGATTACAAGTCAGCTGCTCTACCTATTGAGCTACGCCAGCACAAGGGGCGTTATATACAACAGCACCAGACAAATTGCAAGGAAAAATTCGCCGTGCCCTGACAACGCCACCATAAGTGCGCACTTATATCGAAAAGACCGCTCCATGTCAAACAGCAAAACGAACTTTTCCATTAAATTTCATCGTGGCCGGCCTTGCGGTTGACCGCTGTGACCACCCGGGTCACGAGTTGACGCGCCCGGGGGATCCGCTTATCGTGGCGGCCTTCGTCCCTCTTGTCGACACCCTCTCCCGGGACCGCCTTCAGCACCTTCTCTCACAGGGCCACCCCGGCTGGCCCGGCATCTGGACCGCCTGCTCAGGCTCTGGCCGGCAGCACGTCGGCAAACACGAAGTCGCCCCGGCAGACCTGCCTGCCGACCCGCACGGCAATCGGCTGCGCAAACATCGGCCCAGCCGTCACCAGGGTGTGGAACTCGCCATTTTCTCCGCAGGGGTCCACCCCGGAAGGCAGTTCCTCCAGGAAGGCGTCGTCATACCAGCGTCCGGCGAACCCGGCAGGCAGGACCCGCCGGTCGACGCAGGTCACCACGGCGCGCAGCCCGCTGGCGATCATGTCCCGGGCCAGCTGGCCGGTATCCCGCTGCCAGAGCGGGAATACCGGGGCGATTCCGCTCCCCTGCATCTGGTCTTCACGATACCGGCGGATATCTTCGAGGAACAGGTCGCCGAAGGCCACCTGCTGGACACCCCGCGCTCTCAAGCGGTCCATGCAGCCGCCGATGCGCTGCCGGTAGGTCTGGTCATCACAGGGATTCGGCAGACGCACCATCTCTGCGGGCATGCCGAGAGCGTCCAACTGCATCTGCAGCAGCTGCCTGCGCACACCGTGCATGGCGACCCGGTCGTTCTCCTCGTTGAGGGTGGTCAGGAGCCCGACGACCTCGCCCAGGTTCTGCGCCCGCAACTGGTGCAGGGCAAAGGCGCAGTCCTTGCCGCTGCTCCAGGAGACTACCGTGATCGGCAGACCGGCCTTGGTCATAAACTCTCCCGGTCACGGTTGATGGCTGCCGCGGCCTTCTCCGGCACCAGGTTGACCCTTGGCGTGCCCAGCTGCGGGTGGTCGTCCACCATCAGGGTACAGCCATAGCTCTGCGACAGCTGCTCGCTGGTCAATACCTCGCGGGGTGGGCCGACTTTTTCGACCAGGCCGTCCTTCAGCAGCAGCAGGCGGTCGGCATAGGTGGCCGCCAGGTTGAGGTCGTGTGACACCATGACGATGGTGACCTGCTCCCTGTGCCGCAAGCGTTCCATGAGGTCCATGATGCGCAGCTGGTGGGCCGGGTCAAGGGACGCGGTCGGTTCGTCCAGGAGGAGGATCTGCGACTGCTGGCAGATCGCCCTGGCGATGATGACCCGTTGCCGTTCGCCACCGCTGAGCTGGCCAAGCCGCCGCCCGGCGAGATGGAGGACTTCGGTAAACTCCATCGCCTGCCGGGCCAGCTCGAGATCCCTTTTGCTCTCGACAGCCAGCAGCCCAAGATGCGGGTATCGCCCCATCAGGACCGTCTCGGCAACGGTAAAGGGGAACCCCGCATCGACCTGCTGGGGGACCAGGGCCAGGCTGCGGGCCAGCTCCTTCTTTGCATAGTCATCGATCGGGCGCTGCCGGATCCGAATCGTCCCTTCATGCAGCGGGTGCAGCCCGGACAAAGCCTTGAGCAGGGTGGTCTTGCCGGCCCCGTTGGGGCCGATGATGGCAAAGAATTCGCCCTGCTCAATCTGCAAGGAGACCCGCCTGACCACCTGTCGAGGGCCGTACTGCAGACTGACTGCGCGGAGATCGATCAAGCTCATCGCCTCTCCCTCCAGAGCAGCACGACGAAGAGCGGCGCACCGACCAGGGCCGTAACGATTCCCACCGCCATCTCGCCCTGGCTGGGCAGGCTGCGGGCCAGCAGGTCGCAGAGGATCAGGTAGGAGGCCCCGGCCAGGATGCAGGCGGGCACCAGGACCCGGTGGTCGGGGCCCAGGATCAGCCGCAGCACATGCGGGATGGTCAGGCCGACGAAGCCAATCAGCCCCGAGTGACAGACGGTCAGGCTGACCATCAACGAGGCGGTCACCAGCAGGGTCAGGGTGACGGCCGGCACGTTGACGCCCATGGCGGAAGCGCTCTCGCGTCCGGTCAGCAGCAGGTTCAGCGGCTGGGCCAGAAGAAAAATCAGCAGGAAGCAGGGCAGGACCCCGAGCAGCAGCGGCAGGCTTGCCGTGCCGGCGGCGGACAGGTCGCCCATCAACCAGAAGATGATCTTCTGGACCTGCACCGTCTTGCTGACAGAAATCAGGAACATGATGATCGCACCGCAAAAGGCATTGACCATCACCCCGCCCAGCAGGAGCGCATCGCCGCCGCCTTCCCTGCGGTTGCCTAGCAGCAGCACCAGCAGCAGGACCGCCAGCGACCCGGCAAAGGAACTCAAAGCCAGGCCGGGGAAGAGGCTGTATCCCGCCAGGATGCCGAGGATGGCCCCGACCGCCGAGCCACCGGAGACGCCGAGGATGTAAGGCTCGGCCAGCGGGTTGCGCAGCAGGGCCTGGAAGACCATGCCGCCGAGAGAGAGAGCGGCGCCGACCGTTGCCGCCAGGACCACCCGCGGCCAGCGCAGCTGCCAGACAATCGTCTCCAGGGTGGCATCCGAGGCGCCCCGCCCCAGCAGATGCTGCCACGCCGCGGCGCTGTCGCCGGACGACCCGCTGGTCAGGCCGAGCAGGATGGCAGCGATCAGCAGCAGGCCGAGCATCAGCGTGACGGTGACCAGCTTTCTGTAGACGGGAAGAGTGCCGAACATCTGTAGAGCCGTTGTCCTCAGGTTTATTGAATACCAGAAAGTTCGGGGTGAAGCAGGCCGACCAGAAGCTCAAGGGCGTCGATCAGCCTTGGCGACGGGCGGTCGAACAGGTCGGCGTCGACCACGAACAATTGCCCGTTCCTGACCGCCGGAATTTGTGGCCAGGCCTGCCAGCGGGCGCGCAGCTCCCGGTCCGAGTAACCGCCCCCCATCGAGGCCAGGAGCACCACCTCCGGCTTGAGCGCCAGCAGCTCTTCCCACGAGTAGCGTGGATATCCGCTGCGGTCGCCGGCCAGGTTGACCGCGCCGGACCTGACCAGCAACTGATGCAAAAAGGTATCGGAGCCGGCCGAGAAAATCGGTTGGGCGTCGATCTGTAAGAACACCCGGGGACGGTTTTTGAGCCCCGTGAGCTGCCTGGCCACCCTTTCCAGCCGCTGCCGGTAGCCGGCCGCCAGGGTTGCCGCCTGTGCTTCGGTACGGAAGATCTCGCCGAGCCGCACCACGGTGTCGACCACATCCTCGAGGCTTTTCGGGTCGAAAACATAGACCGGTATACCGAGGGCCTCCAGCCGCTCCACCGAGGCTTTCGGGTTGCCATCCCTGATGGCCAGGCAGAGCTGAGGCTGCAATTTGACAATCTTTTCGATATCGGGGGCAACATAGGACCCGACCCGCGGCAGCAACGCCGCCGCTGCGGGGAAGGTCGCGAAGCGGGTCGCACCGACCAGGGCGGGGCCGCCCCCCACCTCGAAACTGGTCTCGGTCAGGCTCGGGACCAGCGAGACCACCCGCGTCAACGGCTCAGCCACTGTGACCTTGCGGCCAAGCGGATCGACCAGCTCCCGACCCTGGGCGCGACCGCTCAGCAGCAGGGCCAGGAGCAGTAACAGTGCGGTCCTCTTCATGGTGTTTCCAGGCTCCGCCGCCAGGGGTGGGGGTCCATGGCCGCGGCTCGTCGTCGGGGGCCTGTCTGTCAGGCCGTCGCTACTACTCAGAAGGAGAAAGTCAGCCCGGCCAGGAAATTGACCCCCGGCGAGGGATAGAAGCCCTCTTCTCCCATGAAGTTCAGGGCACCGTATTCGGCATATTCCTGGTCAAGGAGATTCTTGACGGTCAGATACATGGAACCCTTGTCCAGAAGGTAGGCGAGCTTGCCGGTCAGGTAAAAATAATCTTCCTGTTCGTCGTGGCTGTTGTCAAAATCCGAGATAAACCGCCGCTCGCCGATATAGGTGCCGTTGAGGCCAAGCTGCACGCGGTCGCCGAAGGTCTTTAACGCTCCCAGCGTCCATTGGTGCTGCGGAACGTTTGGCAGTTCCTTGCCGTCGTACATACCACCGTCGATCTCGGTGTCCCTGAAAGTGTAGCTGCCGCTGAACAGGATGTCGAAGAGGCTCTGCTCGAAGGTCAGCTCGACCCCCTGCCTGATGCTGTCGCCATCGAGGTTCTCGTTGGCGAAGTCCGCCGGGTTGTAAAATATTTCATCCTGCGTGACGACGCGAAAGAAGTTGACGCCAACTGCCAGCCCCGACGCGAACCGATGACGCAGACCCAGCTCGATATCATCGGAAGTCTGCGCGTCCAGGCCGCTGTTGACCGTGTTGTCGAAGAAATTGAACATTTCATCGAGAACCGGGTAACGGAAACTCTTCGCGTAGCTGAGGTAAACCGAAGAGTTGTTGGTAAAACGGTAGCTGGCGCCCAGTGTATAGAGGTCCTCATCGAGGGAATTCGACTCTGAGGACCCCGCATCGAGCGACTTGAACCTGTACTTGGCCCGGTCTTTCCTGCCTCCCCCCGAGACCGTGAGCCTCTCCGTCAGGTCCAGGTCGACATGGGCAAAGTAGCCGTGATTTTTCTTGCTCAGCTCATATGATGCCGTGGAAGGAAACCCGAAATAGATCGATTCATTCAGAATGTCTTCGTCGCTCTTCTCGTAATCGTAGCCCAGCAGAACCTTGGTCTCATATCCGAGCAGCGGTTCATTCACAACCAGCCGGGGAGAAACGGCCCGGGTATCGATCTCCGTGTTGCCGGTGTACTCACCGGCATCGAAGAATGAGAAGAAGTCCGACTCCCGTTTTCTTTTGGACGCGGCAACTTCCAGGTAACTGTTGCCGGTGAGGAAGAATTTCAGACCTCCCTGAAGGTACCAATCCTTGACATCCGCGTAGTCATCGGGATGCATCGATGCTTTTCTCGATATGCCGCTGTCCAGTTCACTCTCGGTAAGGGCTCCGGGCAGGCTGGTGTCGTCCTTGTGATAACCGCCGCTCACATCGAGGGACAGGCGGTCCGAGACTTCATAGGTCAGGTTCAGGCCGGCGTCCTTGGCCAGGGTGTCACTGTTGTCCCGGTAGCCGTCGGCAGAGCGATAGTTGCCGTTCACAGCGATCGACAGGGCGCTCGCGGCACCGCTGGCGGAGAGGTTCCCCAGGTAGGTCGAATAGCTGCCAGCGGCCAGGCTGCCGGAGGCCACGGCCTCCCGGGTGCCGGTTTTGGTGATGATATTGATCACCCCCCCGGCGGCATTGTCGCCGTAGAGGACGCTGCCCCTGCCGCCACGCACGATTTCAATCCTCTCGACCCGGTCCTTGGGGATCAGCGACCAATCGACGCCGCTCAAATCGGCCTGATTGATGCGCCGGCCGTCGACCAGCACCAGGGTATTCAAAGAGGCCGTCTCACCGAAGCCGCGCAGATCGACGGTGTAATTCCTGCCGTTGCCGGCGATATCGTTGACCAGCACACCGGCGACGCTCCTGAGCAGCTCGGGAACCGTCTCGGCCGCAGACTGAGCGATTTCCTCGGCCGTGACAACCGTCACGTTGGCCGGCACCCTGGCCAGCGCTTCCTCCTGCCTGGTGGCAGTCACCACGACTTCATCCATCACGACCGGCGGTAACTCAGCCGCTGTCGCCAGCCCCGGGCAGCACACCCAAACCACCAGCATCGCCATCAAGACACTTCTCAACATCAGATTCTCCCGCAACCACAGGGACCGGGGATGCTGCAAAGAAAAAATCCCCGGTCAATATGAAATTGATCCGAGGATTCCCTGTCTATCCGCGAATTTTCGGCGACTGCCCCATGACCGCGAGGACAGCAGCGCAACAGCTTCCAGACAGGTCTTCTGACTCCCGGTTCGTCCTACTGGTCGCGCCTTCCCAATTCACTGGAGAATCAGTGGCGTGTCTGCGACGTTCGTCCCCGGATACAGCGGCGGGCCCGTCCCGGATTCACACCGGGTTTCCTTTGAACCTGAAACAGGTTCAAGCCTTGCGGCATCTGAAAATTAATGCGTTACCTTACCCAGAAGCCTCCCGCAAAGTCAAGCGCCTCCAGGCGGGGTCAGGGTCTGAAAATGCGGTTTACCATGCCAAGCCGAAATGCTATACCTGAAAGTCGAAGGGCGGACAGCGCGAGGAGCACCAAAACCGCCCGGGCAACCCCGATGCCGCGTTCGACCGCCAGGTCAGGCACGGCCCACTTACCCTTGCTGCGCCAGAACATTGCCAGTCAGCCGGAGAGCGTCATGCAGCCCAGACCATGTCCGAACCAGCCGCCGTCCGTTTATGCTCCGCGCCCCTGCCGGCTGCTCTCCGTAACCGATCTGACCCCCCAGGAAAAACTGTTCCGCCTGCAGTTGCACGACGGCGAGGAGCTCGGGCATCTGCCGGGCCAGTTCGTACAGGTCTCCGTGCCGGGGCTGACCGAAGCGCCGATCTCCGTAGCGAGCTCTCCCGACCGGCACGGCGCCTTCGACCTCGGCGTGCGGCGGGCCGGCCGGCTCACCACGGCGCTGCATGCCCTCCGGCCGGGGGCGCTGCTCGGGATCCGCGGCCCCTTTGGCCGGCCGTTCCAGCTCGATGCACTGGCCGGCAAGGATCTGCTGCTGATCGCCGGAGGCTGCGGGCTGGCGCCGCTCCGCTCACTGCTCCAGTACTGTGAGGACCACCGCGACCGGTTCGGCGTCCTGCACCTGCTCTACGGGGCGCGGTCGCCGGCCGACCTGATGTTCAAGGAGGACCTGCAGGAGTGGCAGCAGGGGGAATGTTTCGACTGCCGGGTGACGGTCGACCAGGTCCCGGCGACCGGCTGCTACGACGGCGCCACCGGGCTGGTGACCGGGCTGCTCGGCGATCTCGACCTAATGCCGCACAGGACCGTGGCGGTCCTGGTCGGCCCGCCGCCGATGTACCGGCCACTGCTGGAGGTCCTCGAGCGCAAGGGGATCGCCAAAACCAGCATCATGCTCTCCCTGGAGAGGATGATGCGCTGCGGCATCGGCAAGTGCGGCCACTGCAGCATCGAGCACCTGCTCTGTTGCCAGGACGGGCCGGTCTTCTGGCTGCCGGAAATCGAGTACCTGCGGGGGGCGCTGTGACCGCCACCCTGACCACCTGCCCCTATTGCGGCACCGGCTGCATGCTGTACCTGCTCAGCGACGGGCAGGGTCGCCTGGTCGGGGTCGAACCGAGCGCCGGGCATCCGGTCAGCCGCGGCCAGCTCTGCGTCAAGGGCTGGAACGCCCACGCCTTCGTGCAGCACCCTGACCGGTTGAAGACACCCTTGGTACGCCGCAACGGGACTCTGGAACCGGCCGGCTGGGATGAAGCCCTCGACCTGGTCCACCAGCGCTTCCGGCAGATCTCCGCCGCACACGGCCCCGACAGCCTGGTGTTCTTCTCCTCCGCCAAAGTCGGCAACGAGGAGAACTACCTGCTGATGAAGCTGGCCCGGGTCGGCTACGGCACCAACAACATCGATCACTGTGCCCGGCTCTGTCACTCCTCCACCGTCACCGGCCTGGTCGAGACCCTCGGCTCTGGGGCGATGACCAACACCGTCGCCTGCCTCGACGAAACCGACCTGGTGCTGGTGATCGGCTCCAATACCACGGAACAACACCCGCTGATCGGCAGCCGCATCCTCCAGGCGACACAGCGCGGCTGCCGGCTGATCGTCGCCGACGGCCGCCGGATCAAGCTGAGCCGCCATGCCGATCTCCACCTGCGCCACCGCAACGGCACCGACGTCGCGCTGCTCAACGGCATCATGCAGCAGATCCTCGAACTCGGCCTGGAGAACCGCGCCTTTATCGAGGAGCGAACCGAAAATTTCACCGCGCTGCAAGAGTCCCTCGCAGCCTTCACTCCCGAGCGCGTCGCCGCGATCACCGGCCTGCAGGCGGACGAAATCACCGCCGCCGCCCGCATGTTCGGCACCGCGAAGCGGGCCATGCTCCTCTACGCCATGGGCATCACCCAGCACAGCCACGGGGTCGACAATGTGCGCGCCGTCTCTAACCTGGCGCTGCTGACCGGCAACCTCGGCAAACCGGGCACCGGGGTCAATCCGCTGCGCGGCCAGAACAACGTCCAGGGGGCCTGCGACATGGGCGCGCTGCCGGATGTCCTGACCGGCTACCAGAAGGTGGCGGAGCCGTCCGTGCGCGACCGGTTCGCGGCTGCCTGGGGGCGTCCGCTTCCGGATCGGCCGGGACTGATGGCGACCCATGCCTTCGACGCCGCCCTTGCCGGCAGGGCGCGCGCTTTCTTCATCCTCGGTGAGAACCCGGTCCTCTCGGAAGCCAACCAGGCGCATGTCGTCAAGGCACTCGCGGCCATCGATTTCCTGGTGGTGGTGGATATTTTCCCGACCGAAACCTCGGCCTTCGCCGATGTGGTGCTGCCGGCCGCCTGCTACGCGGAGAAAGACGGCACCTTCACCAGCACCGAGCGCCGGGTGCAGCGGTTCCGCCGCGCGCTGCCGCCGCCGGGTGAGGCCCGGGCCGACTGGGAGATCCTCTCCGCCCTGCTGGAGCGGTGCGGGCTGCCGGCCGGCTACCCCGGCCCGGGACAGATCATGGACGAGATCGCGGCCGTCACCCCGAGCTACGGCGGGATCAGCTACCCGCGCCTCGAGGAGAGCGGTCTGCAATGGCCCTGTCCGAACCACGACCACCCCGGCACGCCGATCCTGCACCGGCAAAGCTGCACCCGGGGCAAGGGGCGGTTCAGCCCGGTCGACTTCCGGCCCTCGCGGGAACTTCCGGACGCCGCCTACCCGCTGCTGCTCAACACGGGGCGTACCGGCATGCACTGGCACACCGGCACCATGACCCGACGCAGCCACCTGCTCGATCGTGAGGAACACAGCGCTTTCATCGAGATTCACCCGGAGGATGCCGCCCGGCTCTCCATCCGTGATCGTCAGCAGGTCAGCGTCGAGAGCCGCCGGGGCGAAGTCAGGGTCATGGCAACGCTAACCGACCGGGTTCCACTCGGCCAGGTCTTCATGCCGTTCCACTTTGTCGAAGGGGCCGCCAACGCCCTGACCAACAACGCCCTTGACCCCGAATCGGGTATCCCCGAATTCAAGGTCTGCGCCGTGCGGATCACGCCATGCTGAAACGACTCGACCGCGCCGACCTGGAGAAGCTGCTCGCCGCACTGGCAACCGGCTATCGCCTCCTGACACCCCAGCGGCTGGCCGACGGCACCCGTCTGCATCGCCCCCACGGCGAAGGGGCCCTCGCCCTGCAGGGGGAGCCGGTGCAGCGCAAGCCGACCGAGGCGTTCTTCCCGCAGCACGACCCGCTGCTGCGGATCGGGGAACAGGGTGAGGTCACAACCTGTGACCCGCCAGACCGCCCCGTCGCCCTGTTCGGGCTCAACGCCGCCGATCTCGCCTGCATCGCCTTCATCGACCGCTTCTTCGCCGATCCGCCGGCCGATGACCACTACCTGGCAAGGCGTAAAGACGCCCTGCTGGTCGGACTGACCGGCTTTGCCGGCCCCGGGGGCGACTTTCTCCCTCCGGCAAACGGTATGTGCGACCTGGAACTGCTGGCGCTTGGACAGAACTGGCTCGGGGTGCCCTGGACGCCCCGGGGCGAAGCTCTGCTGGAAGGCTTTCCCGACGGCGAACAAGCGGAGGTGGAGGAACTGCAGGAGACGGCACGGACCCGGGGAAACCCGGCGCAGGATCTTCTGGAGAAGGCCGCCGGCCTGGTCGCATCAGAAGTGGTGCCGGATGATTTCTGGCGAGAGATAGGTGATCGCTGCATCCTCTGCAGCGGCTGCAACCTGGCCTGCCCGACCTGTACCTGCTTCTGCGTCGAGGACCGCCAGGAGCAGGCTGCGACGCTCCGCAGCCGGGTCTGGGACTCCTGCCAGTTCGATGCGTTCATGCGCGAGGCAAGCGGCCATAACCCGCTCGGGACCGAAGCCCTACGCACCCGGCGGCGCATTCACCACAAGCTGGCCGCCGACGTCACCCGCTGGGGGGAGTTCGGCTGCCTGCTCTGCGGACGTTGCGACCGGGTTTGCCCGACCGGAATCGGCATCCAGGCGGTTGCGGCGGAAATCCTGGCCCGGTTCGGCGCCTGACGATTTTCAGGGCGAGCCTGGGAGACCGGTCGACGGCGTTCGGTGACGGGCCCTTTGGCTTGCAAATCTGCAGCTCTCAAACCTGTCGTTTACAACGCTTCGGACAGCCGCTGCTCCGTCAACCGGGCCTCAGACTCGCAGCGTTCCCCGTCCCAGCCCAACTCCTCCGCCATGATGGCCAGGACCCTGGGTGCCGCAAGCCTGGCCGCCCCGGTATCCAGCAGCGCCAGCGGCATGCGCCGCGCCAGAACGTCGATAACCCGTTCGGCCAGCTCGAAGCGAACCGCGTGGAGAACTTCCGCTTCCAGAAAAGGGTGGTTTTCGACCAGGCGT
The DNA here is from genome assembly GCA_024640545.1 of Geobacteraceae bacterium. Taxonomy (GTDB): domain Bacteria; phylum Desulfobacterota; class Desulfuromonadia; order Desulfuromonadales; family BM103; genus JAHEDT01. The sequence goes on from JAHEEU010000082.1 coordinate 10,636, forward strand.
GCACCGTAGCCCGTCCCTGCCAAAGCCGCGACCTGTTCTGCCTGATCGCCGTAATTCCTGTTCAGGTAGGCCGCTACGTCTGCCGGAAAATGATATTTTTCCACCAGGTCGCGGTCCCCCTGTTCCGCATAGGCGGCGCCGCCGAGGATCGGCAGGTGCTCGGTCTGGCTGCCCGGTTGCGTGGCCAGGAGTGTGAACTGTTTGATGGCATGGTCGACAGTATGCTCAGCCATCAGCCGGTAGGTCGTCCACTTACCACCGGCGATGGTCAACAAGCCGGCCTGGCTCACCTCGATCACGTGGTCACGGGCCAGGTGGGCCGTGTCGGCCGCCTTGGGGTCGGAGACCAGCGGTCTCAGGCCGGACCAGACTGCCTTGATGTCGGCTCTTTCGACCTGAAGATTGAAGTAGCGCGTGACATGCCGCAGCAGGTAGGCGATCTCCTTTTCCAGGGGGCGGGGATGTTCGGTGATGTCTGCCGGTTCGTCAGTCGTGCCGACCAGAGCATGATCTTCCCATGGCAGGACGAACAGAACCCGGCCATCTTCGGTTTCCGGGATCATCAGGCCGGTGTCGGGCGGAGCGAAACGTTTATCCAGCACGATGTGAATGCCCGAACTGGAGGAGAGCATCTTGGGGGCTGAGGGGTTGTCCATCAGCCTGAGATGATCGGCAAAAGGCCCGGTTGCGTTGATCACCCCCCGGCTCCTGACCTTCCAGATTTCCCCGGTCAGGGAGTCGGTCAGCTGTACACCGACAATTTTTTCGTCCTCCTTGATGAGCCCGGAGACCGCCACATGGTTGACGACCACCGCGCCCTGCTGCTCAGCCGTCAAGGCCAGGGACAGGGCCATGCGCGCATCGTGAAACTGACCGTCGTAGTAGAGGACCCCGGCTTTAAGCCCCTCCGCTTTCAGGGTCGGGAACCGGCGCAGGGCTTCCCTGCGACTGAGCAGCCGGCTGTGGCCGATATTCCGCTTGCCGGCCAGGATATCGTAGAGTTTGAGCCCGGAAAAAACGTACGGGATGTCGATCCAGCGATAGAGCGGCGTGACCAGGGGCAGGCGATTTGACAGGTGAGGAGCGTTCTGCAGCAGGGTGTAGCGTTCCCGAAGGCCATCTTTCACCAGATTGTACTGCACACGGTCGAGCTTCTTGACCGCCATCTCCAGGTAGCGCACTCCCCCGTGCACAAGCTTGGTGCTGCGGCTGCTGGTCCCTTCGGCAAAATCATTTTTTTCGATGAGTGCCACCTGCAAACCGCGGCTGGCCGCATCGAGGGCCACCCCGCAGCCGGTGGCCCCACCGCCAACGACGAGCAGGTCAAA
>JAHEEU010000083.1 GCA_024640545.1 Geobacteraceae bacterium
GCGCAAAGCTCCCCAGATCACCTGGCGCTGACCCATCAGGGACACCCAACGGGGACACTCAAAATAGAGTGTCCCCGTTGGGTGTCCCCCGAGGTTGGTCGTCTTGCCTGGCTTCGCATCCCGCTGCTTTTATCTCCCCCCGTTGCCTTCCCGCGGAATCCCTGTGCAATCAACTGAAAATTAAAAAAAGTTCCTTGACAACTTCTAATAGAGCGATAACTGAATAGGGTGGAGAGGAGGTGTTGTCGGAACTCTCAACTGAACTAATGAACAGTCGCAGCTGAATATCAACCGCAGCTATCCAGAAATGGAGACGGGAGGTCCTATGCTTAAGCAATGGCAAAAATCAGATCTGCTCAAAGCTTATAGAACCATGAAGGAGATCCGCGAATTTGAAGAGCGTGTGCATGTCGAATTTGCCGCCGGAGGGATTCCGGGTTTCGTTCATCTGTATGCCGGCGAAGAGGCTTGCGCGACCGGCGTCTGCATGCATCTCAACGCCAATGACAGGATCGCCAGCACCCATCGCGGCCATGGCCACTGTATTGCCAAGGGGGTCGATATCCACGGCATGATGGCCGAGATCTACGGCAAGAAAACCGGCACCTGCGGCGGCAAGGGCGGCTCGATGCACATCGCCGACCTCGATAAGGGGATGATGGGCGCCAACGGCATCGTCGGCGCCGGTCCGCCGCTGATCTGCGGCGCCGGCCTGGCGGCCAAGTACAAGGGCTCCGGCGGGGTCGGCGTGGCCTTCTTCGGCGACGGCGGTTCGAACCAGGGTACGGTCTTCGAGGCCATGAACCTGGCCATGGCCTGGCAGCTGCCGTGCGTGTTCGTGGTGGAGAACAACGGTTTCGCAGAGTCCACCTCGCCCAAGTACACGGTGCCCGGCGTGGCTAACCTGTCCGACCGGGCCAAGGGCGTCGGCATGCCCGGCGTAACCGTGGACGGCTTCGACTTCTTTGCAGTCCACAAGGCGGCCGGGGAGATGATCGATCGCGCCCGCAAGGGCGGCGGCCCGTCGCTGCTCGAGGTCAAGTTCACCCGTTACTTCGGCCACTTCGAAGGCGATGCCATGACTTACCGGCCCAAGGACGAGGTCAAGAAGCTCCGCCAGACCGTCGACTGCCTGCTGCAGTTCAGGAAAAAGGTGACTGCCGAGGGAGTGCTCACGGAGGCCGAACTGGACGCGATCGATCGTGATGTCAAGGCACTGATCGACGAGTCGGTCGTGCAGGCCAAGGCGGCGCCCAACCCGCCGTTGTCCGACCTTCTGACCGACGTTTACGTCTCGTACTGAAACCAACCTCACGAGAGGAGTCAAGCCAATGACAAGAAAGCTCAGTTATTCTCAGGCTATAAATGAAGCGCTGGCTCTTGAAATGGAGCGGGACAGCTCGGTTGTCGTCATGGGCGAGGACGTGTGCGGCGGTCGGGGGACCGATCAACCGCTGGACGCCTGGGGCGGCGTGCTCGGAGTCACCAAGGGGCTCTACGCCAAGTTCGGCGACCGCGTCATGGATACGCCGATTTCCGAATCGGCCTTCATCGGTGCGGCGGTCGGCGCCGCAGCGTGCGGCATGCGGCCGGTGGCGGAGCTGATGTTCATTGATTTCCTCGGTGTCTGCCTGGACCAGATCGCCAACCAGGCGGCCAAGTTTCGCTACATGTTCGGCGGTAAGGCGGAGACTCCGGTGGTGATCCGCACCATGATCGGCGGCGGTTTCCGGGCCGCGGCCCAGCACTCCCAATGCTGGTATCCCATCTTTACCCATATCCCGGGTCTGAAGGTCGTCGTCCCTTCCAGCCCCCACGACGCCAAGGGCTTGCTCATCACGGCCATCCGTGACAACGATCCGGTCATCTTCTGCGAGCACAAGGCCCTGTACGGAACGAAGGGCGAGGTCCCGGAGGGCAGCTACACCATCCCCTTCGGCCAGGCCAATATCGTCCGTCCGGGCAAGGACGTGACGATCGTCGCCCTCGGCCTGATGGTGCATAAGGCCACCCAGGCCGCTGCGGAGCTGGCCAAGGACGGCATCGAGTGCGAGATCGTCGATCCGCGCACCACGTCTCCGCTGGATGCGAGCAAGATCCTCGAGAGCGTCAAAAAAACCGGACGGCTGGTGGTGGTCGACGAGGCCAGCGGCCGCTGCGGCATGGCTGCGGACATTTCGGCCATGGTCGCTCAAAAGGCCTTTGCCTCGCTGAAGGCCCAGATCGAGATGGTGACGCCGCCCTTCACCCCGCCGCCCTTCAGCCCGGTGCTGGAAGATGCCTACCTGCCGGATGCGGCCAAGGTGCAGGCTGCCGTGAAGGCCGTCATGGGGAAATAACCGGCCGGGCCCACAGACGGGTTCGTAGAGAAGGGGCACAGCTATGAGCGGAGCATCGATACATGGATTGACCATGCCCAAGTGGGGACTCGCCATGGGCGAGGGCACGGTCGTCGAGTGGCTGGTCGAAGAGGGCGGGGAGGTCACGCCCGACACCGAGGTGCTCGAAGTCGAGTCGGAAAAGAGCACCCAGGCCGTGGAAGTCCCGGTAGGTGGAATCCTGCGGCGCATCCTCGTGCCGGCGGGCGAGGTCGTGCCGGTGGGGACGCTGCTTGCGGTTATCGCCGATTCCGGCGTCTCCGACGAGGACGTCGATGCCTTCATCGCGCAATTTGCCGGTGATGAAGAACCGGAAGCTGCGGAAGCCGGCCAAGCGGCTGGGCAGGAGCCGCCGCTAGAGGCTCAGCCCCAGGCAGCGGGGACTTCCGTGCACCTCACCGCCATGCGTGCGGCCATTGCCCGGACCGTGACTGCAGGCTGGACCATCCCCCAGTTCCCGGTCACCGTGGCGATCGATATGGGGAACGCCGAGAAACTCTATCGTAAGAACAGGGACGCCGGCAGGCAACTCACGCTGAATGACCTGATCATCAAGGCGGCGGCCGTCGCCCTGCAGAAATTCCCCATGGCCAATGCCGCCCTGGCCGACAACCAGTACCTGATGCACCCGGAGGTCAACATCTCGGTCGCCGTGGGACTCGAAGACGGCCTGGTCATGCCGGTGGTCAAGGGTTGTCAGGGGCTGACGCTGGAGGAGATTGCGGCCAGAAGCCGTGAGCTGATCGACCGGGCCAAGAGCGGCCGGGCGAGCGAGGCAGACCTTGCCGGCGGGAATTTTGCCATTTCCAACCTGGGCATGTTCGGTGTGGAGTCCTTCGCCGCGCTGGTGCCCCCGGGACTGGCCGCCATCCTGGCGGTCGGCGCGGTGCAGGACGAAGCCGTGGTCAAGGACGGCCAGGTGGTCGTGGCCCGCCGGATGCGGGCCACCCTGTCGGCGGACCACCGCATCGTCGACGGCGTCTATTCAGCCAGGTTCATGGCTGAGTTGAAGACCACTCTGGAGGCTGCACAGCTTCTGGAAGACTGAACCTTCAGCCTGGTATGCCGGTTCACGCCGGCGGCATCAAAAAGGGGCGCTTGCATGCAAGCGCCCCCTTTCATGTCTGCGGATAATGTGCAAGAATCGCACGCACTGCCGTTTCCCGTGCCGCCGGCGAAAAACTGACCTGCCGTTCCATCGGATACAGCCGGTGATCGCGCCCAGGCGACATGGAAACACTGAAGATCACTTTTGGAGGAGTTATGGGAAATCGTCAGGAAGTCGTAGTCACCGATATCAAGATGTCTTTCACGTCGATGGTCATATTCATGATCAAGTGGGTGCTCGCCTCGATCCCGGCGATCATCATCCTGTCGCTGCTGTTCGGGCTGCTTACCGTGCTGTTCGGCGGGTTTATCGGCGGCTTTGTCGGCGGCATTCGCCACATTTGACCGGATGCTGCCCCGCATCACAGCTGCCCGCCCCTTGCAGACAGGCAAAATCCTGCCGCCAACAATCGTGGGAGAAACAATTTGTGCTTCAGGGCGTTCACATCCTGTATGATAATCCTGTAATATAACCGGGTGGCGGCACGCAGGTGGCCGCAATTCCAGACCGGTCAAGGAGACGACGATGAAGATTACCAATCTGCAGCAGTGCCCTAGCTCCGCAGTCAGCATGGACGGCGCCCAGGGGGCCAGCCGCCAGGTGCCGATCGGCAAGGCTGACGGGGCCCCCAATTTCTCGATCCGGGTCTTCACCCTGGAGCCGGGCGGGCATACCCCGCATCACCAGCACGAGAGCGAACACCTCAACTTCGTCCTCGAGGGGCGCGGCATCGTCATGGAAGGCGAAACGCCGAGATCGGTCAGCGCCGGCGATTTCGTGCTGGTCCAGCCCCACGAGAAACACCAGTACCGCAACACCGGCGACGGACCCCTGGTCTTCATGTGCATGGTGCCGAGCCGCTACGAGTGACGGCAGATCGCCGGGCATCAGCCGGCACTGGGAGTGCCCAGTTTTTGTGGCGCGTGCCCCTGTAAAAGTTGAACTGTCAGATGCATGGGGCTGATTTAAAAGATCTCTCATAGAGACTAAGGTGGAAGCAGTGGGTCTCATGACCGAAATGCGGGCGATGGCCCTGGGGCTTGCCGCACGCTTTCAAATCCCGAAAATCGCCGGGATCGTCTTTCCGCCCTGGCATGACGGCGGTCAGCCACGGGACTGTGAATTCATGGCCATGGCCCTGGATGGCGGCGCGGGGGGAATCAGCTACGTGCTGCTGCCAGGCAGCAGCGCTACCGATTACCGGGCCTTGCGCCCGCAAACGTTTATCGGCACCCGCCCGGAAGGCTACGCGGAAGCTTTCGGCGGCAGCGACCCCCTGGGGAATATGCTGGGGCTGGCGGCCATCAACGCCATCTGCCAGCACGTCATGCGCACCACCGGGAACACACCCGGCGCCGCCAGCGATTCCATAGGGCTGATGCAGATCGAGGGCGGGGACCGCGTGGGCATGGTCGGCCTCTTCCCGCCGCTGCTCAAGTACATGCGCAGCAGCGGCGCCGAACTGGTGGTCGTGGAGAAGAACCCGCTGCTGGTCGATAGCTACCCGAACCTGCAGGTGACCCTGGACCCCGCGGAACTGGGCCGCTGCAACAAGGTCCTCTGCACCAGCACGACCCTGTTGAACGACACCCTGGACGAGGTGCTGCGGCACTGCACGGCGGCCGAACATATCTCGGTGCTGGGTCCGACGGCCGGCTATTTCCCCGATCCGCTCTTCGCGCGCGGCGTGCACGTCCTGGGCGGGCGCCTGGTTAAGGACGGCATGCTGCTGCTGCAGCTGATCGAACAGCGCCAGCCCTGGGGGGAGGCCACCCGGAAGCTATGTTTCCAGGCCGGGACCTATAGTTTCCGGGAGACCCAGCAATAGGCACCTTTTTAACGGGCTTGAAGCCGAAAAACATTGAAAATCCTTAACCATTGTGTTGTCCTGCCGAGAAACAGTTTTCTCCCTGCTCGATGGCTACCCACAGAAACTTCACTATGATGGCATGCTCATGAAAAAAACTCTGCTTATCGCTTTACTCGGCGTGCTGGTCGTGGCCGGGGTCTTGGGCGGGGTCAAGGCCCTGCAGATCAACAAGATGATCGCCCAGACCGCCCATTTCCAGCCTCCTCCCGACCCGGTGACGACCATACAGGTCGCCAGCGATTCCTGGGAAACCCGCCTGACGGCGGTCGGCTCCCTGTCGGCGGTGCAGGGGGTGACGGTGACCGCCGAGCTGCCCGGCAAGGTCGTTGAGATCCCCTTCGCGCCCGGCACGCCGGTCGCCGCCGGAGACCTGCTGCTGCGTCAGGACACGTCTTCGGAGCAGGCCCTGCTGCCCGGCAGCGAGGCGGCGGTCGTGCTGGCCCGGAGTATTCTCGAGCGGGCCAGGCGGCTGCTGATCGACGAGGCCGTCTCCCAGGCCGAGGTCGATGCGGCCCAGGCCAAGTACCTCCAGGCGCTCGCCGACGTCGAGAATCTGCGGGCCACCATCGCCAAGAAGAACATTCGCGCGCCCTTTGCCGGGCGGCTCGGCATCCGCCAGGTCAATCTCGGCCAGATGCTTGAGGCCGGCAACGAGATCGTCACACTGCAGTCCCTCGACCCGATTTACGTCGACTTCCTGGTGCCGCAGCAGCAGCTGCTGTCCCTGCAACCGGGCCTGACGGTGCGCATCACCACGGATGCCCTGCCCGGCAAGGCCCTGGAAGGCAAGATCACCACCATCAGTCCGAGGGTCGAGGAAGCGACCCGCAACATTCGCGTCCAGGGGCAGGTCCGCAATCCCGAAGAGTGGCTGCGTCCCGGCATGTACGTGAACGTAGCGGTCGTTCTGCCGCAGCGCAAGGACGTGCTGATGATTCCCATCACGGCGGTCCTGTATGCCCCTTACAGCGATTCCGTGTTCGTGGTCGAGGCCGCCGCCGGGGACCAGCCGCAAGCCGGCCAGGACCAGCCGCCCGGCAAACAGCTGCGCCAGCAGTTCGTGCACCTGGGGGAAAAGCGCGGTGATTTCGTCGAGGTGCTCTCCGGGCTGCAGGCCGGGGAAACCGTGGTGACCACCGGAGTCTTCAAGCTGCGCAACAAGCAGGCGGTGGTCGTCGACAACACCTTGCAGCCGGAGTTCAAGCTCCAGCCCGAACCGGAAGACAAGTAAGCCGCTAGGCGCCCAGACTATGAAACTGACTGATCTCTTCATTCGCCGCCCCGTGCTGGCCGTCGTGGTCAACCTGATCATCGTGATCGCCGGTCTTCAGGCGATCAAGACGCTCAACGTGCGCCAGTACCCGCGCAGCGAGAACGCCTCGGTGACGGTCACCACTGTCTATGTCGGGGCCGACGCCCAGCTGGTGCGCGGCTTCATCACGTCTCCCCTGGAGCGCGCCATCGCCGCGGCCGACGGTATCGACTACATCGAGTCGCAGAGCAAACTCGGCCTGTCGACCATCAACGTGCGGCTCAAGCTCAACTACGACTCGACCAAGGCCCTCGCCGAGATCAGCTCCAAGGTCGATCAGGTGCGCAACGACCTGCCGCCTGAGGCCGAGGTGCCGATCATCAACATCGAATCGGCGGACAGCCAGTTCGCTTCGGCGTACCTGAGCTTCACCTCGTCAGCCCTGCAGCAGAACGAGATCACCGACTACCTGGTGCGCGTGGTCCAGCCACGCCTGGCCGCCCTGGAGGGGGTACAGCGCGCCGACATCCTCGGCGGACGGACCTTCGCCATGCGCATCTGGCTCAAGCCCGACCGCATGGCGGCCCTCAAGGTCACGCCGCAGGAGGTCCGCCGGGCCCTGGCCGCCAACAATTTCCTGGCCGCCCTCGGCCAGACCAAGGGCGCCATGGTACAGGTCAACCTGACCGCCAATACCAACCTGAACAGCGTGGCCGAGTTCAAGCGCCTGGTCATCCGCCAGGAGGGCGGGGGGATCATTCGCCTGGAGGATATTGGCGAGGTGGTGCTCGGCGCCGAGGACTACGACGCCGAAGTGCGCTTTTCCGGTCAGACTGCGGTCTTCATGGGGATCTGGGTGCTGCCCAATGCCAATGCCCTCGACGTGATCGATCGCGTCGACGCCGAGATGGCGGCGGTCCAGCAGGACCTGCCGGCGGGGATGCAGGCGCGCATCGCTTACGATGCGACCAATTACATCGAAAACGCTATCAACGAAGTGGTCATAACGCTGAGCGAGACCCTGCTGATCGTGATCCTGGTGATCTTCCTGTTCCTCGGCTCGCTGCGCTCCGCGCTGATCCCGGTGGTCGCCATCCCGCTGTCGCTGATTGGTGCGGTGTTCCTGATGCAGGCCTTCGGCTTCACCCTCAACCTGCTCACCCTGCTGGCGATCGTGCTCTCGGTCGGCCTGGTGGTCGACGATGCGATCGTGGTAGTCGAGAACGTCGAACGGCATATCAGCGAGGGTGAATCACCTCTCAATGCCGCCCTGATCGGCGCCAGGGAGCTGGTCGGACCGATCATCGCCATGACCATCACCCTGGCCGCGGTCTACCTGCCGATCGGCCTGCAGGGCGGTCTGACCGGCTCGTTGTTCCGCGAATTCGCTTTCACCCTGGCCGGCGCCGTGACCATTTCCGGGCTGGTCGCCCTGACCCTTTCGCCGCTGATGTCGGCCAAGCTGCTCAAGCCGGACATCGAGGAGCACGGCCTGGCGGGGCGCATCGCCCGGGACTTCAAGAGGCTCCGCGGCTTCTACGGCCGCCTGCTCGATGGCACCCTGCGGGTCCGGCCGGCCGTCTATCTGGTCTGGATCGCGGTCAGCCTGATGAGCGTACCGATGTACATGATGTGCGCCAAGGAACTGGCGCCGACCGAGGACCAGGGTGTCATCTTCGGCATCCTCGATGCCTCGGCCAACTCGACCCTCGACCAGACCAGCCTCTACGCCGCCGCTGCCAACCAGGTCTTCCTCGCGGTACCGGAGACGGACTTCACCTTCCAGATCACCTTTCCGAGTTCCGGCTTCGGCGGCATGGTCGTCAAACCGTGGGACGAGCGCCAGCGGACCATCTTCCAGATCATGCCGGAAGTCCGGCAGAAACTGCAGGGTATCCCGGGGATCCGCATGTTCCCGGTCACCCCCCCGGCGCTGCCCGGCGGCGGTCAGTTCCCGGTGGAGTTCGTCATCGCCTCCACTGCCGAGACCGAGCAGGTCCTGGCCCTCGTGCAGCAGCTGCAGCTCAAGGCGATGCAGAGCGGCATGTTCGCTTTCCCGCCGATCATCGATGTCAAGATCGACCAGCCGCAGACCGAATTCGTCATCGACCGGGACAAGGTGGCCGATCTCGGCCTCAACCTGGAACAGGTCGGCGCCGACATCGGTTCGATGGTCGGCGGCAATTTCGTCAACCGCTTTGATATCGCCGGCCGCAGCTACAAGGTGATCCCGCAGATCGAGCGGCTCGGCCGGCTCAACCCCGGCCAGCTGGAGGATATCTATATCACCGGGCCGGGCAGCAGCCTGATCCCCTTGAGCACCGTGGCCACGCTCAAAGACACAGTGGTGCCGCGGTCTCTGAATCGCTTCCAGCAGCTCAACGCGGTCAAGCTCAGCGGCGTGGCGGTGCGCCCCCTCGACGAAGCGTTGCGCTTCCTGGAAACGGAGGCGGCGAAGATCCTCCCGCAGGGCTACGTACTCGACTACACTGGCGAGTCCCGGCAGCTGCGCAGCGAAGGCAACAAGTTCCTGCCGGCCTTTGCCCTCGCCGTGGTGTTGATCTTCCTGGTCCTGGCCGCCCAGTTCAACAGCTTCCGCGACCCCTTTGTCATCCTGGCCGGTTCGGTGCCGCTGGCCCTGTTCGGGGCGCTGGTGTTCGCTTTCCTGAAGATGCCCGACCCGAACGTTCCCTTCTGGACCCAGGGCTGGACCACCACCCTGAACATCTATTCCCAGGTCGGCCTGGTGACCCTGGTCGGACTGGTCTCGAAAAACGGCATCCTGATCGTCGAATTCGCCAACAAGCTCCAGGAGCAGGGCAGGGCCAAGCTCGATGCCATAAGCCAGGCGGCCCAGATCCGCCTGCGGCCGGTCCTGATGACCACGGCGGCCACGATTGCCGGGCATTTCCCGCTGGTCCTGGTCAGCGGCGCCGGGGCTGCCGCGCGTAACTCCATCGGCCTGGTGCTGGTCGGCGGCATGGCGATCGGCACCCTGTTCACTCTGTTCGTGGTGCCGTCGATCTACATGCTGGTGGCACGTGAGCACAAGCCGAAGCCTTGAACCGGGTGCCGCGGCGACCATTTTAACCCGGTTGTTCGCCTTGCCGGACACCGGCCGGCCCCTGCCGGGATGGTGCGGTAGCGCCAGAGCGGGCCATCCGTCGCAGCGCCGACGACCGTGAACAGAAGAAGATAATCATCCAGCCTTTGGAAGGATCATGCTATGAAAATCGCCATTTTGGGACTGGCCCAGTCGGGCAAGAAGACCCTTTTCAGCCTGCTCACCGGCCGTTCCGTGCCTGAAACCCGCAAGCCCGGCGAAGTCATCGAAGGCGTCGCCGCCATCCACGACAGCCGGGTCGACGCCCTGAGCGCACTTTACAAGCCCAAGAAAACCACCTATGCCGAAAACCAGTTCGTGCTCTGCCCGGACATCACCGCCGGCGGCTCGTCGCGCCAGTGGATGGACCCGGCCCGGCGCTGCGACCTGCTCTGCCTGTTGATCCGTTCCTTCGATTCCCCGGAGGTCTTCCACCCCGCCGGCTCGGTGGATCCGGAGCGCGACCGGGCGATGATCGCCACCGAGCTGATCCTGGCCGACATGCAGCTGGTAGAGACCCGCCTGCAGCGCCTCGCCAAGGAGAAGAAGGGCAGCCAGACTGCGGCCCAGCTCCTGGAGGAGGATATCCTCAAGCGCTTCAACGCCGCCCTGGAGGAAGAGCGATTCCTCTCTACCGTGCAGCTGGAGCCCGATGAGGAGAAGGTGATCAGGAGCCTCGACCTGGTGACGCGCACCCCGCTGATCTGCGCTTACAACGTGGCCGAGGACGACATCGGCAAGGACTTCGGTCCCGGTGTGTTCAGCATCTCCTGCGCCATCGAGAGCGAGATCGCCGCCATCGAGGACGAGGTGGAGCGCCGGGAGTTCATGGCGGAGATGGGCATCACCCAGCCGAGCCTCGAACGGATCAACGCGGCCCTCTACGACGCACTGGGGCTTATGAGCTTCTATACTTCGGGCGCCGACGAATGCCGGGCCTGGACGATCCGCAAGGGCTCCCGGGCGCCGGTGGCCGGCGGCAAGATCCACAGCGACATCGAACGCGGCTTCATCCGGGTCGAGGTCATGAAATACGCCGACCTGATGGCGACCGGCTCGGAGCAGGGGGTCAAGCAGGCCGGCAAGATGCAGCTGCACGGCAAGGACTACGTGATCGAGGACGGCGACATCTGCCACTTCCTGTTCAATGTCTGACCGGTCGGAGCCAACCCGTACTCCGGCGAAGATCAGTCAAAGAGGCTGCATGAGCTGCCATGATCAGTTGATTAGACGCTTGAAGTATTGATCCACAAGTATTTGTGCTATATAGACAATTATTGTATTTAGACGACGCGATATTTCTGGTTTCAATCGTGGCGCCGTTACTTTTTACCAGGGAGGTGCACGCATGACTGAATTGCTGTTCAGCAAGCCGACAATCACGCTCGCCCTGGCCAGGCAGGTGGCGGCTGCGGCAGAAGCCGAGGCGCTGGCGCAGGGCTGGACGGTGGCGATCGCTATCGTCGACGACGGGGCGAACCTGCTCTACCTGCAGCGCCTTGACGGAACCCAGCTCGCCAGTCCGGAAATCGCCGTGGCCAAGGCGGTCAGCGCCGTCAAGTACAAGCGCTCGACCAAAGCCCTCGCGGACGCCCTGGTCGGTGGGCGCCAGGCGGTTCTCGCGCTGCCCGGGGCGATGCCGGTCGAGGGGGGGCTGCTGCTGGTCAGCAACGAGACGATCGTCGGCGCCATCGGTGTCAGCGGCGTCCAGCCGGTCCAGGATGACCAGGTCGCCCAGGCCGGGGTCGCAGCCTTCAACAGCTTGATCTGCGGTTAACTCGTCAATCGGTGGGTGAGGGGAGATAACTGCATCAGGGACACCCAACGGGGACACTCAAAATAGAGTGTCCCCGTTGGGTGTCCCGCACATGTTGATGGTTGTTGCGGCGCGGCGGTCACCAGCCGCTGACCGCCTCGTCGACGAGGACCTTGGCCAGCTTGTCCTGGACATGGAGCAATCGCTCGCCGGTGAGGATGGCGATGTTGCGCATGAAGATGTAGGCCAGGTGGTAGTTGGTCTCGAACAGCACCTGGAGAGAGTCCCGGTCGATCTCGAGCAACCTGGTCTCGCCCTTGCAATAGCCGGAGAGCCGATATTGATGGGGTGGCACGATTGCCGACCAGCCGACGGCATCCCCGGGCTTGCGGGTAGCGATGGTGGTGT
>JAHEEU010000084.1 GCA_024640545.1 Geobacteraceae bacterium
GCATCAGGAAAACCAGGCGCTCGACCTGCCGCATGAAGACGGCCCGCCCAGGCTGATCATGGACTGCTTGCGTGTCTTGGTGGCCTTGCGGAATTCCCGGGGACGTGCTTGATCCCACTTTCAGCCTGCAAGGTTCAACAGCCAGGAACAACCTACCGACCTTGCTTATGAATCTCATTCTGTTGTACCAGGAGGATTTTACCGGCAGCCGCCGGGTCCGGTTGCAGGGGCGGCGCTGCGAGCATGCCCGCGAAGTCCTGAAGGCCTCGAATGGCAGAACCCTGCAGGTAGGGTTGCTCAATGGCAAGGTCGGATCAGGAACCGTGGTTTCAACCAGTGAGCAAAACCTTGAACTCGACGTCCTGCTGGAGGGCGAACCACCACCCCCCCTGCCGCTGACGATCATCCTCGCACTGCCACGTCCCAAGGTCTTCAAGCGTGTCCTGCAGGGGTTGTCGGCTATGGGGGTCAAACGCATAATCCTGCTGAACTCCTGGCGAGTGGATAAAAGTTACTGGCAAAGCCCTGCCCTTGAACCCCACGCCATTAGAGAACAGCTTATTCTAGGCCTTGAGCAGTCCCGGGATACGATCCTGCCGTCAGTGGAAAGACAGCCGCGCTTCAAACCGTTTGTCGAAGACACCCTGCCGGCCATTGTCGCTGGAACCTGCGCACTGGTCGCTCACCCGCTGGCGGAACGCCCCTGTCCCGCCGAGATCAAGCGTCCGGTGACCCTGGCGATCGGACCTGAAGGGGGTTTCACAGCCTACGAAATCGAGGAAATGACCGCAGCAGGACTGTCTCCGGTTCATCTTGGCCAGCGCCCTCTGCGCGTTGAAACCGCAGTACCGGCTCTGATCGGCCGCCTGCTCTCCCCATCATAATCTCTGTCGAGAAACGGGGCGGATCAGCACCGCCCTGAACCACCAGCACCCCTGTAAACGAGCAAAATTAATAAAAAATAATTTTAATTCAAAAGGATTTCATGCATTAAAATCAAATAGCTATACCCATAAAGCCGTGTTTTTGTTATATTTATTTAATTTTAATACACTAATTAAACAAGATTAAATTATAATATTCTAACTGGACTGACAGGACACAAACGGAGAGAATAAACTAACTTTGATTGCGTTGTGTGGAACAAACCCATTCAATCTTGGGAGATTGACATGTTCCAAAAAATAAGAGTCACCGTCGTTAAAAACACCCGCCCGGTCTATCTCGCCGGACTGATGTCTTCGCTCTTTTTTGCCGTCGGCGTACAGAAGATCGATGCCCACGTTGGGCTACTGGCCCGCCACGGCGTCTATACCGGCATCTTTTTCCTCTGTATGTGGATCGCCTGTCGGCTCTTTGCGTCCAGCCTGAGCCGTCGCCTTGCACTGGAAGGTGTCTGTGCAGAATCAGCCGGTGACATGGTGTACACCTTTGTCATCTATCTCGAGCTTATCAAGCATGTCGTAGGCGTCAGTTTTACCCTCGGTTGGATCGCCGGAGTCATGTTCTGCTGGGACTACCTGGGGCACAAAATGTTCTTGATCCCGGCAGGCGCCAGCCTGGCCGTTTCACTGGTGGCTTTTTTGGTGACGTTCGGCATCTCCTCCTTCGTCGATAACCTGCACTGGCCGGGCCAAGAAGAAGATTAACCCCAGCGGACAACTGCACGTGAAAAATCCAAGGGCCGGCAATTTTGCCGGCCCTTTTGTTCACGTCACCTGCCAGTGTTACATAGATAAATCAACAACCCGGCAGGGGGCTCAAAGGCAGCATATCGCAGAGGTCGGGGATATCTGCCGGATCGACCATGGCTCCTCCCCGATAGACTCTCACCACGTCGCCGCAAAGTTCCGTATCGAAGCCCGCATCGACCAGTTTCCCGCTGACGCATTCAATCTGTACGGCGCATTCCAGCAATCGCGGGGCAACGGCAACGGCCCCAGCGGCACGGGTCAGACCGAGTTCGGCCTCGGAGTTAAGGCAGAGCCTCCCCTGGGACATGGCTTCACGAACTTTGGCCAGGCAACTCTCATAAGGAATGTTCATAACGAAGTCGCCCCCCATCCAGACGCGTGATAACGGGTCACGACCGCCGTGCCACACCGTCCTTATGCGCGGGGTTCGGCCCCCGACCAGGGCAATCCAGGATGTCACCAGGGCAAGGGCAGCCCCGCCCGGAGCATACCAGCTGATCAAGCCTGCGGGCAGCCAGGCTATCGGCGCTTTTATCGCGATCGGTTGTTCAGCCATATCCTGAGGGCCTTGTGGTCAGCCGCCTGGAAGCCTCCGGAGTACCCGGGGCAAGGCGAAAATCTGGAGATTCGGGGACAAGCTTTCAGCTCAAGTAAAAAAAGTCATTGGTCGAAGACGGGCTAAACAGGGACCAGACCAACCAACTTGCTAACAACTGCCGGGTCATTCATGGTGCTTCTGGAGTATATGATATTTCTGGCCCAGGAAAAAGTTTAATCCCCAGTAAATTCTTGACAACTTAGATAAACTTCACTAAAAATTTTACCAACAAAGTTTTTAGGAGATTACTATGCGCTTATCTACCAAAAGTCGCTATGGCCTGCGCGCGCTCTTCGATATGGCTTATCATGCCGGCACCTTGCCCGCCCAGATCAAGGATATCAGCCGCCGCCAGGGCATCTCGCCACGCTACCTCGAACAGATCTTCCAGGATTTGAAGCGGGGGGGACTTCTGAAAAGCCGTCGGGGGCCGCAGGGCGGCTATTTCCTCTCCCGCAAGCCACAAGAAATAACCGTCTACCAGATCATCACGGCGGCAGAAGGAGAGATGGCCCTGGTCGACTGCGTAAAGTCAGGCAAGGGGTGTAAAAAGGCATGCGAGTTCGACAACGAATGCGTGACCCAGAAAATCTGGAAGGAAGCAAGCAAGCGCCTCAACGACTATCTGAGTTCCGTCACCCTCAAAGACCTGTGCGACGATGCCAAGGCCATGGGGATGGAAAAGGAACTGGACCACCGTTTCATGTATTTTATTTAGGGACTCGTTCAGAGGAGGTCTACTCATGGCAGAGAAATATGCATCGGCCCTCGACCGCATCGGCAATACGCCGCTGGTCAAGCTGGCCTCCCCGAAAAATGCTGCAACCGTGTGGGGCAAACTGGAGAGCGCCAACCCCGGGGGGAGTGTCAAGGATCGCATAGCCAAGGCCATGATCGAACAGGCCGAACAGGACGGCCAGCTGAAACCTGGCGTCGTCATCGTCGAACCGACCAGCGGCAACACCGGCATTGGGCTGTCCCTGGTTGGAGCGATCAAGGGCTACCGGGTCGTGCTGACCATGCCAGATACCATGTCCCAAGAGCGCCGCCGCCTGCTCGGCGCTTTCGGTGCCGAGCTCATTTTGACCCCCGGCGCCCAGGGGATGCGCGGCGCGATCGAGAGGGCGGAAGAGGTTGCCGCCGAGCTCAATGGCTTCATGCCCCAGCAATTCTGCAACCCTGCCAACCCGAGGGTGCATCTGGAGACAACCGGCCCTGAAATCCTGAGAGACCTTGCCAGCCAGGTCGATGCCTTTGTCGCCGGGGTCGGTACCGGCGGCACAATAACCGGCGTTGGCCAGGCAATCAAGCAACAGCATCCTGAAGTGCTGATTGTCGCGGTGGAACCGAGCGACTCGCCAGTGTTATCCGGCGGCGAACCTGGTCCGCATAAAATCCAGGGGATTGGCGCCGGCTTTGTGCCTGATGTTCTCGACACGAAGATTTTCTCCGAGATTTTAGCGGTCTCCAATGATCAGGCCATGCAGACCGCCAGGGAACTGGCCCGTACCGAGGGCGTCTTTGTCGGCATATCCGCCGGGGCGAACGTCTTTGCTGCCCGTCAGGTCGCTGCGCGGCTCCGGCCAGGACAGAATGTCGTCACGATTCTCTGCGACACCGGCGAACGCTATCTATCAACCAATATCTTTGACTGAAAAGACCAGTCGAAGCGCAATGGCCGGGGCCTCCGGCTCACGGACAAGGACCAGTTTCTTCACATGCAAATTGACAGAAAACTCGAAAAACTCAAGAACATCCTCACCGAAATGAACTCTGCAGTGGTCGCATTTTCCGGCGGGGTCGATTCAACCTTCCTGTTGCAAACCGCCAGGGACGTGCTCGGCGCCGAACGGGTTATCGCCCTGACGGCCACTTCGCCAACCTACCCGAGCCACGAATTCAACGAGAGCGTCAAACTGGCCAAGGGGCTCGGGGTTCGTCAGGTCGTTGTCGACAGCAATGAGCTGGAAATCCCCGGCTTTGCCGACAACCCGCCAAGACGCTGCTACCACTGCAAAAAGGAGCTGTTTGAGATCTGTCTGAGCAAGGCCAGGGAACTCGGCTATGCCGAGGTCCTCGATGGTTCGAACCTGGACGACCTGACCGATTACCGCCCGGGGCGGCAGGCTGCTGCCGAGTTGAAGGTTCGCTCTCCCCTTCTCGAAGCCGGCCTGGCTAAAGAGGATATCCGCGAGCTAAGCAGGCGAAGCGGACTTGAAACGGCCGAAAAACAGCCCTTCGCATGCCTCGCCTCGCGGTTCCCGTACGGCACCCGGATTACTGCAGAGCGGTTGCAGCAGATTGACCGTTGTGAGACCTTCATGCGCCAGAACGGCTTTCACACCTTCCGCGTCCGCTACCACAATGAAACCGCCCGCATTGAAGTTGCCCTTGACGAACTACCTAGAATCATTGATGATACAATACGCAAGAAGTTGTTGGCCGAGTTCAAGACCGCCGGTTTCACCTACGTCGCTCTGGACCTGCAGGGGTACCGGACCGGCAGCATGAACGAAGGTGCAGCCCTGGAAAAGACCTGATACCCGCCGACCCGGGAGAAACCATGACACGCACCAGCACCCTGATGACAGTCTGTTTCTGTGCCGGGATGCTTGGCGCACTCTGCAGCAGCCTGGCTGCCTGGCAGGCCGGCCAGTTGGGATTGCCCGCGATGGCTGGTGTCCGCATGACACCTGCACTGGATTCAGGCTGGCTGTATGCCCGCCTGGTCTGGGGAGGGCTCTGGGGGCTGATCTACTTCCTCGCTGTCGCACCCATGAAATCCCGCCGGCACTGGGCCCGCAAAGGCCTCTGGATCAGCCTGTTGCCAAGCGCTTTCCAGCTTTTCGTGGTTTTTCCTTACATGACCAGTCACAGCGTCCTGGGCCTAGACCTGGGACAGCTCACACCACTGTTCGTTGTTCTCTACAATCTGGTCTGGGGATTCTTCACCGGGGTATTCTGCCGCCTGCTCTGGGGTCGTGGGAAACCTTGAGAACCTTCCGCCTGCTGCTCTGCCTGAGTCTGGGCTTGCTTCTGGCCCTTCCCGCCCGCGCCTCCGAACCGATGGCCGCCCTGCAGGGCATGGTCAAGTGGGTCTACGACGGCGACACCCTGGAAATTGAAGGTGCCGGTACTGTCCGTCTGATCGGCATTGATGTGCCGGAGAAAGAGGCCTCGCGCCGCGACCGGTACCTTGCCGACCAGGGAATCTCGCCGGCAAGGCAAAGGCGCGCCTCTCTGGCCGCCAGGGAATTCAACATTGAACAGGTCAAGGGACGCCAGGTGCGGCTGGTCCTCGACGAACCGCCCCGCGACAAGTATGGCCGACTGCTCGCTTATGTGTACCTGCCGGACGGCCGGCTGCTGAATCGTCTGCTGGTCGAGCAGGGCATGGCGGTTGTCTACAGAAGGTTTTCGTTCAACATGAAAGAGGATTTTCTGGCCGCCGAGGCCAAGGCCAGAAGAAACGGGGCGGGTTTGTGGGCGCAATGAGGGCTGACACGATCAAGCGATGCGCATGGTGCGGCAGCGACCCGCAGTATGTCGCCTATCATGACCAGGAATGGGGGGTCCCCATGTACGACGATCGCCGGCTCTTCGAAATGCTGATCCTCGAAGGGGCCCAGGCCGGCCTCAGCTGGCTGACCATCCTGAAAAAGCGTGACAACTATCGCCAGGCTTTCCACAACTTCGACGCCCGACGCATCGCCCGCTACAGCGAGCAAGACATTGAACGCCTGATGCAGAACACCGGCATCATCCGCAATCGGCTGAAAATTGAGGCCACGGTCAGAAACGCCCAGGGGTTTTTGAAGATTCGCGAAACATACCCGTCATTCGCCGATTACCTGTGGCGCTACGTCGACCATGTCCCGGTCCAGAACCTCTGGCGCAGCTCCGGCGAGATTCCGGCTCAAACCAGGACCTCCGCACAGATGAGTCGGGACCTGAAGAACCTCGGCTTCAATTTCGTCGGCCCGACCATCTGCTACGCCTTCATGCAGGCCGTCGGCATGGTCAACGATCACACAGTCGACTGTTTTCGACATGGCGAAATTGACAGCTGGGCAAACAGGCCGCGATAAATTTTCCGGAGAGCAGTCCAGCTGCAGATCTTCTCCCGAAAGCAGGAGCCCGCCATCAAGTCTTCCTTACAACCTGATGAGCCCTGGCTATGCATAGGGTTTGCATGCAGCGGTTCAAATATGCCCCTCACAACCCTCTTTGATAGACAACCGGCGGGGCGCATAAGCTGCGCGGCCGTTTAGCGGTGAGCCGCAATGAACATCAGGAAGCCAGGACATGCTACAGACCAGAAGCCGCTTTGGCTTAAGGCCGCTTAGCCGGGAGAAGACCAGGTGAACAACAGAAGTTTACTGCCGGTCCTGGCACTCATCTGCGCCACATCCCTGGGGGCGTCATCGGGCCTTTATATCAAGGGGCTGGATCTCTCCAGCTTCGCCTTGAGCGGCCTTCGTCTTGGGGTTCCCTTTTTGCTGGTCCTGCCGGCCATAGCCCAAAAAAGGCTGCTACTCGGCCCCAGGGAGCACAGGCTCAAGCTCTGGTCCGCCAGCCTTATGAACGCAGTGCGCATTTTGCTGTACATCCTGGCTTTCAAGCTCACGACCATGGGCAATGCCATCGTGCTGCTGTATCTATGGCCGATTTTTGCACTGCTGCTGCGCTGTGCCGGCATGAGGAGATTCCCGCGACCCGGACAGATCCTGATTCTCCTGACCGCCTTTTCAGGAGTTGTGGTCATGAACCTGCACAGGGATTTTTCTCTCCAGGGGAAGGACCTGCCGGGAAGCCTGTTCATGATCATGTCCGCGCTCATCCTTGCGGGGACCATGATCATTTTTAAATCAACCCTGAAGAACATGTCCGAGACGCACACCCTTTTTTACCAGAACGGCATTGGGGCCCTGGTCTTCCTCCCCTTCCTGTTTGCCGAGGTGTCTTCTGTCCCCCTGGGCCACCTCGGGCTTGGAATCCTCTACGGTTTCCTGGTGGGCTTCTGTGCCTTCGGCATGTTCTTTTACGCGCTCAAAAGGCTGCCGGTCTTTCAGTACAGCGCCATGACCTATATGGAAGTTTTTTTCGGACTCCTGTTCAGCCTGGTCGTTCTCAGGGAACAAATGACGGTCAACCTCGCAATAGGGGTGCTTATGGTGCTGAGCGCGAGTTTCCTTGCCCAGCAGAGTAAAGCAGAAGAATAACCTTTGGCTTTTCTCCTGATAATCATGGGAGCCAGCCGCCTCGTTTGGCGGACCCCTCTTTGCATGCCACAGTCGGCACCCAGAACGACGCGAGGGGCAGGATTCCTCCTGCCCCTCGCGTTTCTCCCGGCAAGGCTGCCTGTCTACTTCATCAGGTTGCGCAGCACGAAGTTGAGGATGCCACCGCTGAGGAAATACTGGACCTCGTTGGCCGTATCGATCCGACAGGTCACGACGAGGTCACGGCTGCTGCCATCGGCACGGTTGATCCGCAGGGTGATGTCCTGCCCCGGTTCGATTGGTGAATCCTGGCCGACCAGGTCGAAAGTTTCACTGCCGTCAATGCCGAGGGCTTTGCGATCGTCTCCCGCCTTGAACTGCAGCGGCAGGATCCCCATGCCGACCAGGTTGGAGCGGTGGATGCGCTCGAAACTTTCCGCCACCACCGCCTTGACTCCAAGCAAAAGGGTGCCCTTGGCCGCCCAGTCGCGGCTGGAACCGGTCCCGTACTCCTTGCCGGCCATGATGACGAGCGGAGTGCCCGTTTCGGCGTGCTGCATCGCCGCATCGAAGATGCTGACCTGTTCACCACCGGGGAGCATCCGGGTAAAGCCCCCCTCGACGCCCGGCAGCAGCTCGTTCTTCAGGCGAATATTGGCAAAGGTGCCGCGCATCATCACCTCGTGGTTGCCGCGCCGCGAGCCGTAGGAGTTGAAATCTGCCGGCCCGATGCCGCGCTCGCGCAGATAGACGCCGGCGGGGCTGCTGGCCAGGATCGATCCTGCCGGGGAGATGTGGTCGGTGGTGATCGAATCGCCGAGCAGGGCGAGCAGCCTGGCTCCGGAGAACCCGGTCAGCCTGTCAACCGCCGCCTCACGCACCTCGAAGAAGGACGGCTCCTTGACGTAGGTCGACTCTTCAGCCCAGACATAGGTCTGACCCTCGGGGACCGGCAGGCTGCGCCAGCTTTCCTCGCCGGTGAAGACATCGGCGTACTTCTCACGAAACATGTCCGCAGAAACCAGTTTGACCAGTTCGGCCACCTCGTCATCGCTCGGCCAGACATCCTTCAGGTAGACGTCATTGCCTGCAGGGTCCTGTCCGATCGGCTCGGTAGTCAGGTCGATGCGGGTGCTCCCGGCCAAGGCGAAAGCGACAACCAGGGGGGGCGACGCCAGCCAGTTGGCCTTGGTGTGGGAGTGCACCCGGCCTTCGAAATTGCGGTTACCGGAAAGCACCGAACAGACAGTCAGGTCGCTGTCGGTAATGGCATCGGCAATCGGGCCGATCAGGGGCCCTGAGTTGCCGATGCAGGTGGTGCATCCGTAACCGACGACATTGAAGCCAATCTGGTCGAGGTACTTCTGCAGCCCGGCCTTTTCCAGGTAGTCGGTCACGACCTTGGATCCCGGAGCCAGGGAGGTTTTCACCCAGGGCTTCTGCCGGAGGCCTTTCTGCACCGCTTTCTTGGCCAGCAGCCCGGCACCCATCATCACCGCCGGATTCGAGGTGTTGGTGCAGGAGGTAATCGCCGCGATCACCACATCCCCCTGTTTCAGGTGATAGTCGGCTTCAGCGACAACCGTGCTCCGACCGGCGGCATCGGCAGGGATAACTGCCACGGTCGCCTGTTTGAGCCCGGCGAGATCGACACGATCCTGTGGCCGCTTCGGGCCGGCCAAGCTCGGCTTGACGGTTCCCAGGTCGAGTTCGAGGACCGCCGTGTATTCTGGGTCAGGCATACCGTTAAAGCGCCACAGCCCCTGTTGCTTGGCGTAAGCCTCGACCAGCGCAACGGTCGCGCCATCACGCCCGGAAAGCCGCAGGTAATCGAGGGTCACCTCGTCGATCGGGAACCAGCCGCAGGTTGCGCCGTACTCGGGGGCCATGTTGGCGATGGTCGCCCGGTCGGCCAGAGACAGCCTGGCCAGGCCATCACCAAAGAACTCGACGAACTTGCCGACCACGCCGAACTTGCGCAGCATCTGGGTCACGGTCAGGACCAGGTCAGTGGCGGTAACCCCTTCCTGGAGCTTGCCGTTCATACGGAAACCGACGACCTCGGGGATAATCATTGAGACCGCTTGACCGAGCATGGCGGCTTCGGCCTCGATACCGCCGACGCCCCAGCCGAGGACGGCCAGGCCGTTGATCATGGTGGTATGGCTGTCGGTGCCGACCAGAGTATCCGGGAAAGCGACTTTTTTGCCGGCTCGCTCTTCGGTCCAGACCGTACGCGCCAGGTACTCGAGGTTCACCTGGTGACAGATGCCGGTGCCCGGCGGGACCACGCGGAAGTTGTCGAAGGCCAGCTGCCCCCAACGCAGGAAGGCATAACGTTCGCGGTTGCGCTCCATCTCCCGGTCGACGTTATAGGCGAAAGCTTCCGGCATGGCATACTTGTCCACCATGACCGAATGGTCGATCACCAGATCGACCGGAATCTGCGGATTGATCTTCTGCGGGTCGCCGCCGGCCCTGGCGACAGCGTCGCGCATCGCCGCCAGATCGACAACCGCCGGCACACCGGTAAAATCCTGCATCAGGACCCGCGCCGGGCGGAAGGCGATTTCATGGTCGGAGCTGCGCTTGTGCAACCAGTCGACCACGGCGTTGACGTCCTCGACCGTCACGGAATCTCCATCCTCATTGCGCAGGAGGTTTTCCAGCAGGACCTTGAGGGTCAGCGGCAAGCGCGCCACATCGCTGCGTTGTGCAGAGAATTTCTCCAGGCTGTAATATTCATAAGCCGCCCCCGCGACATCGAGGGTCTGCCGGGTCTTGAAACTGTTTCGACTGTTGATGCCCATAAGTCCTCACTCTCCATTCGTCCGTTCTGAAGCAATTGCCAGGTAATTTTATCGTAACCATTCTACCATAAACTATCAGAAGTACTTGCTTCTACCACAATTTCACGGGCACGGCCCGCAGTCTTGCTTTTGGTAATTTCATCTGTTAGCTTAAGACTCTGATTTAGCTGGAAAGTAACTCTAAGGAGTGCGGCATGGCGGAGTGGTTCAACAACGATTTTCTCGGCATCAGCATCGGGCGGTACGCCACCGCGCTGGGCATCATGCTCGCGGCCTATATCTGCAAGAAGATCTTCGCGATTCTCTTCACCAGGGTCATCCTGCCCCTGGCCCAGAGGACCAGCAAGGAACTTGACGACCGGTTTCTGACCTGCCTGCAAAAACCGGCGGAGTTCCTGGTCTTTCTGATCGGACTCTTCATCGCCCTGCAAGTTCTGCAGCTCCCTTCGGAACCGTTTGATTTCGCCAGGCTCGCGACTGCCCTGCTCAAGGCGGTGGTCATCTTCGATGTCGCCTGGTTCCTTTTCAACCTGGTCGACATGGTTGACCATTACCTGGGCAGCTGGGCGGCCAGGACCGAATCGACCCTCGACGATCACCTCGCCCCGCTCATCCGCAAAACCCTGCGCATCTTCATTGTCGTCATGGCCGGGCTCATGGCGATCCAGACTTTCGGCTACCCGGTGACCGGGGTGCTGGCCTCCCTGGGAATCGGCGGCCTGGCCTTCGCCCTGGCCGCCAAGGACACGGTTTCCAACATCTTCGGTTCGCTGATGATCATCTTCGACCGGCCTTTCCAGGTCGGTGACTGGGTCAAGGCCGGCGAGCTCGAGGGGACCGTCGAAGAGGTCGGTTTTCGCTCGACCAAGATCCGGACCTTTGCCAAGACCCTCATTTGCGTGCCGAACAACATTATTGCCAACATGGCGCTCGACAACTACAGCCGCATGCCCAAGCGGCGCATCCGCCTCACCGTGGGAGTTTCTTACCAGACCACACCGGCCCTGATGCGGGAAGCCGTCAGTCGAATCCGCGAACTTTTGCGGACTCACCCGGCCATCGACCAGGAGTTTTTCCTGGTCAACTTCACCGACTTCGGCGCCTCATCCCTCGACATCATGGTCTACTGCTTTACCGGCACAACAGTCTGGGCGGACTACCTCGACGCCCGTGAGGATGTCTGCCTGAAAATCATGGATATCCTCGAAGAACTTGGCCTGGAGATCGCTTTCCCGAGCACTACGGTCTACCTGCGCCATGACGACCCTGAGCCGGATCCGGCGCGGCCAAGGCTGGCGGAATCATGACATAACTGCCGGGCCGGTATTGACTCGACAAGGAGGAAAATGATGCGCAGATGGATTTTTTACCTGATGGTTTTAGGCTTATCCGGCTGTGCGCCCTGGGTCGACATTCAGAATGTAGAACCCGGCATGAGTAAAGCCGAAGTATTGCAGCAGATGGGCAACCCGACCGACGCTTCGGGCAACGGCAACGGGGAATACCTCTATTACGTCCCCGCGAATCGCTTCTGGGAACGCTATTATA
>JAHEEU010000242.1 GCA_024640545.1 Geobacteraceae bacterium
CACGAGGCTCGTGAGAATGTACTTTCTGTAAGTCGGATTAGTCATGTGTCTGAACTCCCTCAGTAATGTGTGCTTTGGCCTCGTTTTGGGCGGTTTCTAATCATTATGGTTTGACCAGCAGGTAACCCTGGTCGGCCAGTTCCTTGATGCGGACGATCCCGCCGGGAACCACGGTTGCGTGCTCATTGAGGGCTGGCTCGCCGCCAAGTGTGCTGGTCATCTTGGCAAGCGTGTTACCGCAAGCTGCGAAACGGACGCCGCTCTCGGTCAGGCCCGAGATTCGGCCGGCATTGGAATTCTCTGCAAATAACAGGCGCAGACCCGGTCCAAAGGCAACGATCTCGACGTCGGCCTGGTCCTGACCGTAATGCTTGATGATGTTGCTCGCGACGTTCAGCACCAGGGTCTGCTTGTCCGGGTCCATGTCGCTGATCTGCAGAACGAACTTGTTCTCGGCGAATGGCTTTTCCTCCTGGGCCATGGAAGCGGGCGCGACGACGGCTGTCAGCAGCGCGGCCAGTCCGCATAAAAGGTAGAGCTTGATGTTTCTTGACATGGTTATCTCCTGGTCTCAAGTGACGTTTGAACACTTGCTCAACTGGCTCGCGCGATTCGGGCGCGCACTAGCCTTGGTAAGAAATGACGCACTGAGAGCGGAAAATAATCCGTCAAATCAAAAAAAATTTTCACGCCGTGGAATAAATGCTGGCCAGGCGGCGTCTTGATACAGTAGATTCGACCGACAAATCACAGCGGGGCGTTACGATGAGGGTACTGGCCGGCATCAGCCAGAAAAGACTATTTAAAACCATTCTGGCGAACAGCCGTGATCGGCTCTACCGCATGGCCTTCTCCTGGACGCACGACCCGGCGCTCGCGGATGACCTGGTGCAGCAGACCTG
Organism: Geobacteraceae bacterium; assembly: GCA_024640545.1. Classification (GTDB taxonomy): domain Bacteria; phylum Desulfobacterota; class Desulfuromonadia; order Desulfuromonadales; family BM103; genus JAHEDT01. The sequence continues at coordinate 903 of JAHEEU010000242.1, forward strand.
CTACCAGGCATTGCGCAAGCAGCGTCATTTGCGCGATATCGATGCGGCCGATGCCTGGTTATTCCGCATCCTGGCCAATTGCCTGGCGGACCATCACCGGGCTCGCAGGGAGGTGCTTTCCGGCGAGGAATTCGTCATTGTCGAGAAATGGACGCCCGAGCACGCGACCCAGGAAGATCAGGTTGCCCAACGAGTGCGCAAGGCCGTCAGCGCTCTGCCACTGGCGCACCGGCAGGTGGTTACGCTGGTGGATCTCGAGGGTTTTTCCTATGCCGCGGTCGCAGACATTCTTGATATTCCGGTCGGTACCGTCATGAGCCGGCTCAGCCGGGGCCGGCGCGCGCTGCGCGACCACTTACTGGACGTCAACGCCAGGGGAGAGGTGAATCTTCCCGCCAAGGTGAGGCGAATCAAATGACCAAAGATGAATTGATTTCTGATGAACAGCTGAACGCGTTCACCGATGGTGAGCTCGAGGCCGACGAGGAAAATCGCGTATTTACGCTTTCCGAGGAAAATGCGGAGGTGGACGTGCGCCTCTGCCAGCACCGCAAGGTCAAGGAATTGGTGCAGCACGCCTATCGCGACGTGCCAAAGCCGCGCCGACACGATAACAAGGGCGGCCCGGGCAAAAATCTCCTCAGCCTGGCCGCCGCCGCCGTGCTGCTGCTTGCCGTTGGCTTGGTCGGGGGATGGACCGTTTCGCGCTCACTGGACGGCGGGTCGGTGCCGTTGGTTGCTGCCGCCACCAACCCCGACACCTTGTTGCTGCACGTCGCCAGTTCTGACCCGATGCGCATGCAACAGGCCCTGGACCGGGCAGAGGCTTTGATGGCAGGCCCCGATGGCGCGACCAGCCCCCGCGTGGAGATTGTCGCCAATGAGGGCGGCCTGAACCTGCTGCGCAGCGATATGACACCGTATGCGCGACAGATCAGGCGGTTGGCCGAACAGGATGTCCTGTTCTTCGCCTGCAGCAAGGCCATTGAACGGCTCGAGGAGCAGGGCGTCAGCGTGCAGCTCGTGCCCGAAGCCAACACGAATTACTCGGCCCTTGACCGGGTCGTCCACAGAATGCAGCAAGGCTGGACTTACGAAAAAATCTGAATCGAGCCAGCAGCCGCACACTGCAACGTCACAATGGGAGGAATCACCGCAATGAAAATATTCACGAAAGCCGCTTTGGCGGCGACATTTCTGGCCGCTAGCTGTGCCAATGCTACCGCAGCCGAAGACGCCGGTCACGGTGCGGACTACAGGACCTTTCACAGCGACGGCAATGTGGTCATGGGAGCCATCGGCGATTCCTACACCGCCGAGCTCGTGATGTACCTGGCCGGCAACCAGTTCATGGTCATGGAAGAACTGATCCAGGACTTCCAGTCCAAACACCCGGACATCAAGACCGTTTACGTCGAGACCATCCCGCCGGGGCAGATCCTGAAAGGTCAGCTGCTGCAGCAGGGCGAGATCGAGGGCCAGAAGACGGCCATGAACCCCGACCTGTTCGCCAGCGTCAACATCGGGCACCTGAAAAAGATGAAGGCGGAAGGCAAGATGAGCGACCACGCCATCTACATCCACAACAAGCTCGAGCTGATGGTGGCGGCAGGCAACCCCAAGGGCATCAAGGGCCCCGAGGACCTCGGCAGGGACGATCTTGTGCAGTCGCACCCGAACCCGCTGACCGAGGGCATATTCAAGTTCTATGGCAGTGAGATGCTGAAGGATCTCGGCCTGCATGAAAAGGTCACCGGCGGCGCCGAGTGCAAGAGTTGCTGGGCCGTCGAGGGCAAGACCTGGTTCACCTCGCGTCACCATCGGGAAACGCCCGACCGCATCGAAAAAGGCGAAGCCGACGTCGGTATCGTGTGGACCACCGAAGTAGTGGAGGCCAAGCGCAAGGGCCGGCCGATCGATGGTGTTTCAATCCCGGCGCCGCTGAACAAACAGGACAAGGTGAATTACGCCATCGGCACGCTGAATACCGGGCGGAATCAGGACAATGCCGCGGCTTTCCTCGCCTACCTCGCGACGGACGAAGCGCAGGCCATCTACGAAAGCTACGGCTTTCTTCGCGCCACCCCTGAAGAGCTGACCGTCAAACCCTTGTGAGGAGCCGAAAGTTGGTCAACAGAATGCGTACCTCCCGGGTCCTGCGGAGCCGTCTGGCAGCAGTAGCTGTGACCCTGGTCCTGTCAATGCCAGGGCTGGGGTCGGCACAAGAAGAGGCGCTTGTGCCAATGAACGTCCTCAGCCTCGAGCTGGCCCTGGAGATCGCCCAGACTTCGCTGGCGGCCTGCCGGGCCGAAGGCTACCAGGTGGCGGTCGCCGTGGTTGATCGCATGGGCGTACCCCAGGTCATGCTGCGGGATCGTTATGCCGGCCCCCACACGCCGGATACCTCGCAGCGCAAGGCCTGGACCGCCGTGAGTTTCCGCTCGGACACCCTGGCGCTGGCG
>JAHEEU010000243.1 GCA_024640545.1 Geobacteraceae bacterium
TGACCTGGCTGATGATGGCGGTTGAAGGTCCTTTCCTGGCAGCGGTCATTGCCCGCATGGCGGAGAGTTCCACCAACCTGGCCGCCTATGGCGTCGCCTATGCTTTCGGCCTGATTGCCGAGGGGCCGGTGATCATGCTGCTGAGCGCCGCGACGCGCCTGGCCTACAGCCGTCCTGACTACCTGCGCCTGCGGGCCTTCTCCTTAAGTTTGTGCGGCGCTGTCACCTTGTTGCTGCTCCTGCTGCTGCTGCCGCCGGTCTTCACCCCCCTGACTGGCACCCTCCTCGGCCTGACGGCCGATGTCGCCAGCCATGTGCACCAGGCACTGGCCCTGCTCCTTCCCTGGCCGGCCGCCATCGGCATGCGCCGCTTCTACCAGGGGGTGCTGATTGCCCACCATCAACCGGGCCGGGTGGCGGTGGGGACCACCTTCAGGCTGGTGGCCATGTCGGCGACGGCCTGCCTGCTCTGGACCTTCGGCGGCCTGGCGGGAGCCAGTCTCGGCGCCTGCGCCCTGAGTGTCGGAGTCACGGCCGAGGCCCTGGCCACCCGCTGGCTGGCAAGGCGGGCGATTGCCAGGACCCTGGAGGAGCAGGCCGCGGCTATCGCGATGCCCACCTATGCTGCGCTGAGCCGCTTCTACCTGCCGCTCGCCATGACACCGCTGATCGGGTTGAGTATCCACCCGGTGGTGACCTTTTTTCTCGGGCACGGTTCCCATGCGGTCGAGTCACTGGCGATCATGCCGGTCCTCTATGCCTTGACTTTCCTGTTCCGCGCCCTCGGCCTGTCCTTTCCGGAAGTGGCCATCGCCACCCTCAAAGATGATTCACAGAACCTTGCCGTGGTGCGAAAGTTCGCCTTTTACCTGGCCCTTGGTCTTGGTGGCGGGCTGTCCCTGATCGCCTTTACGCCGTTAAACATCTTCTGGTACGCCACCATGTCCGGTTTAACGGCCGACCTGGTACAGCTGGCAATCCCACCGTTGCAGATCATGGCGATTTTTCCGGCCCTGACCGTTGCCATCGGCTACCAGCGGGCCCTGCTGATCGATGCCGGCGTTACCTTGCCGGTCACCCTGGCGACTGCCCTCGAAGCCCTCGGAATTTTTTCAATTCTGGCTCTGCTTGTATTATACTCTGCGCTCCCGGGAATCACTGCCGCCGCCATTGCCTACCTGTGTGGCCGTTGTCTGGCCATGCTCTACCTGTGCTGGCCGTGCGCTGGCTTGAAGCGCAGCAGTGCTCCCGTTGCGCCTTAACTTTTTCCGGAGGGGCAGATGCAGGCAAATAGTCAGCGGGCGGGCATATGGTTTGTCCTGACGGCGGCGATGTTGTGGGGGACGACAGGCACCAGCCAGGCCTTCGCACCGGCAGGTTTCGACCCGCTGGTGATCGGCACCCTGCGGCTCGCCCTGGGTGGGGGCGCCATGCTGGCCATAGTGATGCTGCGCAGCGGCATGAGCCCGCTACGGGGCTGGCCGCTGAGAACGACCCTCGCGGCAGCGGCTTTTACGGCACTCTACCAGGTCTGTTTCTTTGCCGGGGTGGCCAAGACCGGCGTGGCGGTCGGCACCATCGTCGGGATCGGCAGTGCACCGGTGGCTGGCGGGCTGTTCGGTTGTCTGTTCCGGAAGGAGCGCCTCGGTAGGATCTGGTTCCTGGCGACGGCACTGGCCATTGGCGGCTGTGCGATCCTGACCCTCAGCAGTGGCGGCGACGTCATCATCGACCCGCTCGGTGTGCTGCTGGCCGTCGGTGCCGGCGTCGCCTATGCCGCCTATACACTGGTTATCAAGGGACTTCTGGAGCAGCATGAGCCTGATGCCGCCATCGCGGTGGTTTTCTGCGTCGGAGCCCTGATGTTGTCGCCACTGCTGATCGGCCGCGACATGGCCTGGCTGGCAGCACCACGCAGCATTGCCGTGGTTTTGCACCTCGGCCTGGTGACTGCGGCCCTTGCCTACTGGTTCTTTACCCGCGGCTTGCAGCGGATCCAGGTCTCCACGGCGGTGACCCTGAGCCTGGCGGAGCCTCTCACGGCAGGCCTGCTGGGCGTGCTGTTGCTCGGCGAACGCTTGAATCAGCTCTCTTTCGTCGGCATTGCCCTGATCTTCTCGGGCCTGGCTACCTTGACCTTCGCCGGCCGGGCCACCCCGGAAGCCCCGGCTGAATTCGGGGGGTGAGCCGATGGTGGACCAGCGTAAGGCTTACCTCTACGGGGGCAGCGTGGTGTTAATCTGGTCGACGGTGGCTTCGGCGTTCAAGATCTCCTTGCGCACCCTGCCCCCGGCGCATCTGCTGCTCTATGCCAACCTGGTTTCCGTGCTGCTGCTAGGCGCCATTCTCCTGTGCCGCCGTGAACTTGGCCGCGCACTGCCGCAGGGACGCGAGGAATTTCTGCGGTCGGCGTGTCTCGGCTTCCTCAACCCGTTTCTCTTTTACCTGGTGATCTTCAAGGCCTTTGCCCTGCTCCCTGCCCAGGAGGCGCTGCCGCTCAGCTACACCTGGGTGGTGACCCTGTCGATCCTGGCCGTGCCGCTGCTGAAACAGCGACTCAACTCACGCGAGGTGGTGGCTATCCTGGTCTGCTACAGCGGTGTTCTGGTGGTCTCGACCCGTGGAGACCTGTTCGGCCTGCATTTCTCCAACCTGTACGGCGTCGCATTGGCGCTGGCGAGTACCTTTGTCTGGGCGCTTTACTGGATTTACAACGCCCGGGACGACAGACCGCCGCTGGCCGGCCTGTTCATGAATTTTCTCTGTGCCCTGCCGATGACCTTTGTCTATTGCCTGATCTTCACCAGGCTCCAGGCCCCCGACATGACCGGCTTTCTGGGGGCCGTCTATATCGGCTGCTTCGAGATGGGAATCTCTTACTTCCTCTGGCTGCAGGCCTTGAGATATTCGGTGAGCGTGGCACGCATCAGCAGTCTGATCTTCATCTCGCCGTTTATCTCGCTGATCCTGATTCATTTCCTGGTCGGTGAAGAGATCCTGGCGTCTACTTTTTACGGGCTGATCCTGATTGTGTCCGGGTTGATCCTGCAGCAGATGGTCAAGTCCTCCGGTCCCGACTCAAAGGGTAATGCCGTGGGTTAGCACTGCCGGGGTCAAAGTTTGTGGAATTATCCTGATATTTAGTATGGATGGGAAATAATGAGTTGATTCGAGGCCTTGGATTTGACAATATAGCCTGATGAAATTAATGAACACCTGATGATGTTTCGTTAACGCCCTGTGGCTTCCTTGGATTGATGATGAACAAGAAAAGCATTCTGGTCATCGATGACGACAAATTCTTCCGGGAAATCCTCAAGGATGTGCTCAAGGAGCGATATCAGGTCGTCGAGGCAACCGGCA
>JAHEEU010000085.1 GCA_024640545.1 Geobacteraceae bacterium
TTGAAGATCAGGATCATGACGCCGGCGGCAAAGTTGCCGAGGGAATCCTTGAGGGCCAGGCCGATCGCCAGGCCTGCGGCACCGACTACGGCAACCAGGGAGGTGGTCTGAATGCCCATCTGGTTCAACGCGGCAATCACGGCAAAGGTGATCACCAGGGCATTGGTCAGGTTGCCGATAAAGCCGGTCAGTGCCTGGTCAATGTCGCGGCGCTCCATGATTCCCCTGAGCAGGCGTGAGACCATTTTTGCTCCCCAAAAACCGACAGCGAGAATGATGATGGCATAGACGATGCTGCCCAGCATGGTCGTTGCCGTGGATGCCTCATGTGTCATGTTTGCCTCCTGTTGATTATCGATTGTTTGCTTGATCGATGATGGTCTTATGAATACCGTAACGTTTGATCTTTTCAACCAGGGTCGTACGGTTGATGTTAAGCAGGTCGGCGGCACGGGCCTTGACGTTTTGTGATTTTTCCATGGCCTGCCTGATCAACGTCAGTTCGATTTGGGCAATGGTCTCAGTGAGGTCCAGCCCTTCGTCGGGAATCAGAAATGAAGGCAGGTGGTCGTTTTCCCGGTAAACGCCGCCAATCTGGGGCGGCAGGTCGTGGCAGTCGATGATGTCGCCGTCGGTCAGGGCGATTGCCCGCTCGATGACGTTCTCCATCTCGCGCACATTGCCGGGCCAATCGTAGTTTTCCAGGGCTCTGAGCGCTCCATGGGTCAATTCGAGCACGGGACGGCGCATGTCGTCGCAGATCTTGCGCAGGAAGTGCTTGGCGAGGAGAGGGATGTCTTCACGACGGTCCCGCAGCGGCGGCAGTTGAATCGGGATAACGTTCAACCTGTAATACAGGTCCTCACGAAAATCTCCTCGCCGGACTCTCTGTTCCAGGTCGGAATTGGTCGCCGAGATGACGCGTACGTCCAGTTTCGTCCGGCGCGTCGAGCCGACCCGCTCGACTTCCTGCTCCTGCAGGACGCGCAGCAGCTTCATTTGCAGGTGCAGCGGCATGGTGCCGATTTCATCGAGGAAGATCGTTCCCTGGTTGGCGACTTCGAACTTTCCAGGTTTGTCGATAACCGCGCCGGTAAAGGAGCCGCGCACGTGGCCGAACAGCTCGCTTTCGAGGAGTTCGGCCGGAATGGCCCCGCAGTTGATCGGGATAAAAGGTTTTTCCTTGCGTGAGCCGTTGAAGTGGATGGCACGGGCAACAAGTTCTTTGCCGGTCCCGGATTCACCGAGAATCAGCACGGTCGAATCGGTATGGAGGATTTTTTCCATGCGGGAAAAAACCGATTGGATGGCCGGGCTGTTGCCGATGATTTTTTCAAATTTATATTTGCCGCGCAACTGCTGGCGCAGGTAGAGGTTTTCGGCAACCAGGCGGCTTTTTTCGAAAGCCTTCGCCACCAGGAGCTTGAGTTTCTCGAAGTTGAGAGGTTTGGTGATGTAGTCGAAGGCGCCTTCTTTCATCGCTTCGACGGCCGTTTCGGCACTGGCGTTGCCGGTAATCAGTATGACGTTGCAGGGCAGGGAGTGTTCCTTGACGTGTTTGAGGATGTCCATGCCGCTGACCCCTGGTAGAAAGAGGTCGGTGATAATCACGTCGTAGCTTTTCCTGGCCAGTAAATCCAATGCCTCTTCGCCGGCGGCGACAGCGTCCACCCGGTAGCCTTCACGTTGGAGAAGTAAGGTCAGGCTCTCGCGGCTGCCGGGCTCGTCGTCGATGAACAGGATGCGGACCGCATCGTTCATGGGCATGCTCCAGTCTGTTGCGTCATGAAATTGACGTTGTCGGTAAAGTAACATGAATATCGAGCCCCGGCAAGAAGATTAAGGCGTGCTTATCTTTTCCCGGCAAGCGAACAACATGGTCTGCGACCCGGTTCCGCTGGAGAGCCGTCAACTGTGCTGACCACAGGTCAATTGACACGCGTGCGGCCGTTGTTAAACTTAACCTTGTATGCGAGTCCAACGCCTGTACATTCTTGCCTTTGCGGTGCTCTGCTTTTGCCTGGCTGCCGGTTTAAAAATCAGCGGGGCTGAGCAGAGAATACTGCCTTCGGTGCGCATCGCCGGTCCGATCAACCCGGTTGTCGCGCAATTCCTGGTCGATGAACTCGACAAGGCCGGGGAGGCCCGGTCTCCGGCCTTTCTCCTGGAGATCGACACGCCGGGTGGACTCGACTCGTCCATGCGCAAGATCATTCAAAGCATCCTGGCTTCGCAGGTCCCGGTCATTGTCTATGTTGCTCCGGCCGGGGCCCGGGCGGCATCGGCCGGCGCCCTGATCGCCCTGGCCGCGGATTTCGTCGCGATGGCCCCGGGGACGAACATTGGCGCCGCAACGCCTGTTTCCATCGGCCTCGGCGGTGACGGTCAAAGCGACGAGATGAAGGCGAAAGTCCACAACGATGCGGTCGCCTACGCACGGTCACTCGCCGAGCAGCGTGGCCGCAACCTTGACTGGGCTGAACGAATCGTCCGCGACGGCGCCTCGACTGCGGCCACGGAAGCCCTCGAGCTGAAAGTCATCGATCTGGTTGCCGCTGACAGGAGCGAGCTGCTGACGCGCCTGGATGGCCAGCGCTACCTGCGCAAGGGCCAGGCACACTACCTCGATCTCGCTGGCGTCGAGCTGGTCTTTGCCGAGATGAACTGGCGGCAGCAGATTCTCAACACGATCAGCAATCCCAATGTCGCTTATCTGCTCATGATGCTGGGCATAATCGGGATTTTCTTCGAGATTTCCCAACCCGGAGTGATCCTTCCCGGTGTCGTGGGGGCGATCGCCATCCTGCTGGCCCTGTTTGCGTTTCAGTCGCTGCCGGTCAATTATGCCGGTGCGCTGCTGATCCTTCTGGCCCTGGTCCTCTTTATTCTCGAGGTCAAGGTGACTTCCTACGGGATGCTCACTGTAGGCGGAGTCCTGGCCCTCGCCCTGGGCTCCCTGATGCTGATCGACTCGTCGGCCCCTTATCTGCAGATTTCCCGGGCCGTGATCACTGCTACCGTGGCCATGTTTACCGGCTTTTTCCTGTTCTGCATGGTGTTTGTCGTGCGTGTCCAGCGGAGCAGGTCTGTCTCCGGTCTTGAAGCAATGATCGGCGAGCTGGGCCAGGCAGTCACGGCTGTGAATCGTGCCGGCAGGGTCTTTGTCCATGGAGAGTATTGGGATGCTGTCGCTGATGCACCGGTCGAGGCGGGTCAGACCATTGAAGTTGTCGCGATGGCGCCGATGATGCGTCTGCAGGTGCGCGCTGTGCCAGGATCTCCTGGCCAGAAGGACAAGTTGACGCCAAAGAACCCCGCAGGCTGAGGCTGAATGACTGTGGAAGAGCTGCTCGTAAAAGCTGTTCAGGAAATTATCGCCATTGCCCGTAGTTTGGCAGAGGAGGAAACCATGTTGATCAATTATGCCATTGCCCTGGCCCTGCTGCTGCTCCTGGTCGGCAGCGCGGTCCGCATCCTTCTGGAGTATGAGCGCGGTGTGGTGTTCCGCCTCGGCCGTTTTGCAGGAGTGAAGGGCCCCGGGCTGCGCTTCATCATTCCCGTGGTCGATAAGTTGGTGAAGGTCAGCCTGCGCACCATTGTCAACGATGTGCCGCCGCAGGATGTCATCACCAAGGACAATGTCTCCATCAAGGTCAATGCGGTCACCTACTTCCGGGTCATCTCGCCTGAAAAGGCCCTGATCGAGGTCGAAAATTACCTCTATGCGACCAGCCAGCTGGCCCAGACGACGCTGCGCAGCATTCTCGGCCAGGTGGAGCTTGACGAGCTGCTTTCGCATCGTGATAAGATCAACCTGCAGCTGCAGGAGATCCTCGATCGTCAGACCGACCCCTGGGGAGTCAAGGTCTCCAATGTCGAGATCAAGCATGTCGATCTCCCTCCTGAAATGCAGCGGGCCATGGCCAGGCAGGCCGAAGCCGAGCGTGAGCGCCGTTCCAAGGTGATTCACGCCGAAGGGGAATTCCAGGCAAGCCAGAAACTGGCCGACGCCGCACGGATAATCTCCTCGGTGGACGGTACCCTGCAACTGCGTTTCCTGCAGACGCTCACCGAGATCGCTACGGAGAAGAACTCGACCATTCTTTTCCCGATTCCGATCGACCTGGTGAAACCGTTCCTCAAAAAAGGCGGCGATTAACGCAATCCCGATCCCAGAGCAAGCCGATCCGACAGGCGGCTCCCGGCGGCGGCGGGGCGAGTGGCCCGGGCCCTGATAATCATCAGTCCGCCCGTGGCGCAGGGGCTTATTTCGAATAAAGGTATTTATTATCAGTTATTTCAAATGGTTGAAAATAGAACAGGTTTTTGCTTGACATGCAGCCAGACGATTTGCTTAGATTGCGGCGCTGATGACGTTGTAACTGTTTAAATTTATTGAAAATATTTACTGAGACTAAATATTTAGCGCTGCTGTAGTTTTTTAGCTTGATGAAACAGCTCGCGCCGGCCTGGTGAGGAGAGCGACCGCTATGTCTATCAAGAAATTCAACAAGGTCCTGGCCGCCAACCGGGGGGAAATCGCGATCCGGATTTTCCGCGCCTGCACGGAACTCGGCATCAGCACGGTGGCCATCTACTCAGATGAGGACAAGCTCTCCCTGCATCGCTACAAGGCTGACGAGGCCTACCTCATCGGCAAGGGCAAGGGCCCCATCGATGCATATCTGAGTATCGACGAGATCATCGACCTGGCCCGCAAGAAAGATGTTGATGCGATTCACCCGGGTTACGGGTTCCTCTCTGAAAATGCTGAATTCTCTGAAGCTTGCGAGCGTGCCGGCATCGTGTTTATCGGCCCGACTCCGCAAATCCAGCGCAGCGTCGGCGACAAGATCTCCGGCCGCAGGGTTGCCGTCGAGGCCGGGGTGCCCGTCGTGCCGGGCACGGACAACCCGATCAGGACCGAGGAAGAGGCCTTGATCTTTGCCAAGGCCTGCGGCTACCCGATCATCATCAAGGCAAGCTCTGGCGGTGGCGGCCGCGGCATGCGGGTTGCCCACAACCAGAAAGAACTCCTCGAGGGGCTGAAGTCGGCGGCCTCAGAAGCCAAGGCGGCCTTTGGTGATGCCACCATCTTCCTCGAGAAATTCATCGAGAAGCCAAAGCACGTCGAAGTGCAGATCCTTGGTGACAATCACGGCAACATCGTGCATTTCTACGAGCGTGACTGTTCTATCCAGAGGCGTCATCAGAAAGTCATCGAAATTGCGCCGTCGCTTTATCTGAACAGTAAAAAACGCAAGGAAGTCTGCAATTACGCCCTCGCCCTGGCCAGTCACGTCGGCTATCGGAACGCTGGAACCGTCGAGTTCCTGATGGACAAGCAGGGCAACTTCTACTTCATCGAAGTGAATCCGCGCATCCAGGTCGAACATACCGTCACCGAACTGGTGACCATGCGCAACCTTGTGCAGGCGCAGATCCGCGTGGCCCAGGGCTACAGGCTCTCCGATCCGGAAATCGGCATCAGGAGCCAGAAGGATATCGAACTGCGTGGCTACGCCATCCAGAGCCGGATCACCACCGAAGATCCGAAGAACAGCTTTGCCCCCGATTTCGGCACCATCAAGGCCTACCGAACAGCCGCCGGCTTCGGTGTGCGTCTCGATGCCGCGGCCGGTTATGCCGGTGCCGTGATCACGCCCCATTACGACTCGCTGCTGGTCAAGATTTCCACCTGGGGACTGACTTTCGGCGATGCTTCGCGGACCATGCATCGCGCCCTCCAGGAATTCCGCATCCGCGGCGTAAAGACCAATATCGGCTTCCTCGAAAAGGTCATCACCCACCCGGTCTTCCTGGAAGGGAAGTGCGATACGTCGTTCCTCGACGAGCACCCGGAGGTCTTTCAGCTGCCGGTCAAGAAGGACCGGGCCAACAAGATTCTCAGCTATATCGGCCACACCACGGTCAATGGCTACCCCGGCATCAAACCTCAGAAACGACTCAATTTCCGTGACCTGCGCGAACCCACGGTGCCGGAGATCCGATACGGCAAACAGCATCCGCGTGGGACGCGCGACATCCTGCTCGACAAAGGCCCGGAAGGGCTGGCCGCCTGGGCACGCAAGAATCGCCAGTTGCTGATTACCGACACCACCTGGCGCGACGCTCATCAGTCGCTGCTGGCAACCCGGGTCCGTACCCACGATCTCGACCGGATTGCCGAAGCCACCGCCCATCTGGGCGGCGGGCTCTTCTCTCTCGAAATGTGGGGTGGCGCGACCTTCGATGTCTCGATGCGCTTCCTGTCCGAGGACCCCTGGGAGCGGCTCGAGCGTCTGCGCAAGAAGGTTCCCAACATCCTCTTCCAGATGCTGCTGCGCGGTTCCAACGCGGTCGGTTATACCAACTACCCGGACAATTTGGTCCAGGAGTTCACCGTCAAGGCTGCGGAAAGCGGCATCGACGTGTTCCGGATCTTTGATTCACTGAACTGGACCAAGGGGATGCAGGTCGCTATGGCGGCGGTTCGTGAACGCACCAACTCGGTATGTGAAGCGGCCATGTGCTATACGGGGGACATCCTCGACCCGAAACGGGACAAGTATCCGTTGAAGTATTATGTCGAACTGGCCAAAGAGCTTGAGCAAATGGGTGCCCACATCCTGGCGATCAAGGACATGGCCGGGCTGCTCAAGCCCTTTGCCGCAGAGAAGCTGATCAAGGCGCTCAAGGGCGAGATCGGCCTGCCGATCCACCTGCACACCCACGACACGTCATCCAATGGTGGTGCCATGTTGATGATGGCGGCCCAGGCCGGGGTGGATATCGTCGATGTCGCACTTTCCTCCGTTTCGGGGCTGACCGCCCAGCCCAATATGAACGCCCTGCTGGCGTCTCTCGAGGGAACCATCTGGGATCCGCAACTTGACCAGGCCGGCCTGCAGAAACTGGCCAACTACTGGGAGACGGTGCGCACCTACTACGCACCATTCGAGTCGGAACTGCGCAGTGGCACCGCGCAGGTTTATTATCACGAGATCCCCGGGGGACAGTACTCCAACTACAAGCCGCAGGTCGAAGGCCTCGGCCTCGGTCACCGCTGGGAGGAGTGCAAGGAGATGTACCGCAAGGTCAACGACCTGTTTGGCGACATCATCAAAGTGACCCCGTCGTCCAAGATCGTCGGTGACATGGCAATGTTCCTGGTGCAGAACAGGCTTGAACCCGAAGATGTCTTCACCAAGGGTCAGGAGCTGTCATTCCCCCAGGGCGTGGTTGACTTTTTCAAGGGGATGATCGGCCAGCCGGTGGGCGGCTTCCCGCCGGAGTTGCAGAAGATCATCCTCAAAGGGGAGCAGCCGCTTACCTGTCGCCCCGGCGAACTGCTGGAACCGGTCGATTTCGCGGCCAGGAAAGAGGAGCTTCAGACCAAGCTCGGGCACGGTGTCAGCGACCGCGACGTGCTTTCGGCGGTCCTTTACCCTGGAGTGTTCGAGGAATATGACCGCTTCCGACAGGAATACAGCGACACCTCGTTCCTGCCCACCCCGGTCTTCTTCTATGGTCTCGACGTGGGCGATGAAGTGAGCATCGACATCGAGGCGGGCAAAACCCTGATCATCAAGCTGAATGCCGTGGGCCGGGTCCACGAGGATGGCACCCGCAATATCTACTTCGAGCTCAACGGCGAGCCGCGCGTGGTGACGGTCAAGGATTCCTCTGTTGAATCAGGATTTGCCAGCCATGACAAGGCCGACCCGGCCAATGCCAAGCATGTTGGCGCACCGATGCCGGGCAAGGTTTTCAAGCTGCTGGTGAGCATCGGCGAAAAGGTGTCGGCCGGGGACACGCTGCTGACCACCGAGGCGATGAAGATGGAGACCAACGTCAAGACCAAGGTTGATGGCGTCGTTGCCGAGCTTCGCTTCGGCGAGAGCGATCCGATCGAGCAGGGCGATCTGCTGGTTGTCCTGGAATAAATTTCGGGTTGGGCGTTGAGATTTGGCTGCTCTCATTGGGAAAGTTTACTTAGCATGATGTAATTCTCGCGGATTGATGGTACATTTAGATATAACCATGTCCGGAGGGTTGCTCATGAAGATAAACTGGCTACTGCTGGGTGGGCACCAGACACAGAAACGTGATGTCATTGCTGATCAGGGTCACCACCAGAATGAAGTGATCAATGAATGCTATTGTCCGAACGGACATTCCATCCTGACCGATACGGCGCGCTTTCAGGGCCATCCCGGCCTGACCCTCAAACTGAAAAACCGAACCAGCGAAGGCCTGCTGGTGATCAGCCCGGTGCTCGGCGACCGGGACCGGATTTTCATCGACTTTGAAAAGGCGGCAGGTGAAGTCGTCGATATCTGCTGCCCATCCTGTTCGGAACCCTTCCCGGTTTACAATGTCTGCCCCTGCGGCGCTCACTTGGTCGCGCTGTTCACGTCACTGAAGGCCCATTTTTCGCAATGCATCGGCATCTGCCAGCGCCTCGGCTGTCTGCACTCCGAGTTGCTCAGCGAGCGGGACCTGCGTCTCTACAGCCGCCAGGACTACTTCTGATCCCAGGATTATCTCTCCCTCTTTGGAACTCTGCGAGCGTCCATCTGCCGACACGAAGAACGTGTTGTCGCGCGTGTGCCTGCGTGCAGCGCTATGTCGTGTAATTTCGGCAGGTTGGAATGCCGGCGGAGGTGGCCATCTTAGAAAGGGCTAAATTTAATAAATCTTGACGGATGCCAAGTATTTCCTTTATAACAGAACACTGTGTGATTTGCTCAAAACTATATAAAGATCTCAACAAGGAGGCTGTATGCGTAAAAGTGTAATCAAGAAACTTGTCATGGTGGCTCTGTTGAGCCTGGTTGTCCCGGTCAGCGGTTTCGCCGCAGATACGATCAAGATAGGCGTGGCGGGACCCCACACGGGCGACCTGGCACCTTACGGTATCCCGACCAAGGAAGCCGTTGAAATGATCGCCGCGCAGGTCAACGCCGCCGGCGGCGTGCTCGGCAAGCAGCTGGAAGTGATGCCGATGGACGATCAATGTAAACCTGAAATTGCGACCAATGCAGCGACCAAGCTGGTTTCCCAGGGCGTCAACGTGGTGATCGGTCATGTCTGTTCCGGCGCAACCAAGGCCGCTCTCGGCATCTACAAGGAAGCCAATCTTATTGCCATCTCTCCTTCAGCGACCAACCCGCCGCTGACCCAGAGCGGTGAATACCCGAACTTCTACCGCACCATCGCCCCTGATGATGACCAGGGCAAGCTGGCGGCTAATTTCGTGACCGACAAGCTCGGCGCCAAGAAGATCGCCATCCTCCACGACAAGGGTGACTACGGCAAAGGTTTTGCCGACTTCGCCCAGCAGTTCATCGAAGCTGGCGGCAAGGCCAAAGTCGTCCTCTTCGAAGGTGTCACCCCCGGGGCCATGGACTACTCCGCTGTGATCCAGAAGGTTCGCAAGGAGGGTGCCGACGCCGTCATCTTCGGCGGTTACCATCCGGAAGCCTCCAAGCTGGTCGCCCAGATGAACAAGAAGCGCATGAAGGTTCCCTTCGTCGGTCCGGACGGCATCAAGGGTGACGGCTTCCTGGAGATCGCCGGTGCAGATGCAGAAGGCGTCTACGCGACCGGTCCGATGGATGTCTCGACACTCGCCGCAAACAAGCAGGCCAAAGACGATTATGTCGCTAAGTACGGCAAGGAGCCGGGCACCTTCTTCGACCAGGGTTATGCTGCCATGCAGGCGGTTCTGAACGCCATCAAGGTTTCCGGTGGCACCGAGTACGCTGGTTTGGAAAAAGCTCTCAAAGGTTCTTTTGTCGACACCGCTGTCGGCAAGATCAAGTTTGACAGCAAGGGCGACGCAGAAGGCGTAGGCTTCTCCGTCTTCCAGGTTAAAGGCGGCAAGTTCGTCGAGCTGAAGTAACCGGCTCGGCGTGCCAGGATAAAACGGGGGACAGGCTTGGCCTGTCCCCCGAGTTTTTTACATTAAAAACGGAGTTGTTCCGGTTCAGTCTCTCCCCGGTTCAGTTTGAACGGCTCACCGCCTTGTGCAAGCGGTTCAATGCCAGCCGGCCTCGACGGTTGGAATCTCACTTTCTAGGACTGCGGAAAACATCGATGCAATATTTTCTTGAACTTTCATGCAGCGGCTTGGTCCGGGGCAGCATATACGCCCTGATCGCGCTGGGCTATACGATGGTTTACGGCATCATCCAGTTGATCAACTTCGCCCACGGCGAAGTCTACATGATCGGTGCCTTTATTGCCCTGATCGTGTCCGGTGTGCTGACGATCTACGGTTTCACCGGCTTCTCCATCCTGATCCTGGCCGCCCTGATTGCTGCCGTTTACGCTGCAGCCTATGGCTATACCCTCGAAAAGATCGCCTATCGCCCGCTGCGTAATGCGCCACGGCTCTCGCCGTTGATCAGCGCCATCGGCATGTCGCTGTTCCTGCAGAATTATGTGCTTCTGGCACAAACTCCTGATTTTCTGCCGTTCCCGTCGCTGATTCCTGATTTCGAATTCATGGAGCCGATCGCTCATATCGTGGGCTCGGCGGAGCTGGTCATCCTGGTGACCAGTGCCATCACCATGATCGCCCTGACCGTGCTCATCAAATATACCCGGATCGGCAAGGCGATGCGTGCGACCCAGCAGGACATGACCATGGCTCGCCTGGTCGGCGTCAACGTCGACAATGTCATCTCCATGACCTTTGTGATCGGATCCGTCCTGGCGGCGATTGGCGGCGTTCTGGTCGGCTCCTATATCGGCCAGATCAATTTCTACATCGGGTTTATGGCTGGCGTTAAAGCCTTCACGGCTGCGGTCCTGGGCGGTATTGGCAATATCCCCGGCGCCGCGCTTGGCGCCCTGGTGCTCGGCCTGGCCGAATCCTATGCTGCCGGCTATGTGTCCAGCGCCTATGAAGATGTCTTTGCCTTCGGCGTCCTGGTGTTAATCCTGATCCTGCGGCCCGCCGGCCTGCTTGGCAAAGCAGTCAAGCAGAAGGTCTGAGCCTGAAGCTGAATATGGTGTGATTACGATGCTAGATAATATGAAACGATCCTTACTGGTCGCCCTCTGGTTTGTCTTTCTGACCTTCCCGTTGATGGTGGTCAAGGTCAACACCCTCAAGAATATCGTTGAGTGGCGTTGGATGAACATGCTGTGGGTTGCCCTGGGCGCTTTTGTGCTTTCCATCGTCTGGCGCTGGGCCATGGTGCGCCGCAACATGAAGAGCAGCGAGGCGGACAGCACTGATGAGGACCAGTCCCGGCCGGGGATCGGCCAGCGGCTTCTGGAGGACCCTAAAATCTTCAAGCCGGTGCTGGCGGTGCTGGCTTTGCTGACTCTGGTGTTCCCGATAGTGGTCGACATCTATCAGACCAATATTATGGTCCTGGCGCTGATTTTCGTGGTCCTCGGTCTTGGTCTCAACATCACGGTCGGCCTCGCCGGCTTGCTGGACCTTGGCTATGTCGCTTTTTTTGCCGTCGGAGCCTACACCTACGGCATCTTGAACAGCTTCTGGGGGTTTGGCTTCTGGATCAGCCTGCCGATCGGCGGCCTGATGGGCGCACTCTTCGGCATTGCGCTCGGGTTCCCGATCTTGCGCCTGCGCGGCGATTACCTGGCAATCGTAACCCTCGGTTTCGGTTCCATCGCCAAGATTGTCATCGAGAACTGGGAAGAGGTCTTCAACGGTGCCAAGGGGATCGCCGGAATCCCGCGTCCCGGTTTGTTCGGTATGGAAATGA
>JAHEEU010000086.1 GCA_024640545.1 Geobacteraceae bacterium
CGCCGGGAGTTCATATCGCCGATCACATCGCCGACGCATTCGTCAGGAATCGTGATCTCCATATTCATGACCGGCTCGAGCAGAACCGGGCTGGCCGCTTCAAGAGCTTTCTTGAACGCCATCGAGCCGGCGATTTTGAAAGCCATCTCGGAGGAGTCGACCGAGTGATGCGAGCCATCGAACAGGGTGATCTGGAAATCCTGGACCGGGAACCCCGCCAGAACGCCCTTGCGCATCGACTCCTGAATCCCCTTGTCTACCGCAGGGATGAACTGCCGCGGGATGACCCCGCCGACGACCTTGTCAACGAACTCGTAGCCAGAACCCCGCTCCAGGGGCTTGAGCTTGATCGTCACATCGGCAAACTGGCCTTTGCCCCCCGACTGCTTCTTGTGCCGGTAGGCCTGCTCGACGGTTTTCTTGATGGTCTCCCGGTAAGGCACCTTGGGTTCCTTGAGGATGACCTCAGCGCCGAACTTGCGCTTGAGTTTTTCGATGGCGACCTCGACATGAACTTGTCCCATGCCGGAGATGATCATCTCCTTGGTCTCCACGTCACGCAGAATCTGCAGGGCCGGGTCTTCTTCGGTCAAGCGCGACAATCCGCTGAAGATCTTCTCTTCGTCGCCCTTGCTCTTTGGTTCCAGGGCGAAAGAGATGACCGGCTTCATGGACACCGGACACTCATAGAGGATCGGCTGGGCCGCGTCACATAGCGTATCGCCGGTGGTGGTCTCCTTCAACTTGGCGACGGCGACGATATCCCCGGCGACAGCTTCGCTGACCGCTTTATGTTTTTTCCCCTCAGGCAGCAGAATCTGGCCAAGCCGCTCGGTGCAATCCTTGTTGGGGTTGAAGATCGTAGAGTCCGACTTGACGGTACCCGAGTAGACCCGGAACAGGCTCAGTTTGCCGGTAAAGGGGTCACTGACTGTTTTGAAGACCATCGCCGAGAAAGGGGCCTTCGGATCGGGACGGCGCTCCACCGCATCGCCGTTTTTCGGGTTGGTCCCGTACTGGGTGCCCTTGTCGATCGGCGAAGGCATGCAGACGACGATATGGTCGAGCAGCTGGCGAACACCGATATTGGCCGTAGCGCTGCCACACAAGACCGGCGTAAAGACACCGGTCAGGGTCCCTTCGCGCAAACCGAGCAGGATTTCCTCCTCGGACAGCTGCTCGGTCTCGAGGTACTTTTCCATCAACTCGTCATCGGACTCAGCACAGGCTTCCATGAGGATCACGTGCAGGCGCTGGGCTTCCGACAGGTACTCTTCCGGGATATCAACTTCGTCGTAGGTCCCCTTGTCGTCGAACTTGAAGATGCGAGCCTTCATGGTGATCAGGTCGATGACCCCTTTGAAATCCGTCTCCTGGCCGATAGGCATGTTGACCGCCACCGGCCGGCAACTGAGAGAGGTCTCCATGTCGTCGACTGCCTTGAGGTAGTCAGCGCGCTCGCGATCAAGCTTGTTGATGAAAGCAATGCGCGGCACCTCGAATTCATCCGCCCATCTCCAGAGAGTCTGGGTCTGCGCCTTGACACCATCCACGGCAGAGACCACCAGGACGACTCCCCCGAGGATGCGCATGCAGCCTCGGGTGTCATGCAGGAAGTTGGTGTAACCGGGAGTGTCAACGATATGCAGTTCGTGCCCATTCCATTCACAATGGTGCAGTTTCGAGGTAATCGTGATCTTGCGCTTGGTCTCCTCCGGTTCGAAGTCCATGTTTGACGAACCGTCATCAACCTTGCCGAGGCGATCGGTCATGCCGGTATTGAACAGGATGGCTTCAACCAGTGAGGTTTTACCAGCATCCCCTTGACCGATGATGCCCAGGTTACGCAATTTCTCTGTTTCGAACTTAGCCATGATCTCTCCTTTCAGTGCTCCTCAAGATGCAGATAGTCAGATAATCATTATGATTACGTGCTTTTCAGATATCGCTACGCAACATGGTTGCGTTCATAAATGATCCGCAGACCTTCAAGGGTAAGGCAGTTGTCAACTTCATCAATAGCCTGGCTGTAGGGTGCGATCAGGGTTGCCAATCCGCCGGTGGCCATCACGTAGGGGTTCTCCCGCGATTCCTGCTTCATGCGGCCGATGATGCCGTCAACCAGACCGACGTAACCGTAAAAAAGTCCAGACTGCATACTGTTGACCGTGTTCTTGGCAATCACCTGGGGAGGGCAACAGATCTCGACTCTCGGCAGCTTGCTGGCCTTTTCATAAAGAGCCTCCGCAGAGATACTCAAACCCGGGGCAATTGCACCGCCAAGGTACTCCCCCCTCTTCGAGAGATAATCGAAGGTCGTCGCCGTACCGAAATCGACGACGATCAGGCTGGACGGCCGTTTGGCGTAGGCAGCCACGGCATTGACGATGCGGTCGGCGCCCACCTCGCGGGGGTTGTCATAGTGAATCGGCATGCCGGTCTTGATTCCCGGCCCGACCACCAGCGGCTGCAGCTTGAAATAGCTGGCACACAGCATCTCCAGAGTGTTTAGCAACGGCGGAACGACACAGGAGATGATCACGGCATCGACATCCGGGAAATGCAATCCGCACAAGCTGAACAGCTCATGGGTCACCATGGCCCACTCATCGGCGGTCCGGGCCTTGTCGGTGGTCAGGCGCCAGCTGCGCACCAGCTCCCTGCTCCGGTATAAACCGAGAACCGTGTTGGTATTGCCGACATCTATGACTAAAAGCATAAGTACCCGTGGCGCGAAGCGCGCAACGCGAAACGCGAACATTCAATGGCCATAAAGCTTTTCACTGCTTCCATACGTCACAACCCAGGTTAGTCTTTTCGCAATTCCCGCTTCGCGCCCCCCAGCTTTATACTGCCCGGACATCCCCGGCATAAACGCTCTCTATCTTACCAGTCGCAGTCCGTACCAGCAATGCCCCATCCTCGGCAAGGCCAATCATCGTTCCTTCGATCTGCAGTTGGTTGCAGTCCGCGTGCACCAATTTGCCGACCAGGTCGCAGAGCTCGGTCCATGCGGCCAGGACGGGCGCGCTTCCCCGCTCAAGATAAACCTGGTACAGGGCATCGGTCTCCTGCAGCAGGATGCGGGTGAAATCCAGCCGGGAGACCGGTCGCCCGGAAGCCAGTGCAATTGACGTAGCAGGATAACGCAGATCAGCCGGGAACTGCTCCTGCCGCATGTTCAGGTTCACTCCAATACCCAGGACGACGTAGTGGACCCGGTCGGTCTCAGAGCTCATTTCGTTAAGCAGGCCGGCAACTTTGGCACCCTGCAAGAGCACGTCGTTGGGCCACTTGACGGTCGGTCGCAGGCCGGTGCAGCGGGTGATGGCACGGCACACCGCGACGGCGGAAAGGAAGGTCAGCCTGGGAGCTTCAAAGGGTGGGATCGGGGGACGCAGCAGGATCGAGGCATAAAGGTTGACGCCGCCGGGAGAGACCCACTGGCGACCCATCCGACCTTTGCCTGAGCTCTGGCGGTCGGCGATCACCACCAGGCCTTCGGGGTCGCCTCCATCACCGAGTCGGCAGGCTTGCAGGTTGGTGGAATCAGTCGCTTCGAAGCAGCGGACCAGGCAACCGATCCGCCGGCTTGCGAGGCCGGCCTGGATCGCCTCCGGCATCAGGATGTCGGGAGATTGCAGGAGATGATAGCCACGGGAGGGGACTGCTTCGATCCGGTAACCCGCCTGACGCAGGTTACGAATATGCTTCCAGACTGCAGTCCTGGAAATGCCCAATTCCGCGCTGATCCGTTCGCCGGAGACAAAGCCGTCGGGAGTCTGGCTGAACAGTGACAGGATGGTTTCGCGCGGCGCGGGTTTCATCATGGGTGACAGGCTGCAGTTCCTTTTCTCAGGTGAACAGCATGGAGATATCCACGGCGCGGTAGGAATGGGTCAGCGCCCCGACGGAAATCAGTCGTACACCGGTCTCGGCAATCTCCCGAACAGTTTCCAGGTTGACACCGCCGGAGGCTTCCGTGATGGCCCGGTCGCCAACCAGTTCGACGGCATCGGACAGTTCCGCCAAGGACATGTTATCGAGGAGCAGGATGTCGGCGCCGGCGGCAAGGGCTTCGGCCACCTCCCCCTGGTTGCGGACCTCGACTTCTATTTTCTGGGTGTGCGGCACATGCCGCTTGGCGCGGCCGACCGCGGCGGTAATACCGCCGGCAGCCGCTACGTGGTTTTCCTTGATCAGCACGGCATCGTAGAGGGCCATGCGGTGATTCCCCCCCCCGCCCATGCGCACCGCATACTTCTCAAGAACCCGCAGTCCAGGAGTCGTTTTCCGGGTATCGACAATCACAGCCTGGGTGCCAGCAACCGCGCGCACGAAAGCCGCCGTCAATGTGGCAACACCACTCATGCGCTGCAAAAGGTTCAGTGCCACACGTTCGCCCTGGAGCAGCACGGCCGCATCGCCCTTGATCCAGGCCAAAACATCACCGCGCTTGACCGACTGGCCGTCGGCAAGCAGATTCTCGAAAGCAGTCTCCGCCGAGAGCAGCTGGAAGGCCCTCTGCGCAACATTGATGCCGGCCAGAATAAATTCCTCCTTGGCCACCAGCTCGGCACTGGCCTGAATTCCGGGCTCGATTGTCGCCAGGGTAGTGACGTCCCCGGTGCCGATATCCTCTTCAAGGGCACGGCGCAGAATAGGGTCAAGTATAAATGGGTTCATAGGGTCGGGTCCCAACCAGTTTCAGGAAGGCATAAGATTTTCGACTGTTTTTTATACCATAGCGAATCTGTGGCAGGCAACTCAAAACCCCGTAACCATCCCTGTTTCCGAGCCTTTACATTTATGCTAAAATCACTAACAATGACGTAATTGACAGATTCCCCACTTCTGCTCAGCAAGGAGCCCGACGTGAAATTTCACTGTAAACTCTGCTTGGTCCTCATCATCCCGGTCGTCCTGTCCGCCTGCGTCAGCCAGGCCGTGCACCAACAGAAACTCGATGAGAACCAGTATCTCGAGTCGGTCATAGAAGGCCTCAAGGCCGATTATGAAAGGCTGAAAGCGGACAAGAACCAGTTGGCCGAGCGCAACGACAGTCTCAACCAGCGTCTTCTCGAAGCCATCGAGCGCAACAAACTGCTCCAGGAAGATCTGGTGCGTGCCCGCGCCGATCTGGAGCGGGTCGAGAAGGTGCTCGCCGACCGTAGCGCAGAGGCCGGCGCGGCCATGACTGAAATGCGCCGAGAAATTGATCGGCTGATTGCTACCGGCAACGATTTGCAGCAGCAGTTGGAAGTTGAGCGTCAGGCACGTGAAGAGCGCCTGGCCGAAGTCCAGGGCACCTACGATGAGCTGGTTGGAAAGCTTGAGGAAGAAATCCAGAGAGGAGAGGTCAAGATATCGGAGCTCAAGGGGAAACTGACTGTCAATGTGGTTGACAAGATCCTCTTCGACTCCGGCCAGGCGGCGCTCAAACCGGCCGGCATCCGCGTGCTGCAGCAGATAGGCGATATTCTCAAATCAGCTGCCGACAAGGATATCCAGGTGGAGGGGCACACTGACAACGTGCCGATTCGCGGGACCCTGACCCAGGTCTACCCATCCAACTGGGAACTCTCCACGGCCCGGGCCAACACGGTCCTGCATTTCCTCCAGGACAAAACCGACATCCCCGGCGAGCGGCTCTCAGCGGTTGGTTACGGTGAGTACCGTCCGATCGCCAGCAACAGCACCCCGGAGGGCCGCGCCCTGAACCGTCGCATCCAGATCGTCCTGACCTCGACCAAGGACCGCTGAACAGTCAGGAAGCCTAAACAATCTGCATCAGGCTGTAAACGCAGCAAATTCTGGAGGAGCGGCCCGCTGAACGCTTAAAACAGTCCGGCGTGGCGGAGTTCGCGGGCAACCAGCCGGCGCTTGTGCGCGAAATTGCGCTCCGCATCGGCGCCCAGGTGCGGACCAGCCGGACTGGCTTCACTGTTGATCAGAACCAGTTCACGGTAGGCGGCATCCAGAGTTCTACCGGTCATCATCACCAGCCAGTTCTGCCACTCTGGCCGTTGCCTCAACTCGACCTCTTCGCTGCCGAACAAGCCTCCCGCAGAATCGAAGGTATGAGCGCTCAAGCGACACTCGGGGCCGACCAGTCCGGGCCCGTCAATCGTCAAGGCAATCAGGTCGACCGATCCATCAGCGCCATCCTGGGTGAGGTCACCTAACAGCCTCCCGAAACAGGCCGGATGAATAAAGCCGCGCCGGCGACTGCGCAGATCGAAATAAAAGTGACCTCCGTGTGATGCGGAGTGGTGACTGCAGAGGGGACACTCGAGGACCAGGCGCGGATATCTGCCGGGCGCGGCCTCAGTTCCGGGCGTTAATCCGGCGGGAGAGGTCCCCCGGTTGACGATTCCGGCATCAAACCGGGCCAGGACAAACTCGGCAAGCTGTTTTAACTGGCCATGGACCGCCGTATTACGGGCATGAGTAAGGACCGGCCTGATACAGCTGGAAAAACCGGAGGCCAACCCTTCCACCTTCGGGCTCTTGCTGATATAGAAATCGAGGATCTGGTAGTCGCGCTCACGGGCCGCATAGTCGAGGAACTCGTGAACCCGCACTTCGGCGCTGAGCCGTGCGCGGGGGTCGACCAGGCTGGGAACCAGCCAGATTCGGTCCGCCCGTTCGACCTCTGCAAGAATCTGGCGCAGGGCCGCGGCATTCACCAGTGCCGCCCGGTCCTTGACCGGCACCAGCACCAAGTCGGCGGCCAGCAAAGCCGCTTCGGTGAACCAGTCGAGAATCGGTCGGGTATCAAGGATCAGAAGACCGTCTAGGTCTGCAGCATGCAAAAAGCGGCCGAGCCAGGCCGGCGGATGGGCGGGCGCCGTCAAGCGGCGGGATGAAGCGACGAACTGCACGCCGTACTGACCCATGGCAACCAGCTCGGCCAGCGCGTGGCCCTCGAGCAGAGCGGCGATGTTGTTCTCTGGGCGGTCCCCGAGCGCGAACATCTGGTCGACGCTGAAATGGTTGTCGAAGGAAGCGATCGTCACCGGCAGGTCCTCGCGCAGGGCCTTGAGATAAACCGCCAGGTTGGTGGCAATCGTCGTTTTGCCCACCCCGCCCTTTTCACTGGCGACCGCGATGACGAAGGGTCGGTTCACGACGCGTCGCCTTCCGCCAGCAGTTCCTGCAGGGACTCCCAGCGAGCCATGCATTCATCCAGCTCTTCCTGCAGAACCACGTGCCGGTCCACCAGTTTGCCGAGCCGGGCATGATCGACGGCCATGGCCGGATCCTGCATTTCGCTGGTCAGCTCTGCCAATTGCTGTTCAAGTGATTCGATTCTCCCTTCAACTTCCGCCAGCTGTCTCTGGCGCTTCTGCTCCTCACGACGCGCAGCCTTGCGCTCGGCGTGCGTCACGGCCCGGGTTGATTTGTCAGCAATCTGTTCCGGGGCGGTTTTCAAGCTGGCCTGCTCGACCCTCAGCAGAGAGTGCGAAGCGTCGCCTTCGCCGCTTTTGGCGCGCAGGAAATCCTCGTAGTTGCCCAGGTAGGGCGTTGCCCGCTGCTCGGCCACCTCGACCACCCGACTGGCCAGGGCGTCGACAAAGTAGCGGTCGTGGGAAACAAACACCAGAGTGCCTTGATAACCTCGCAAGGCCTGCAGGAGGACTTCCTTGGAGGCCAGGTCCAGGTGATTGGTTGGCTCGTCGAGCAGCAGCAGGTTGGCCGGCTTGAGCAGCAGGATCGCCAGGGCCAGGCGGTTGCGCTCACCACCGGAAAGGACGGCGACCCGCTTGTGGACATCATCGCCATGAAACAGGAAGGCGCCGAGCAGGTTGCGGACCTTCGGCACCATATCGAAGGGGGCCGCACGGGTGATCTGTTCGAGGACCGTCAGCTGCTGATCAAGGGTGCGCGCCTGATCCTGGGCAAAATAGGCCATGATCAGATTATGGCCCTCTTCACGCTGCCCTAGGCGGGGCGATTCGACGCCGGCCAGCAGGCGCATCAGGGTGGACTTGCCGGCGCCGTTCGCCCCGACCAGTGCGAGGCGTTCACCGCGTTCGACATCAAGCGCCACCCCTTCAAGGACCGAAAGGTCGCCATAGCCGTGCGAGACCCCGGCAAGACGCACCGTCAGGCGACCGCTTTTCGGTGGAACTGGAAAGGAAAAGCCGATTTTTTTTCGTTCCGGCGGCAGTTCGATCCGTTCGATTTTTTCGAGTTGCTTGACCCGGCTCTGCACCAGGGAAGCCTTGTTGGCATTGAACCGGAACTTGTTGATGAAGGCCTCGATACGGGCGACCTCCTCATCCTGGCGGGTTTTGGCGGCCCGTAAAGCCGTGACCCGCTCATCGCGGGCGACCAGATAACGGGAATAGTTACCCGGATAATCGGTCAGCTTGCCATGCCAGACTTCCACGATTCTGGTCACTACCTGGTCCAGGAAGAAACGGTCGTGCGAGACGAGAATCACCGCGTGGGGGTATGCGGCCAGGTAGCTTTCGAGCCAGTCGCGGGCCGGCAGGTCGAGATGGTTGGTCGGCTCATCCAGCAGCAGCAGGGTCGGCCTTTGCAGCAGCAGCTTGGCCAGAGCGATGCGCATCTGCCAGCCGCCGGAAAAGTGTTCGCAGGGTTTGTCCCAGTCTGCCTCGGCAAACCCGAGTCCTTTGAGGACGCGGCCGATTTCGGCTTCCATCAAGTAGCCGCCGCGCTGCCGAAAGAGCTCCTGCAGCTCCGAATAACGATCGAGAACGGCCTGGTCGGCACCACTGCTGATCCGGGCCTCGAGCTGCTGCAGTTCGGCTTCGACGGAGAGCAGCTCCGCAAGCGCGGAACGCACTTCGGCGAAGAGACTTTTGCCGCTATGTTCGAGGCCATCCTGAGGGAGATAGCCGAGGGTTGTGCCGCGGGCATGCTGAACTGTGCCGGCATCCACGTCCGACTGCCTGGCAAGCACCCGCAGGAGGGTGGTCTTGCCGGCGCCGTTCTCGCCACAGAGACCGATGCGATCGGTCGGGCGGACATGCCAGTCGACGTGGTTCAGAACAACCTGGTCGGCAAACTGTTTGACAACATCCTTGAGCTGTAACATGGAGCCTGTTATAGCACATCTGCTGGTCGTCGAGAATCTTCTTTGGCTCGGCAAGAAAAGACCATGTCCAAGGCCCGAACATGTTGAGGAGCCGACCCCCCTGCCAGGACGGTGGCCGCCCTTCTCAGAACAGTTAAATCACGTTTTCATCACGGCAGCGGGCTCTCTTGCACGCCAACTCCGAGGCAAAGGAAGTTTTGCCCGACGAGGCGAGCCAGCCCTTTAGACGCCGGCCGCCAAATCCTTGCCAATTCGCAATACCGACTCCAGCAGGGCATCAACCTGCGCTTGGTCTGCACGTGCGCCGACATAGCAGGGGCGTAGTGCCAACCGGCCTTTCACACGGGTCGTACTGGGCATATATTGATTCTCCCTGACCAGGCGACGGTGAAGCCGCTGATTGAAGTCGTCCAGATCATCGATACCAGGGGAAACATAGCGAAAACAGCAGATAGAAAGGATCGGCTCGCTCAGCACTTCCAGGTTGGGGTGATCATTGGCATGCTGGGCAAGACGGCGGGCCATGGCATTGTGGCGTTTCACCCTGTCACGCATACCCTGAACACCGATTTCCCGAATCAAGGCCCAGACCACAACACCACGGCATGGGGCACTCAATTCGACACCAAAATCAAAATACGGTATGCCGAAATCATCCAGGGAATGTTCGATAACCGGGGCTGTTTTGTCGCTGTGTTCGACAGAACCTTCAAGATAGTCGGCGGGTTCCTGTGTAAAAGCCCGGTAGAGGCATTGTCTGTCGCGAACAAATGTGGCGGCGACGCCAACGGAAGCGCCCAGCCATTTATGGGGATCGACAATCACCGAGTCGGCCATCTCCAAGCCCTGGAAAAGGTGGCGGATCTGTTCATCCAGAATCCCGGGCAGCCCATAGGCGCCATCGACGTGAAACCAGATGGAGTTTGCCGCTGCAATTTCACCAATTTCCTGTAGCGGGTCGATTGCGCCGGTGTTCGTGGTTCCCGCATTGGCGACAATGGCCATCGGCAGAATGCCCGCGGCCTGGTCTGCGGCAATTGCTTTCAGCAAACAATCCACCCGCATACGACCTTTACTGTCGCAGGCGATGAGTTTAATCGCGTGTCGACCTATCCCCAATACGCCACCGGACCGTTGAATTGTATGATGACACTCTTCACTGGCATAAACACTGACCGGTCTATCAACCCCATCGGCCGCCGGGTCATGGCCCAACCTTTCAAAGGCTGACTGTCGGGCGCCCCCCAGGGCAATTAAGTTCGCTACCGACCCCCCGCTGCTGTAGACGCCCTGCATGTTGCCGATGCCGCACATCTCCGCTAACCACTGTAATGATAATTCTTCCAGGAAGTTGAACGCCGTATGCATATAACGCTGAGGGGAGGCGATACTGGCTGCGGTCGCGGCAAGCGTGGCGGCGCTCGTTGAACCGGTGGTAATAAATGAGCTGAATCCCGGCCTGGGGACAGGGGAGCCATTGGGGATGACATGGTTCAGCAAATCAGCGGTCACCTGCCCGATACCGACCCCCTTCTGCGGCAGTGGGATATCTAGAAACTCACGCCAGCAATTCTTGGGATGCATTGCATCTGGATGTTCAAATTTCAAATATTCATCCAGCCCCGCACCAACCTGCCCCAATAATATCTGCAAATTGCCTGTTTCTGCCTGTTCTGTTGGCATCGTGGCCTCCTTACAAACTCTTGCCAGCATGTAAAAGAAATCTTCGTTGCGGGCCCTTTCCCTGACAGGATGCCGGGCGTCACACACAAAACACCCATCTAATGATAACACCAATTCAAGACCATCCTAGTCATCATCAACGCAATTATGCCTCTCAACAAAAACAGTCCCCCGGGCTGATCAGCCAGGGGGACTGTGATTTACGGAGCAAAGGGTATTTGATGTGTGCCAATCAATAAGAGGACCGTTTCCGACTCAGAGGCCATACTCTTGAGTCACTGCGGACCAATCGTCAATGAATCCAAAGAGCGGAAGCGCAATGGCAATGTGATCTTGGCGCTCTTTAAAGTTTGGTGAAGCTGAACTTCTGTCCACCGATACTGACCTCATACATCAGCCCACCTTTTGTGATGGTGTAAGTGGCCATGCCTTTATTGTAACCACCGCCGGCGGTTGAGGCATTATTTTTTCCCCCGCTGGCGGTCGCGGAACTGCCCGCTGTATTCGCAGAGGCCCCGGCTGCGGCGGTTATTGCCGTGGCTTGTGCTTCTGCACCGAACTCGAAGTTGCCATTGGTGAACTCAGTGAGAGCTCGTTTGTCCTGGAAGAAAACCACCTGGCTGAAGCCTGCGCCGCCAAGTTGAAAACCGACGGTCGCCTGCATCATTTTCGTGTTGCCGATGTATTTTCCTTGTTCGAATACCCGGCCTTCTCCGTACGCGCCGCCAACCAGAAACGCGCCGGCTTTGCCGATGGTTGGGAACAATGCATAACCATAGGCACTGTCGAACAGATTTGCAATGCCAGCACCCTCGAACATCTTCTTTGTGTCCGCATACTCATCAGCGTAAACGTCTGAGCAAACCAGCAACATGAACAGTCCGGCGATCAAAGCTTTTCGTATTGGTTTCATGGGAGCTCTCCTCAATA
>JAHEEU010000004.1 GCA_024640545.1 Geobacteraceae bacterium
TGCTCAAACGGGCCTGGCCGCCTCTCCGGGCCCGATCACGACCCTGCCGCATTTGCCGGGCTCAGGCTCCTCTGGTACGCTTTGAGTCAACTTCGTTTCGCAAGCGGCCCATCAACCCGTTTCATGGAACCTCCAGTAAGAAGACGGCAAGCTGCATGTTGATAATTTGTTCCAGGCTTCATGGTTTGATCAAACAATCACTCGGGGTGCCAGGTGTCCGTTAAAAACAACTCTTCACTCGTTTATTCAAGCGCCTCCGGCCGCATTTGCCCGCGATGCGGCAAACCGGTGGCCGAGTGCATATGCCGTAAACCGGCAGCGGTCATGCCAAAAGGTGATGGTGTGGTCAGGGTCGGCCGGGAAACCAAGGGGCGCAAAGGGAAGGGGGTCACCCTGGTCAGCGGAGTCCCTTTGCCGCCGGAGGAGCTCAAGACTCTGGCCAGGGAGCTGAAGCAGAAATGCGGCACCGGCGGCACTCTGAAGGATGGTGTTATCGAAATCCAGGGCGACCATCGCGACGCCCTGATCGAATTGCTCAAAACCAAGGGATGGACGGTCAAACGCAGCGGCGGGTGATGATATATCTCTTGCTGAAAAGACCTGCCGGGAGCGATATGTGCTGTTTTTGTGAAATGTGTAGACCTGACCCCTAAGTACGGTAATGTGCTGGGGAACAACTTCGCCGTATTTGACTTTGTGGCATAGCTTGAAAGGGGGCCGCGATGAAAATATTCGTTCTGTTGGGTAGTCTCAGTGCGTTTTTGGGGGTTGCCCTGGGTGCGTTCGGTGCGCATGGCCTGAAGAGCCGGGTGACGCCTGAGATGCTGACGGTCTGGCAGACCGGGGTGCTCTACCACCTGGTGCATGCTCTCGGCCTGGTTCTGATCGGTATCCTCTGCCATCTGTTGCCGGACACCAGCCTGGTCCGTTGCGCCGGCTGGACGCTTTTGGGCGGCAGCATACTCTTCTCCGGTTCGCTCTACGTCATGGTCCTCTCCGACATCCGGGCGCTTGGCATGATTACGCCGCTGGGCGGGGTGGCGTTCCTGGTCGGCTGGCTGCTGCTTGCCATCGCCGTCTGGCAACAGGCGGCCTGAGGCGGGGCAGAGCCTGTTGAATCTTTACATAATGCGAGGGTGAGCCATGGACAGGGACAGGATGCGCAACAACCGGAGGTTTTTGCAGGATTCGCTGCGCCTGCAGATAGACTTTGCCCGGACGGACCAGAACCTCGGTGTGGCGCCGCCGCCTGTGCAGAAGCCGCCGAGGGGAGGGCAGGAGCCGATCGCCCTGCCGGGGCCCGACGCGTTCCAGGCTTTTCGCGGTACCGACCTGGTGACGGCAATCTCCACCCGCTGCAGCCACCGGCGCTTTCGCAGCCAGCCCGTGACGCTGAAGGAGTTGGCGTTCCTGCTCTGGGCGACCCAGGGGATCAAGCAGGTCGTCGCGCCGGGTTGTGCCCTGCGAACCGTGCCCTCGGCCGGCTGTCGGCATGCCTTCGAGACTTACCTGCTGGTCAGCGACGTCGAGACCCTGGCCAACGGCATTTACCGCTACCTGCCCATTGAGCACACACTGGTTTACGAGCAGACCGTCGACGGGATGTCGGCCCGGTTGACCCGGGCGACTCTCGGCCAGGCGTTTATTGCCACGGCCCCGGTCACCTTCGCCTGGACGGTCATTCCCTACCGGATGGAATGGCGCTACGACCTGGCTGCGCACCGCGTGATCGCGCTGGATGCCGGTCACCTCTGTCAGAATCTCTACCTGGCCTGTGAGGCGATCGGCGCCGGCACCTGCGCGATTGCCGCCTATCACCAGGCGCATATGGACGAACTCCTGGAGGTCGACGGCGAGGAGGAGTTCACCCTTTACTTGGCGCCGGTCGGCAAGATCTGAACTCCGGGACAAGGCCCGGCTGTGCGGCTGTGAGGTTCAACATGTCCGTGAAAATCGGCTTGCTCAGTGATGTCCATGCCACCGCGGCTCCGTTGCAGGAATCTCTGGCGATCTTTCGTTCCGCCGGAGTCGAGAAGGTGCTGTGCGCGGGCGATGTCGCCGGCTACGGCGACGAACTGGAGCAGACCATCGCCCTGCTGGTCGAAGCCGGCGGCCTGGTCGTGCTGGGCAATCATGACCTCTGGTGGGCCGAGCGGCACCTGCAGGAGACGAATGAGGGCCCGGCCGACTATTTGTTCAACCTGCCGGCCATTTTGGAAATCCCGATCGCGGGGAAAGCCGTCTGCATGGTTCACGCCAGCCCGCTCGGCTACCTGATGGAAGGAATCCATCTGCTGGACGAGGACGCCCGGATAATACCGCAGCAGCGGGCCTTCTGGAGCGACTGTCTGCAAAGCTTCACCGCTGACATCCTGGTGGTCGGGCATACCCACCAGGTGTTCGCTGAACGACTCGGCAAACCCTTGGTCATCAACCCCGGCAGCACCCGCTTCAACCACACCTGTGCGATATTGAGCCTGCCCGAGCTTGCGGTCGAGTTCCTGCCGCTCTCCGGCAGGCGGCCGGTCTTGAGCTGGAACTGGGGGATGGAGCGGGCCGTTGAAGCGGGGTCGCAAAGCGAAGGACGTGGCAGGCGTTAAGCCTGCTGATTCAGGCAAGCCTCCCGCCCGCGCCCGGGAAACAGAGGACGACTTGACAGCGCCATGGACTCTAATAGAGTTAAATAACCGGTTTAAACATCAAGCACAACAGGGAGAATTTCATGAATGTTTTCGATTTTGCCTTGGACATGGAAGCCGCCGGCAAGGACTACTATGAAAACCTGGCCAGGGCGGCCAGCCTGCCGGGGCTGAAGACTATTTTTAACCGCCTGGCCGAGGATGAGCAGCGCCATTATGAAATCTTCCGGGACCTGAAAGCGGGCAACCCGGCAAAGTCCATGCCTGAGTCGACCATTCTCGATGCGGTCCGCAATGTCTTCGTCCAGCTGCCGAGGGACAGCCAGGCTTTAAAAGACGTGGCAGAGTCACTGGCCGCATACCGGCACGCCATGAAGCTCGAAGCCGACAGCTTCCGTCTCTACGAGGAGGCCGCCCAAGGTGAAGACGACCCCGGAGTCAAGGCCCTTCTGCTGAAAATCGCCGCCGAGGAGCACAAGCATTACACGATCCTCGAGAACGTTTATCACTTCGTCAATGCGCCCAATCAGCACCTGGCCTGGGGGGAATTCAGCAACCTCGACGAGTTCCGCCAGTTCGGCCGGGATCTCGGCGACTGATTCGTCCCGGCTCCCCGGGGAGCCGACCAGACAGCTCCAGACACAAGAGCAGAGCGCCATCCGGACGCTCTGCTCTTGCTCGTTTTAATGAGTGGTGCAAAAGGGCTATTTTTTGCGGCTGCGCGATCGACCTGAAGGCTGCGGTTTGTCGGTGCCGGCCCTGGCCGCAGCGGGCGTGGTTTTTCTCGGCAGCGCTGCCGTGACGCTGATGCAGCGTTTGAGCAGGTAGGTGCCGTCGAGGGTGTTGATGGCGTCCCTGGCTTCGGCGGCGTTGGCCATGTGAACGAAAGCGCAGCCTTTGAACTGGCCGGTTTTCTGGTCGGTGATCATGTGAATGGCGCGCACCGTGCCGCACAGGGCGAAGAGTTTGCGCAGGTCCTCCTCTTCGGCTTCGAAGGCGATCTCGGCGACATACAGGTCTTTACTGGTCGATTTTGCTTTCATAGGTTCAGTCTTTTCCCCGTTGTGGGCGCTGCTTGATGTCGGTGGGCCGGTTGCCCTGGTAGCCGGGGCAGCCGGTCGCTTCGGCATGCTGCCGATGCTCGGGATAGTCGCGGCAGTGGTCCGGCTTGATGTCGTCGATACCGCACAAGTAACCCTGTTGGTCGACCCGGTCGAGCAGCCAGGGACAGCGTTCGACGTCGTCGCCGGTTTCGGGGTCGAGCCAGGCGGTATGCAGCCGGTTGCCCGGGCCGAGGTCGAGGGTCTCGACCCGGGCCAAGAGGTCGGTGCGACCCAGCCGCCGCCAGCGTTCCAGGTCGGCATCGCTGACGCAGCCGTTGAATGCATCGGGCAACTTGAGGCAACAGTGGCCACAGCCGCAGCACTTGAAGGTTCGGTTCATCCTCCGCATAGTGGCACCGAACGTCGCGCGTGAACAGACTTTTTTTCACCATCACATGTATTGCCGGAGCTCGTGAGAAATAGCCGCCGTTGCTTAATTCACAGCCGTCCCCGCTTGCCGGACAACTTTCCCCAAAACAGCCACAAAATCCCCAAATGGGGAAGTTATGTTTTTTCGAAAAATAAATATTAAGCAAAAACAGCAAGTTACAAATTGGCGCAAAGGTTGCTTTAGTTAAGCATGCCACCATGTTGGTGTGCATGTCGCGGTCAAACTTTAAGGAGAAGACGTGTATGAAAAAAGCAATCAAAGTTTTATTGGTATCCATGGTGGCAGCTACCCTGCTGAGCGCATGTGCCAGCCAGCCGACCGAAGAGCTTAACGCCGCCAAGAGCGCGATCGATGCGGTCGTTAGTGAAGGCGCAGAAAAGTACACCCCTGAGCAGATGCAGAGCATCAACCGCAAGATGGAAGAAGCGCTGGCCGAAGTCAAAACACAGGACAGCTACACTTTCAGCAACTACTCGCTGGCTAAATTCACCCTGGCCCAGGTCAAGGAAGACGCCGATGCTCTGAAAGGCAAGCTTGCCCAGCGCAAGGAAGAGTTGAAAGTTGCTGCCAGCGCAGCCTTGACGGAAGCCCAGGCTGCCCTCGTCGAAGCCAAGTCGCTGCTCGACGTTGCCCCCCAGGGCAAAGGGTCCCTTGCCGATATCGAAGCAATGAAGAGTGATGTCGTCGGGCTGCAGACCGAACTCGAGACCGTTGCGCCGCAGATCGAAGCCGGCGAGTATATCGTCGCGACCGAGAAAGCCCATGCCGTTGCGACCCAAGCTCTAACGATCAGCAACGACGTCAAGGCTGCCCAGGAGAAACTGGCTGTCGTTATCAAGAAACAGTAAACCGGGCGTTGCACGGTCAAGCCCAGGGGATTTTACCCGCCAATGAAAACGTTTGTCACTGCCGGGTTGCTCCTGATGACGATCGTGCTGCATGGTTGCAGTGAACCGCCGGTTCCGCCCGAGGTCCAACAGGCTCTTGACAAGGAGCAGGACCTCTGGCGGGCCGGCGCTGCCGTTTATGCACCGCAAAGCTATGCCGATTACGTCGCGGCCCTGAAGAAGAGCCGCGAACAGTTTATTGCCGAGCAGACCCGCCTGGCCTGGTTCCGCGATTATCAGGACGTAACGGTAAATTATCGTGCGGTCCTCGCCCAGGGCGAGCGGGTGCGACAGGAAGTTGAGCAGAACAAGTCAGAGCAGACCACCGAGCTGATCAGCCGCACCAGTCGCATCACGCAGCGGCTGCACGCCCTGCGTGACCTGGTCTCGGCGATCAAGGACAGCCGCCTCAACACCGCCAGGCTGTCGCGGATCGAAGTCCTGCTTTCCGAAGCCGGCAGCTTTGCCGACGACAGCCTGCCGGAATTGGCTCTCGAGCGCTTGACGGAGGCCGAGGCCTTGCTCGACAAGACGGTCGACGCGGTCCGGCCGATCCTGGCCCAATATGTCGATGGCCAGCAGATCGCACGCTGGAAAGCACTGGTTGACGAGGCCGTCGCTGAAAGCCGCCGCCGCGGCAGTCGCGCTATCGTGGTCAACAAGCTGCGTAGACAGCTGATCCTCTACGACAAGGGCGTGGTAGCGGCGATTTACCCGGTCGGTCTCGGTTTCAACCCGATCGGTGACAAGTTGTATGCCGGCGACCGGGCAACTCCGGAAGGCCGCTACCAGGTGGTCAGCAAACTGCCCAACAGCAAGTTCTACCGGGCCCTGCTGATCAATTACCCCAACGCCGAGGATAAACGGCGCTTCGCCGAAGCCAAGCGCAAGAAGCTGATCCCGGCCAAAGCCAAAATCGGCGGACTGATCGAAATCCACGGCGGTGGCAGGGAGGGCGCGACGCTCGGCTGCATCGGCCTGGATGACAAGCAGATGCTCGAACTTTTCAACCGCGTCGAGACCGGCACGCCAGTGGTGATCGTTGCTGCCATGAACAACGACAACCTGGTCCGCATCGCACTGGGCAGACTGGAATGAAAGACTGGCGGTCAATCTTCATGAGAATAAAGGCCCTCTCCTTGGGCTGGTGGAGCGCACGGCCGCACTGGCCGGTACGCAAGGTCCTGATCTGCCTGGCGGGCGGGTTGGTCCTGGTCGAACTGTGCGGCAGCTACCTGGCCTACCGGGGAGGCGTCTCACCAGCTGCCGCGGCGGTTCCACAGAAGGCCCGTACCGCGGCGGACTGGCAGGCCGCCAACCAGCGCCTGGCAAAAAAAATTGCGGCTCAAAGGCCCGGCGACGCCTACCTGGTGATCGATACCGCTGGAAACCGTGTGACGCTGCGCCAGGGCGATGTCGTCCTGCGCGACATGACAGCTTCGTGCGGCAGCGGTACGGTGCTCGAGGACCCGTCCAGCGGCCGGCGCTGGGTCTTCGATACGCCACGGGGCCAGTACCGCATCCAGTCCAAGGTCAAAAACCCCCTCTGGATCAAGCCCGACTGGGCCTTTCTCGAAGCAGGGCAACCGATCCCTGCCAATTCTGCGGAGCGCGCCGAGCCCGGAGCCATGGGTGACTATGCCCTCGGCCTCGGCAAAGGCTACTTCATCCATGGCACCCTCTACAAGCGCATGCTCGGTCGCAATGTCTCCCACGGCTGCGTGCGCCTCGGCGACGAGGACCTGGCTCACCTCTATCGAACGCTGCCGATCGGCACGCGGGTCTTTATCTTCTGATGCGTACCATCCGGAACTTGCTGCTGCTCCTGCTGATTGCCCCGATACTGGTCGTGGCCGGCGAGCTGTCCCACGCTGATCTGCAACAGGAGAATGCACTGCTGCAGGCCGAATATGACCTGGCCAAGGCCGGCAAGCCCTACCTGCTGATCGATCTGCAGGAGCAACAGCTGGAGCTGAAGGCCAGCGGTCTGCCGCTGGAGACGTGGCACATCGACAGCTACCGGCGCTGGGGTTATCCCTCGGCCTTGACCGCGGTCGATCTGCAGAGCAAATCCTCCCTTGCCGAGCCCGAACGGGAGGTGCATGTGGTCAGTGCGGCCGTGCCTGACGGCGTGGCCGCCGACAAACCGCTCAAGGCTTTCGAGCTGGCAGACATGCCGACCTCCTATCGGCTCCACCTGGGCAACGGCACCGACATCACGGTACACCCGGCGCCCGGGACCTGGTTTCAACATCTGCGCAGCATTTTGGCCGTCCCCGCCTGGTACCTGAGCCGGCCAGTTATTTCCAGCTGGAAATTCCTGCGCGGCTCACCCTATAATGAGCTCGCCCTGGCCATTTCGGCACAGGACGCACGCAGGCTCTACTGGGCCTTCAGCGAAGGCACTCCCTGCCTGATTCGGCTTCCGGCAGCAGTAGCCACCGCCAGGGTCCCATCGACTGCCGGAAGCAAACGTCAATGACATTTCCTGAGAGCATCAAGCCGAACCAGAGGACGAGGCGATCTTTCGGGCTTCATTCCCTCTGGGTCCGCCTGGCGCTCCTCATGCTGCTGACCAGCCTGACCCTGGTCGTCCTGCTGATCGTTTTCTACTACCAGACCGAGAAACGCCTGTACAACGAGTTCGTCCGGCAGACCGCCGACCTTTCACGGGCGGTACAGGTCGGCCTGGAAGGGACGACAGGCAACAACCTGAGCGATCATGGCAGCCTGAAAGGCTACCTGGACAATCTCAACGCCAAGGGAGTCAAGGAAGTTTCGGTGATCAGCAGTTCAAACCGGATCATCGCCAGCACCGACCAGGACAATGTCGGCAAGTGGATCACCCAGCAGCGCAAAGAACTGATCTTCAAGGCCGATCTCGGGGAACCGGTGACCGGGGAAGGACAGCTCTTCAACGTCATCGTGCCGGTGGTTGCCAAAGGCAGCACGGCCGGTTATCTCCACCTGACCCTCAATACCGAGAATTTCTCCGTGCTGCTGCGCTTGAGTGCCATCCGCCGCATCTTCGCAGCCCTGGTCATCCTCAGCTTCGGCACCGTGGTGGCGGTGGTTCTGGCCCGCTACTATATCCGGCCGATCGTGGCCATGGCGGCAGCGGCCGGCCATGTCGCCGCCGGCGACCTGGACCAGTCCCTGCCGGTCGAACGCCGTGACGAAATCGGCCAGCTGGCGCGCAGTTTTCAAGACATGATCGATCGCCTGCGCGAGGACCGCCTGCTGGGCGAGCGGCTGCGTACCGCAGAGCACCTGGCGAGCGCCGGCCAGTTCGCCCGGCATATCGCCCATGAGATCAAGAACCCCCTGAACTTCATCAGCCTGTCGATCGACCATATGGGCGACACCTACCGCCCGGCCGACCGCGAGGCCGCGCACCGTTTCGACTCCATGGTGCGCAACCTCAAAGGCGAGGTCGGCCGCATCGGCCGGTTCGCCGAAAGTTTTCTCGAACACGGCAAACCCTTCGAACTGCGCATCGGCCGCTGCGATACCGCGCAGGTGCTCGACGATGTTCTCGAACTGACTGCGGCGCAGGCCCGAGCCTCTGATGTGCGTGTCGTCCGCGAGACGGGGACGCTGCCGGTTTTGCAGGCAGACCCTGAATTCCTGCGCACATGCCTGTATAATATCGTCAGGAACGCCTTCGAGGCGATGCCTCGCGGCGGGACGCTCACCGTGCACAGCTCGGTCGATGACGCCCAGTGGACCCTGGTCATCGCCGACACCGGGACCGGCGTTGCGGCCGAAGATATCGACAAGCTGTTCACCCCGTTGTACTCGACCAAGCAGGGCGGCCTGGGCCTGGGCCTGGCCCTGACCCGGCGGGTTATCGAAGAACACGGCGGCAAGGTGCAGTTTCACAGTGAACCGGGGCAGGGGAGCGCCGTTACGCTGAGCCTGCCGCTCGACGAGGAGGAGCGATGAAACCGGTGATCCTGGTGGTTGACGACGAGCCCCTGCAGCGCGAGATCATGCAGACGATCCTCGCGGGGGAAGGCTACCAGGTCGAGACCGCCGAGTCGGGCAGAGCAGCCCTGGCAATGATGAAGAAATCCCCCGCCGACCTGGTGCTGACCGACCTGAAGATGACCGGCATGGACGGTATCGAGTTGCTTGCGGCCATGCCGCGCGGGGTTGTGCCGCCGCCGGTGATTATCGTCACCGCGCACGGCACTATCGATTCGGCGGTGGAGGCAGTCAGGAACGGCGCTTTCGACTACCTGACCAAACCGCTGGACAAGACCCGCCTGCTGCTGGCGGTGCGCAAGGCCAGCGAGCGCGTGGCGATTCTCAGCGAGAACGCCCGCCTCAAGGAAGAGCTCTACAGCCGCTTCCGCCTCGAAGGAATCGTTGCCCGTTCTCCGGCCATGCACAAAGTCATCGGGCTGCTGCAGAAAGTGGCCGACTCCTCCAGCACCGTCATGGTCCTCGGCGAGAGCGGCAGCGGCAAGGAGCTGGTGGCCCGCGCCATTCATTACAACAGCCCCCGGCGCAGCCACCCGTTCACGGCGGTGAACTGTGCGGCGATCCCCGAGACACTGTTCGAGAACGAACTTTTCGGCCACGAAACCGGCGCCTATACCGGCGCGGTCGGGCGACGTCAGGGCCTCGTCGAAGCCAGCGACGGCGGCACCCTGTTCCTCGACGAAATCGGCGACCTGCCGATGGCAATGCAGTCGAAGCTGCTGCGCGTGCTGCAGGATCGCGAGGTGCGACGGATCGGCGGCAAGGAATCGATCCGCATCGACGTGCGCATCATCACGGCAACCAACAAGGACCTCGAGGGCGAGGTGGAGAAGGGGACGTTCCGCGAAGACCTCTTTTACCGGCTAAACATCGTCACCATCGACCTGCCGCCGCTGCGCGATCGTCGCGAGGATATCGTGCCGCTGGTCGAATTCTACCTGGAGAAGTTCAGCGCTGAGTTCGGCCGTCCGGTCCGCGAAATCAGCCCGGAGGCGATGCGGCTGCTGGTGGAACACCGCTGGCCAGGCAACGTCCGCCAGCTGGCTGCGGTCATGGAGCGTGCCATCCTGCTCAGCGACGGCCCGGTGCTGACGCGCGACGACGTCGCCGGACGCCTTCAGGTCCGCCGCCCGGTTGATCTGAAACGCTTCGAACTCCCCGAAGACGGCCTCGATATCGAAGCTTTCGAGAAGGAGATGATCCGCAAGGCCCTTGACCGCACCGGCGGCATGGCGACGCGCGCCGCGCGGTTGCTGCACATGAACTACAAGGCGTTTCTTTACCGGATGGAAAAGCACGGCATCAAAAGCGACCGGCAGGACGAATCGTGATGGCCAAGCCGAAATAGCGGTTTCGTGGTCCTGCTCACCGCGCGAAATGGTCGTTGAAACACGGCCTTTCAGACATTGCCGTGAAAAAACATTGCCAACCTTAGCCGAGAGTGCTATAGATTCGCTGCGCAAAGACCACGGGGATCGGCCCTGTGGTCTTTGCTTTTGCGAAAAACCGACTACACAAGGACAGTTGCAACCATGATCAGCGCTGCCAATATCTGTTTGGCCTACGGCAAACGGGTTATCTTCAATAACGTCAATATCAAGTTCACTCCCGGCAACTGCTACGGCCTGATCGGCGCCAACGGCGCCGGCAAATCCACTTTCCTGAAGATCCTGGCCGGCGATATCGACCCGGACAAGGGCGATGTCGCGATCGGCAAGGGGATGCGTATGGCGGTGCTGCGCCAGGACCAGTTCGCCTTCGATGACGAGACGGTGTTCAATACCGTGATCATGGGGCACGAACGGCTGTTCGCGGTCATGAACGAGCGCGAGGCGATCTACGCCAAGGGCGAGTTCACCGAGGAGGATGGCGTGCGTTCCGGCGAACTGGAAGCCGAGTTCGCCGAGATGAACGGCTACGAAGCCGAGTCGGAAGCCGCTGTGCTGCTGAACGGCCTTGGGATTGTCGAGGAATTGCGTCACCGGAAGATGAAGGAACTCGAGGGTGGCGAAAAGGTGCGGGTGCTGCTGGCACAGGCGCTGTTCGGCAATCCTGACATCCTGCTGCTCGATGAGCCGACCAACCACCTCGACCTGAAAACCATCCAGTGGCTCGAGGAGTTTCTCGGCCGCTTCCAGAACACCGTGATCGTCGTGTCCCACGACCGTCATTTCCTCAACCAGGCCTGTACCCATATCGCCGATATTGACTTCGGCACCATCCGCACCTATGTCGGCAATTACGATTTCTGGTACGAGGCCAGTCAGCTGGTCCTCAAGCAGAAGCAGGAAGCCAACAAGAAGGCCTCGGACAAGGCCGCCGAGCTCAAGGAATTTATCGCCCGCTTCAGCTCAAACGCTTCCAAGGCCAAGCAGGCGACCTCGCGCAAGAAGCTGCTCGACAAGCTGGACATCGAAGAGCTGCCGGTCTCTTCGCGTCGTTATCCCTTCGTGGTGTTCCGCCCCGAGCGCCCTTGCGGCGACATCATCCTCGAAATCAAGGGATTGAGCAAAACCGTCGACGGCGTCAAGGTGCTCGACAACCTGGACCTGATCGTCAACAAGGGCGACAAGATCGCCCTGGTCGGCAACAGCGTCACCAAGACCACCCTGCTGCAGATCCTAGCCGGTGAAGTGCAACCTGACAGCGGCAGCTTCCGCTGGGGCGTGACCATCAGTACGGCCTATTTCCCCAAGGAGAACAGCGCCTATTTCGCCAACGATCTCAGCCTCATCGAGTGGCTGTGTCAGTACCCGCCGCACGAAGGTGAGAGCTTTGCGCGTGGCTTCCTCGGCCGGATGCTGTTCTCCGGCGACGAGGCCACCAAGATGACCAGCGTGCTCAGCGGCGGTGAGAAGGTGCGCTGCATGCTGGCCAGAATGATGCTGAGCAACGCCAACGTGCTGATGTTCGACGAACCGACCAACCACCTCGACCTGGAGTCGATCACCGCCCTCAACAACGGGCTGATCAACTTTGCCGAGGTCATGCTGTTCACCTCACACGACCACAAGTTCGTCGCCACCCTGGCCAACCGGATCATCGAGCTGACCCCGGGCGGCGTTATCGACCGGGTCATGGGCTTCGACGAATACCTGGAAAATGCCGATGTCAACGCGCTGCGGGAAGGGTTGTCCGGTGCCGGCGCCGACAGCAACGGGCTGGCAGCCTGAACAAGGCAGCCTCCCGAAGAAGATGAAAGTGATTGTCTTTGCAAAAGTGCTTAAATATAGCTGGTTACAGATTATAAATAACAAGTCACTTTAAAGGTCTCCCCATGGCCCTGAGCGCCACCATTTTCAAAGCGCACCTGCAGATTTCCGATATGGACCGCCATTACTACGGCGAGCACCAGCTGACCCTGGCGCGCCATCCCTCGGAGACCGACGAACGGATGATGGTGCGGCTGCTCGCCTTTGCCCTGCATGCCGATGAGCGCCTCGGCTTCACCAAGGGGTTGTGCGTCGACGAGGAGCCGGACCTCTGGCAGAAGAGCTACAGCGGCGAGATCGAGCTGTGGATCGACGTCGGGCTGCCCGACGAGCGCCGGGTGCGCAAGGCCTGCAACCGCGCGGTAAAGACCTGCCTGTACCTCTACGGCGGCCGCACCGCCGATCTGTGGTGGCAGCGCA
The DNA here is from genome assembly GCA_024640545.1 of Geobacteraceae bacterium. Lineage (GTDB taxonomy): Bacteria > Desulfobacterota > Desulfuromonadia > Desulfuromonadales > BM103 > JAHEDT01. The sequence continues at coordinate 12,640 of JAHEEU010000004.1, forward strand.
ACGCCGACAAGTTGGGCCGTTTCGCCAATCTCACGGTGCTTGAGGTCCCCGAGGCGGCGAGCGCCGGCCTGGTCAGCATGGTCCAGCGCAGCATGCAGCTGCAGTGTACCATCCAGGACGGCGAGATCTGGGTCAGCGGCGACGGCCGAACCGTCACCGTGAACCTGCTGGTGCGTCAATAAACAGGATGGCAGGCAAACTTTTGTAAAGCAAAGCCTTTGCCTTGCTGATTCTTGGTCTCCGCGCGTTAAGCAGCTCTTTCATACCGGTTTTTTCTTTTTTAAATCCGCATCAAAAGCCCTCCGCACTTCCTCTGCATGACCAAAAGGTGTATTCTCACCATACGGCTTATGGCCGACAACTCCATCACTGATCGGAGATTCCATGGAATTCTTTTTCATCTGGGCCGTTTTCGGCTTCGCAGCGGCCTCCTTTGCCAAGGGGAAAAACCGCAACCCCTACTTGTGGGCGGCCATCGGCCTGCTGATCGGCCCCTTCGCGGTGCTGGTCGTCCTGTTCCTGAAGCCGGCGCCCGGTCCATCCCAGGACTATGATTGAGTCCATAGCGGGCCCCAACGGCAACACCGGCAGTTTGTGCAGGTTAGGGGTCAGGTCTACACATTTCACAAAAAATGCATGAATGCCTTGCGGGATGAGTGCTGCTATGCACAGACTGTTGTTGGTCGTCGTGACCTGCCTGCTCCTGGTCGGTTGCACGGTCAAGCCACACGTTTCTGGGGCCTATCACGGCACCTCGACTTCCTCGGGCGGGGAGGGGGCCGGCCGCTTGATCTTCTCGCACCCTTTCTGAGGTCGTTTCCGTTGTCCTCGAGCAATGCAAGATCGGAAGCGGCGCTTATTTTCGCCGTCACGAACCTTGTCAGTGCCGGCCGGGGAGACTCTCGCGCTTGAGCCTCTCCGCTATCCTGCTGGTCTTTCTCTCCGCTCTGTGCCACAGCGCCTGGAACCTGCTTGCCAAGTCGAGCGGCGGCCCGATCGCCTTCATGCGCCAGGCGCTGCGCTTCTCGGCCCTCTGCTACGCACCGGTGTTCCTGGTCTTCCTCTTCCTGGTCGACTATTCTCCGGTCTACCTGGCCTGCATCATCGGTTCCGGTCTGGCCGTCGGGCTCTTCCTGTTCTGCCTCAGTAAATCCTACCAGTACGGCCAGGTCTCCGTCGCCTACCCGATCGCCCGGTCTTTCCCGATCCTGGTCGTGACCTGGGTGTTGTTCCTCTGGGGTGTGACGCCCTCGGCCGTCGGCCTGGCCGGCATCCTTTTGATCGTCTGCGGCTGCTTCGTCCTGCCCATGGCGCGCTTCACGCTGGGCCCGGACGGCTTCTCCCCGGGCAACTACCTGAATCGCAGCTGCCTCTGGGCCCTGCTGGCGGCACTCGCCACCAGCATCTTTGCCGTGATCGACAAGTACGCCGCGGTGCATATGCCGACCATCCCCATCGACCTGGCGATCTACAGCCGCATCAACTATGTCTACCTGCAGAACCTGGTGGCTCTGCTCGTCATGGAACTCTGCACCCTGCGCCTGAAGCAGCCCTATCCGAAAGCCCACCGTTACCGCGCCCTGTTTGCCGGCGTGATCTTCCTGATCTCCTACAGCCTGATCATCATGGCGCTGACCAGCGATCCGGTCTCCTACGTGGTCTCCTTCCGGCAGGTCAGCATCCTGATCACCGCCCTGGTCTCGATGACCTGGATAGAACGGGAGGTCTCAGCACCGCGCCTGGTGGGCGTCGGGACGATTTTCATCGGCGTGGTCCTGGTCGGTCTGGCCTGAGCCCCGCCGTAAAAGGCGGTTTCCCACCTAAGCCTTCATCCCCTTTGCCAAGCCTGCCTCGACCTCGTGCAGGCGGCGGATCACGCCGATCACGCTGTCGGGATTGAGTGAGATCGAATCGATCCCCTGCTCAACCAGGAATGCGGCAAAATCCGGGTAGTCGCTCGGCGCCTGGCCGCAGATGCCGATCTTGGTACCGGTTTTCCGGGCACTCCCGATGGCCTGGCTGATCAAACCGGTGACCGCCGCGTCGCGTTCGTCGAACAGGCTCTTGAGGATCGCCGAATCCCGGTCGACCCCGAGAGTCAGCTGGGTCAGGTCATTGGAACCGATGGAGAAACCGTCGAAGCGCTCGGCGAACTGCTCGGCGAGGATCACGTTGGACGGGATTTCGACCATGACGTAGACCTCGAGGCCGTGCTCGCCGCGGGCCAGGCCGTTCTCCGCCATCACCTCGAGCACCTTGTCGGCTTCGTCGAGGGTGCGGCAGAAGGGGATCATGACGATCACGTTGTCCAGGCCAACCCGTTCGCGGACCCGCTTGAGCGCGGCGCACTCCAGGGCGAACCCCCTGCGGTAGCGCTCGTTGTAGTAGCGCGAGGCGCCCCGGAAGCCAAGCATCGGGTTCTCCTCGTTGAACTCGAACTGGCGGCCGCCGATCAGGTCGGCGTACTCGTTGGTCTTGAAGTCGCTCATGCGCACTATGACCGGCTCAGGGTACTGGCTGGCGGCGATGGTGGCGATTCCCTGGGCCAGCTGGTCGATGAAGTACTCGCTCTTGTCGGCGTAGTGCCTGGTCAGCTCGCGAATCTGCTTTCGTGCCTCCTGGTCCTCGACCAGGTCGTAATCGACCAGGGCCATGGGGTGGGCCTTGATGATGCCGTTGATGATGAACTCCATGCGCGCCAGGCCGATTCCACGGCAGGGCAGACGCCACCAGCGGAATGCGGCGGCCGGGCTGGCGATGTTCATCATGATCCGGGTGCGCAGCTGCGGCAGGTCGGCGAGGTTGACCTCCGCCTCGGTAAAAGGCAGCCGGCCGGCATAGATCCGCCCTTCGTCCCCTTCGGCGCAGGACAGGGTCACCTCCTGGCCGTCTGCGAGGGCCGAGGTGCCGTGACCTGTGCCGACCACCGCGGCGACGCCGAGCTCGCGGCTGACGATGGCAGCGTGGGAGGTGCGGCCGCCGTGGTCGGTGATGATCCCGGCGGCCCGCTTCATGATCGGCACCCAGTCCGGGTCGGTCATGCCGGTGACCAGGATGCTGCCATCCTTGAAGCGGTCTATCTCGCTGGCGCTTTTGATGACCTGCACCGGACCGGCGGCGATCGCCTCACCGATGGCCAGGCCGGTGAGCAGTGCCTCGCCGTGCCCGGTGAGGGTGAAGGTTTTGAGGACGCCGGCCTGCCGACGGGACTGGACGGTCTCGGGACGGGCCTGGACGATGAACAGCTCGCCGCTCGTGCCGTCCTTGGCCCATTCCATGTCCATCGGCGTGCCGTAGTGCCGCTCGATGAGCGTTGCCCAGCGCGCCAGCTGCAGAATCTCGGCGTCATCCAGGACGAAGCGATTGCGCTCGTGGGCGGCGGTGGGCACGTTGCGGGTCGGATGCCCGGCGCGACGGGCGTAGACCATCTTCTGCTCTTTGCTGCCCATGGTCTTGTGGAGAATCGGCGTGAGCTGCTGCTGGTCGAGCAGCGGCTTGAAGACCGTGTAGTTGTCGGGGCTGACCGCTCCCTGAACGACATTCTCACCCAGGCCCCAGGCGGCGTCGATGGTCACTACGCCGGGGAAGCCGGTCTCGGTGTCTATGGAGAACATCACGCCGGCTCCTGCCAGGTCGGAGCGCACCATCTTCTGAACGCCGATCGACAGGGCGACCTGCAGGTGGTCGAAGTTCTGATTCTGGCGATAACTTATGGCGCGGTCGGTGAAGAGCGAGGCGTAGCAGCGGCGGCAGGCGTCGAGCAGTTCGGCCTCGCCGGTGACGTTGAGAAAAGTCTCCTGCTGCCCGGCAAAGCTTGCCTCCGGCAGGTCTTCGGCGGTGGCGCTGCTGCGGACCGCCACATCGATTTCGTCGCCGCCGCTGCGGGCGCCGAGGTCGCGGTAGGCGGCGCAGATGGCCTCGGCCAGCTCCGCGGGCCATTGGCCGTGACGAATCAGTCTCCGGATGACGGCCCCGGTCTGGGCCAGCGTGGCCTGGTCCTTGCGGTAGGCATCGAGATGTGCCCTGATCGGCCCGTCGAACCGGTTGTCAGCGATGAATTTGCGATAGGCTGCGGCCGTGGTGGCAAACCCGGCGGGTACCCTGATCCCCTCGCTCTGCAGATTGCCGATCAATTCGCCCAGGGAGGCGTTCTTGCCGCCCACCCGGGCCACGTCCCGGCGGGTCAGCTGCGTGAACCAGAGAATCCATTCGTGTTTGGCCATGATCGTCCTCCCATCGATGTTTGAGAAATGAGAGAGCACTCATGTTTATTTCTATCAGCCGGCAGGTGGAAGTCAATCGGTCTCGCGGGGAACAGTTTGTTGCTGCAAAGTGTGGTTTTTTTGCACTACAGAAGCGCTCGACATCTGTTGGCAGCGAGCCGTTTTACGGTCAGGTCAGCTCTTTAACCGTAAAGCTGGTCAGCGCCCAACGGTGGGTTGCCGTCTCCTGGCGCAGGATGTAGCGGTTGCCCTCGGCGTCGGCCAGCTTGAAATACCTGTGGTCCGGCGCCAGCCAGCGATCGACGACCGACGCAACTTCGATGCATCTCAGGCCAAGGTAGAAGCGGCGCGGGGTCTCCTCGCCGCGATAGCCGGCATAGCACTCGACCCGCAAGTTGTCTGTCCTGGCGGTTTGATCCGTCATCGCATCATCCACGGGGGCCTGGTCGGAGCGGGTTAGCGAAACCCCACCAGGCGCTGATTATCCTCATCCCAAAGTTTGAAATGCACTGTCTCCAGGCTTTCACGATAGGGATAGTCCTGTTGGACGGTGTAAACCATCAGGGCGAAAAGCAGAAAGTATGCGGCGAGGGTTGTGGAGAGCTGCCAAATGGCCCTGCGTAGGCTGGCACGTGCGTAGAAGGCGGTGTCTTGATACCATGCCGGTTTTTCGCCCCTGGTGACTATGACAATCGGGTTGAAGGGCATAATAACTCCCAAGCATCAAGAGAGTGATCATTACCGTGGGTTAATTTTATAACAAAAACCGTCTTTGCCAACTGTCCGGCAAAAAGTTCGAAGGGCTGACTTGAGGGGTTCTGGATGCCGCTGAACGGTAAAGAGAAAAGCTCGAAACAGGTTCTAGCCGCCAGACTGCCTGGTTTTCCGGGTGGCCTGAGCGCGCCACGGGTCGTCCGGCCAGGGATGTTTGGGGTAGCGCCCCTTCATCTCCCTGCGGACCTCCGGGTAGACCGTGTTCCAGAAGCTCTGCAGGTCGCTGGTGACGGCCAAAGGGCGGCCGGCCGGGGAGAGCAGGTGGATCAGCACCGGAATGCGGTTGCCGGCCAGGCGCGGGGTGGCGGCAAGGCCGAACATCTCCTGCAGCTTGACGGCCAACACCGGCAATTCTCCGGAAGCGTAGTCGAGCCTGATCATCGAGCCGCTCGGCACGGTGAGTCTTTCCGGGGCCAGGCGCTCTAGTTCGCGGAGTTTCTGCCCGCCAAGTCGGTTGCGAAGGGCCGCCGCCAGGTCGATGCGCGCGAGATCGACGCGGCTCCTGACCGCAGTCAGGACGACGGGCAGCCAGTCTTCCAGGTCGTCGAACAGCGCTGCGTCGGACCAGTTTTGCCAGCCCTGTTCCGCCAGGTGCCTGTGCAGCAGGGCAGCCCTGGCCTGGAACTGCCGCGTCTCGCTGCTCCAGGGGAGAATGCCGAGACCTTCGCGGCGGACCAGGTCGAGCAGGGCGGGGAGGGTGTCCTCGGCCGTCACTGCAGCCGGGCGTTCCTGCAGGACGAGAGCGCCGATGCGGCGTACCTGGCGAGCCGTCACCCGATCGTTCCGGTCGTCCCAGCCGGCTTCGCGCTTCCAAGCCAGGTCGCTGCCGAACAGCTCTTCGACGGTGGCGCGGCTGAGCGCGCTGGCCAGGCGGATCTGGCTTTCGTCATCGGGACGTCCGACGGTTTCGACCGCAACCAGCCACTCGGTATCGCGGACCACCGAACTGGCAGCGAGCACCGCGCCCTGGCCGTTGCGCAGCTGGTAGCGTTGGCTGCCGGGCTGCCGCCTGAGGCCGACGCGGTCTGGGTAGGCGCAGGCCAGCAGGCGACCGACGCTGTCCGCATCAGGGGCCGGTTCCCGGCCGGCGCGGGTCAACCTGCGCCAGTATGTAGCCGCCCGGCGCACGGCAGCGGTGCCTGGCGAACGGTCGCGCTGCAGGATCTCGAGACGCTCGAGCAGATCGCTCGGGCCGGAGCTGCGGCTGGCCTGGAGCGGGCCGGCCATGAGATCACGTTCGTCAAGCAGGGCCGCGAGGTCGCTGCCGAGGCCGGGACAGCCCGCCTGGCATGCGGCGACCAGCAGGCGCGCCAGGCGCGGGTGGGCCGGGTACCTGGCCAACTCGCGGCCGAGCCTGGTCGGCATGCCGTCTGGGTCAAGCGCGCCGAGCAGGGTCAACAGGCGTTGGGCGGCCGCCAGGTGGCCAGCCGGCGGACTGTCCAGCCAGGTCAGCTCGGCCACGTCCTTGATTCCCCACAAGGCCAGTTCGAAGGCGAGCGGCGTCAGGTCGGCCTGGCGGATCTCTGCAGGGGCGAAGGGGATCAGGCTGCCCTGGCAGCCTTCACTCCAGAGCCGGTAGCAGCGGCCCGGGCCAAGGCGGCCTGCGCGTCCGGCACGCTGCTCGGCGCTGGCCCGCGAGATGCGCAGTGTCTCCAAGCGGGTCATGCCGCGGGCGGCGTCGAAACGTGGCCGACGCTCCCAGCCGCTGTCCACCACGGTTTCGATCCCTTCGATGGTCAGGCTGGTCTCGGCGACGTTGGTGGCGAGCACGACCCGGCGCTGAGGTCCGGGCAGGAGGGCGGCTTCCTGGTCGGTGAAGGGCAGGTTGCCGTATAACGGACGCAGGGCGATGTGCGGGGCGAGATCGGCCAGCAGGTCACGGCAGCGATGGATCTCGCGGGCGCCGGGCAGAAAAGCGAGGATATCCCCGCTGGTTTCCGCAAGGGTACGGCGTAGAGCCTGGGCGGTGGCCTCGGCGAGCCTGGGCGGTTCGCTGTCGGCCAGGTGGTCGATCGTCACCGGGAAAGAGCGACCGGCGGCAGTGATCACCGGGCAGTCATCGAGCAGGCGGGCCAGGGGCTCGGCGTCAAGGGTGGCCGACATGACGAGGATTCGTAAGTCTTCGCGCAGCCCCCGCTGGGCATCGCGACAGAGGGCCAGGGCGAGGTCGGCCTGCAGGTTTCGTTCATGGAATTCGTCGAAGATCACCAGGCCGATGCCGGTGAGTTCCGGATCGCTCTGCAGGCGGCGGGTCAGCAAGCCTTCGGTCAGGACTTCGAGACGGGTGGCCGGCCCGACCCGGCGCTCATAGCGGATCGCGTAACCGATGGTTTCGCCAACCGCTTCGCCGCGCAGGGACGCCATGAAGCGGGCCGCGTTGGTTGCGGCCAGGCGTCGCGGCTCGAGCATGACGATGCGGCGCCCCGCCAGCCAGGGCGCTTCGAGCAGGGCCAGGGGGACCCGGGTGGTCTTGCCTGAGCCGGGCGGGGCCTGCAGGACCACGGCATTCGAGTTGGCCAGGGCCTGGTCCAGTTCGGCCAGGATCGCTGCGATGGGAAGTTGTTCGGCGAGGTAAGGCATGGCGGTCATTCTGCCATAATCACCTGGAAAAGTCCTGGCTCTCTTGCCGGAGCAGGTGCGGTGCCTGGTGAACAGCGGCAGAGCCGTCGTTTGTCAGAGCATCCGTCAAGTCCTCGGGGGCGGTCGGCAACCGGCCAAGAGAACGGCTTGCCGCACATCGGTCTTGGTTGCTGTGTGGTCGGAAAGCTTGCCTGCTGCAGTCAACTCTTTTTGCTGGTTTTTGCATAGAAGGTCGAAAATTGCTGGGTCACTTCCCGAGCGCCGCATTGCGGGCATTTAACCTGCCCCCGGTCATGTTCGCTCATGGTCAGAACGACTGCGAAGGTCTCCTGACATTTCCGGCACAGATACTCATAAGTCGGCATAGTCTCCTCCATCCGATGAAGCCTGTTACATAGATAGTAAAATGATTCTTTCGCTTTACAAGGCCCGTTGATGACGAGTCCTGAAAGTTTTGCCACGAAAAAAGTTTTATCCGGGGTAGACCTGACTGAATTAGTCAGCTTATAATGCGTGAACTTCGGGCAGCCTTTCATGGGCTGCCCGATGCTTACCGGGCGGACGGCCCTAGACAATCAAACAGAAAGAGGGGGGGCGACGCGCGATCCGGCAATCCGCTTGCGCATCCGTGCCCCGACGTGAGGACATAAGAATGAGTGCAGTTTTTTACCTGAGTTCCATCCTCCTGGCCAATATCCTGGTCCACGCCCTTGGCATCGTCACGGTCTTCGGGCTAAGCTTTCCGGCGGGTGCGGTTGCCATCGGTTTAACCTTCTCGACGCGTGACCTAGTCCAGGAAAGGTATGGCAAGTACGGCTGCTGGGGCTGGATGCTGGTTGCGGTCGTCATCACCTTCGCCTTCAACCGGCAGCTGGCCGTCGCCTCGGTTTGCGCCTTCGTGGTTGCCGAATTCAGTGATTGGCTGATTTACACATACAGCCGCGGCAACATCGAGAAGCGGCTCATCCTGAGCAACCTGGTGTCGACGCCGATCGACTCGCTGGTCTTCGTGCTGTTGGCCTTCGGACCGGTCTGGCCGGCCATCTGGGGTCAAACGGTTGTGAAGATGATCAGCAGCATGCTGATACTGCCCCTGTTCAAAAACGGCAGGATCCGCACCCTGCGGCTCGGCTTGCAGCGCGGCTAGGTTGTACCGGGTGAGGACTTTTTTTTGAGGACCGGCCCTAATCCGCCACGAATTATCGTGAGACGATAAGCCGTTCCCTGCAAACGGACGTGGAGTCTCACCGCCATGACATGTCACGGCACTGACAGGTCTACCTGAACAACTGCGCCCCGACCAGGTGCTAGCGCTTTATAAGGCGAACGATGCCAAAGTCGCTCATGACTCTGTGTCGACGCCATGGTGTGCATGGAAAACATTTGAACTGTCTCGCATAAGGCGCTGTTTCTTCTCAGTTTGTTGATGGCGACTGGCTTCATATTTGTGGCGGCCGCCGTGCTGACTTTGAGCCCTCACCGGCTTGAGCCTGCGTTTGCCCCGCCGGGTTGACGCCAATCGTCATGATTGTTTTGCTCTTGGTCGCGTTATTCGTTAGAATCCCACTATGTGCCCGAATCACACGGAAAACAGCAAGCCTGCCGAATTGAGCTCCCTGGTCAGCGACGTGATCGATGCCGTAGAAAGCGGCGAGGTCGATTCGGCATTTGACAACGTCGCCATGACGGCCGGCAATCTTGCCCGCACCAAGAACACCAAGAATTTCACCAAGAATTATCTCATGGCCTGCATCAACGCAGGGGACCATGGGGTTTCCGAAGTCGACAGCGTAACGGCGCTCGGCCTGGTTAATGCCTTTCGGCGCATGAACGCCGAAGCCCCCCTCGACCAGCTGCCGGGCAGCTACAAAGTCTTCGCCGTCAAGTTGCCGGATGTCGACGGTGGCCCCGTCGTCGAAATCTATATCAAAGAGGGGAACAAAGTCCTCTACGGTGAGAGGATTCTCCCCCGCGGGGTCCTGACGGAGAATTTCTTGAGCGTGATCGGCGCCGACCTCTTATGAAATGCCCATCTGGAAAGACGCAACGCAACCGGGTAAACGGAGATTATGCAGACTACTGAACAGAAATTGTTGTTTATCGATGTCGAAACGACCGGCGTCAACCCGGACCGCAACGGCTTGACCCAGATTTCCGGCTGCGTACAGATCGGCGACGAGGTCAGGGAATCCTTCGACTATTTCGTGCGCCCTTTCCCGCAGGACGAGATCGAGTTGTCGGCCCTGGAGGTGACCGGCCTCAGCCGCAGGCAGTTCCTGCTGCCTGACCACCCTGACTTTCTGGCCGTACCGGGGCAGCACTTCGAAGCGCCCAAGGACATCTACGTGCGCCTGGCGGAGATGCTGGGGCGATACGTCGACCAGTACAAAAAGAACGACAAGTTCCAGTTCATCGGCTACAACGCCCACAGCTTCGATATGCCGTTCATGCGCCGCTTCTGGGAGAAGAACGGCGATCGCTACTTCGGCAGCTGGTTCTGGTATCCATGCCTCGACGTCATGCTGGTCTGGGCGCAGATCCTCCAGTCGGTGCGCGGCGAACTACCCAACTTCAAGCTGCCGACAGTCGCCAGGCACTGTGGTATCGATGTCGATGACAGTCGCCTGCACGATTCCCAGTACGATATTGAATTGACCCGACGGCTCTGGCTCTCGGCGCGCGAAATCGTTGAACGTGGCAATCGGCAGGAGCAGGAGTCCGTCTGGACCCAGGGGGAGCTGTTCAGCTAGCGCCGGAGACCGCAAGCACCGTCATATAAAACACCCCTCTGTCAGGCCCGCGCCCTTCAACATATTATGATGTTTATGGATTATGAGCGGCTGCACGACTACCTGTGCTGCAAGCCGGAAGCCGTCGTCGACTTCCCCTTCGATCCCGTTACCCTGGTTCTAAAGGTTGGCGGCAAAATGTTTGCACTGGTCATCCTCGAAGAGCAGCCGCTGCGCATGAACCTCAAGTGCGACCCGGTCAAGGCGCAGGCCCTGCGCGACTGTTTTGATGCTATCCTTCCCGGCTACCACATGAACAAGCGTCACTGGATCACCCTGGTCCTTGACGGTTCGATCCCCGAGGACCTGGTCTTTTCGCTGATCGACGATTCCTATGAGTTGGTCGTCAAGGGGCTGACCAAGGCGGGCCGGGAAAAGCTTGCCAGCAAGATCACTCAGCGTTCCTTGCAAAAAATCTGAATTGTGTAGATCTGATCCTCCGCTGCTTAGGGACTGTCCCTGAGACCGTCGCGTCCCGCCAGACGCCATACTCTTTTGCTGGCCCATAAGAGTATGCAGAAAAGGGCCATTTGTACGAGTCAAGGACATAGGTAACTATGTCCTTGACTCGTACACGGGACCGGCGGTTCTGATTCTGGTTTTGATTATGGTTTGCTCTGCATTACTTCGCAACTCTCGACACTATTTTTGTGAAATGTGTAGACCTGACCCCTAACCCTCACTGGACGCTGTAGTTTCTCGCCTCGAGGCAGGCCCTGGTGGCACGGTTGTAATCGGCGCGTTTTGCGGTGTTCTGGTTCTCCGGGACGTTTCCGCCTGGCTGGGTCGGATCGAACCCCGATTGGTCGACGGCCCAGCGGTGACATTCGTAGCGGTCGGCTGACTGCCGGTCCGTGCTCTGGCCGAGCTTGGGGTAGATGAACAACTGCTCCGGGACTTCCGGCTCGACGGACATCCGGCCCTCAGTGGGTGGCTCGGTTACCATGTAGCCCTGCTGCTGGGGGTACCAGGTGTAGTAGACGCCGCCAGCGTAGTAGTAAGGTGAGGCGCCGTACCAGACCGTGGTGTAGTAGGGCGGCAGGACCGGGACGACAGCGCCGGCCGGGGGCACGACCACCGAGAAGTAGACCCCTGACGGGCGGTACCAGATGCCACCGCTGTAATAGTATTTCGTGCGATGATGCACGACGGTTCTATAGCCCCGCGGCACGCTTTTGTAGACGTGGCCGGAGCGCGGGTAATAGCGGTTGTGCTGGTATCGGGCGTCCTTGTAGTAGCCGCTCCTGCTCTGGTTGTGATCCGATTTTCCACTCCCCGAATTCCAGCCGCGGTCGGCCCAGGCGGCCCCGCCTGAACAGGCCAGCAGGCCGGCCACGATCAATGCCGTGATTTTCATCCTGTGTAGGTTCATAATCGACCCCTGATGTGTGCTTGTTAAGTGGGTGCCGCTCAGCGCACCGAATATCCGCGCCCTTCGAGGCATGCGCCCATGGCGCGCTGATAGCGGCGCGACTGCCGGTCCAGTTCAGCGTACTGTCTCATGGATTGCTGATCATACTGCTGCTGGATTTCGTCGGCTCTCTGCTGGCGGGCGGCATCCGAAACCGCGCCCAGGGTTGCCCCGGCCATGGCGCCGATAATTGCCCCTTCACCGGTGTTGTGAGGGGAGCCGATCGCTGCCCCGACGGCAGCACCGGTCAATGCTCCGACGACTGTGCCCTGGCCAGACGGCGGCTCGGGGACGACCCGCAGCCGCTGGTGAGGAGCCAGGTGAGAGGCGCTCGGGTCGAAACCGGTCTGCTGCTTGGCCCAGAGGTAGCATTCGAAGCGGTCACGGTCCTGCTGTACCGGGCCCTGGCCGTGGTTGGGGTAAAAGTAGACTTCGGTTGAAACCTCAGGGGGCTGCAGGTCGGCCTGGGCGACTGCCTGCCGATGCTCCGGCGCAGCGCAGGCTGCCTGGCTGAGGCATGTCAGAAGGACTACAAACCGTTTCGACGCTTTATTCATAATTGCCTCGCTCGCGCGTGTACCGGGTTGGAATTAATCTTTAAGACGCATGAACGGGGTGATGGTTTACAATTGAATCAAAAAATTTCGACTGGGGGGAGGGTTGATTTATGCAGTGGCCGTCATGAAAAACGCAATGCCCGGAGACAATGACAAGAGCAGATGCTTGAATCCTTGATTTTTTGATCTCTTTGCCTGCTTTTGCCGCTGATCTGGATATCACCTGAAAAATTACTTTCGTCGGCTTGCCTCGCGGTCATAAATGCATAAAATTGACAGTAGCACATCAAGCTCACTCCTCTTGGCTACGACGGGAGGACGCCATGGTCAACCTGCAGAAAATACCGCGCAGCGTCCAGCTTCACCTGCTCCTGCTTTTTACCAGCTTTCTGCTGATCATCATCCCTGCGGTCAACAAGACCCCCTCGGCGCAGGTCACCGAGAAGTCCCGGCATGCTGCCGCGAAGTTTCTCTTCCTGGTCGACACTGAAGAGTATGCGCAGAGCTGGGAGGCGACGGCCGAGACCCTGCAGCAGATGCTTCCCCAGCAGGCCTGGAACGAGCAGATCACCAGAATCCGTTCGTTTTTGGGGCCGATCATCGAACGAATCCAACACGATATCGCCTATACCAGAACCGCCAGCGACGTGCCGGAGGGCGAGTACGTGATCCTGACGTTCATCTCCAAGTTCGAACTCAGGGAGCGGGTCATCGAAACCATCACCCTGATGCTCGGTGACGACAACCAGTGGCAGGTCGTCGGTTATTTCCTCAGATGAGGCCAATCCATCAGCCACGGCAGCTACCGCCGCCGGATACCAGACGCCACTTATGAATACCGTCCGTTCGTATCGATCAGGTCGTGCCGGCAGGCACCGTGATTCTGCTCACCGGCTGCACGGCCAGGGTGCTTAACCCTTGCCAAATGCTACGCTCCCCTCTATAACGTCCTTATGTCTTCAGCCAGCCCGGAAACCGTCATCGTCCTCGACTTTGAAACCAGCGGCATCTCACCGGACTGCGGCGATCGTGCCATTGAAGTCGGTGCTGTCAAGCTCAGGGCAGGGGAGATCGTCGAGCGTTACCAGAGCCTGATGAACCCCGGCCTGCGCATCAACAGCTTCATCGAGAGCTACACCGGCATCACCAACCGGATGCTGCAGGGTGCTCCGCAAACACCCGTGGTGATGCGGGAATTTGCCGGGTTCATCGGCGATACGCCCCTGGTCGCGCACAATGCGTCTTTCGACTGCCGCTTCCTGGACGCCGAGTTCAAGCGCATCGGGCAGCAACGCTGCCAGGAGTTCGGCTGCTCGATGCTGGCGGCCCGCAGGGTTTATCCCGATGCCCCGAACCACAAGCTGGCCACCCTGGTCAGTTACCGGAACCTGCGCAACGACGGGACCTTTCACCGGGCCCTGGCCGATGCCGAGATGACGGCACAGCTGTGGCTGGCGATGGCCGATGACCTGCGCGATCGATACGGTTTCGAGGCGGTGTCGTTTGCCATGCTGCGCGACCTGGCGCGGGTGCCGAAAACCCGGGTAGACGACTATTTGCAGCGCTTCAGGTGTGCTTAAGCGGTCAAGTTAGATGACATACAAAAACATATTAAGTTATATATTAAAGGTGTATACGCTTGCTTTATTTATGTTTTGCTTGATGTATGCCTCCTGCCTGGGCGGGCCATCGGAGCCGAACGCGGCCCGTCTGGCACGCATCCTGGCCGCGGCCGGTCCTGCCGAAAGCCCCGGCGACCGGATCGTGGCCCTGTCCCGGCAGTTCCTGGGCACTCCCTACGCGGCCGACACCCTGGTCGGCGGTCCGGGCGAAGCCGAACTCCTGGTGATAAACCTGGAGGGCTTCGACTGTTTCACGCTGCTTGATACCGTCGAGGCGCTGCGCCGCTCAGCAAGTGCCGACGATTTTCCCGCCCGACTCAGGTCCGTTCGCTACCGGCACGCTACGGTTGCCTATCAGGAGCGCAGACACTTTTTCAGCGACTGGGTCGCCGACGGCGAGGGTCCGCTGAGCGATGTGACCCAACAGATCGGCCAGGGCAGGGCCAAATTGGCGACCAAGCAGCTCAACCTCAGGGATGACGGGGCCCTCTGGTTGGCGGGAATCCCTGTCAGCCGACGGGACATCTTTTACATCCCTGTCGAGCTGATCGATCAACAGCTGCTCACGGCTTTGCAGCCGGGCGATTATGTCGGCATCTACAGCAGGCAGGGCGGACTGGATGTCAGCCATACCGGCTTGGTTGTCAAAGACACCGATCGCATCATGCTGCGCCATGCCTCGTCGCGCCGCGGCGTGGATCAGGTCGTCGACGAGGAATTGTTCACCTACCTGCAGGGCAAGCCCGGCCTGCTGGTCTATCGCGTGAAGCAATGAAGCTGAAAAACCGCCCATACCTGCTGCTGACCCTGGCCGTCTTGTTCTGGTCTGGCAACTTCATCCTCGGTCGAGCCTTTCACACCGACATCCCGCCGGTTGCGCTGGCCTTCTGGCGCTGGCTGGGAGCGGCGCTGCTCGTGACCTGGCCAGCACTGCCGTACCTGCGCCGGGACCGCCAGCAGTTCTTCAGCCACTGGCGGGTGATCCTGGTCCTGTCCATCCTGGGAATAGCCGCCTTCAACACCCTGGTCTACACCGGGCTGCATTACACCGAGGCCATCAACGCCTTTCTGATCCAGTCGCTGATGCCGGTGATGATCGTGCTGATGTCGTTCGCGATCTTCGGCGAACGCGTCACCAGGCTGCAGGGGGTCGGCATCCTGGTCTCGCTCAGTGGCGCCGTGCTGATTATCAGCAGGGGGGATGCCGGGGTCTTGCGCTCGCTCTCCTTCAATCATGGTGACCTGCTGGTAATTGCGGCGATGGCCTGTTATGCAGGGTATTCGGTGTTGCTGGGCCGGCGCCCGCGGGTCCACCCGCTGGCCTTTATCGCCGTCACCTTCTGGCTGGGCACCCTGATCCTGCTGCCGTTATACCTCTGGGAAACGCTGACCGTGGCATCGCTGGTGGTCAGCCCGGCGAGCCTGCTGGTGATCGCTTATGTCATGGTGTTCCCGTCGATCGTCTCCTACCTCTGCTTCAACCGCGGGGTCGAACTGGTCGGGGCCAACCGGGCCGGGCTGTTTATTCACCTGATGCCGGTCTTCGGCAGCCTGATGGCGGTCCTGTTTCTCGGCGAAGTGTTCTTCTGGTTCCACGGCGTGGGCATCCTCTTGATCGGCGCGGGGATCTACCTGGCGACCACCAGGTAGGCTCTCGACCTGCCGGGTTCGCCGGTCAATGGCCGAAAACAGGTGCATTCCGCCGCCCGACACGTTAAGATTCGGCAACTTGAAGAAGTTGTTGTTTATTGATGATACCCCTTCGATAAAAGGTTCCCTGATGAAGAAACACGACACCCTGATCATGTACGGACTGATCGGCCTCAGCGTTCTGACCTCGTTCCTGTTCATCTCCTACGGCGTGAACATCATCATGTCGCCGATGCCGGCCCGTTGGCTTCTGACCTTTGCCTACGTCACCACCGCTTACGGCATGGCCAACATCGCCGTCCTGAGCATCGCCTGGAGCAGTCGCGAACGCTGGGCCTGCGAGGTGAACAAGTTGATTGCCTTGTGCTACCTGGGGGTCTTCCTGGTCAACACCGTGAAAACCGGCTTCAACAGCGGCCTGGAGGTGGTCGGCATCCTCGCCCTGGCCCTGGTGCTTCTGGCCAACTGGTTTACCGTCAAAAAGGTCGTTTCGCGGAACTGATCGCCCCCTTAATTATCTGTATATCGATTGACTTTCGATTCGAACAGGACAAGATAAGAGAACAGGCTGAATTCCTGAACAAAGGAGGTCTTTGACCATGTCCATTATTCCCGGCTACACACCGCCCGATTTTACCGCTCCACACCTGGTTGCGGCGCCAGTCGTAACCCTAGAGAAGGCGCCTGCAGACGGTGTCGTGCCGCGAAATTTTCACGGTACGTCCAATCACCCCGAGTACCTGCATATCGGCGATGGGCGTTGGCTGCTCGCGCCCGAAAGCCGCATGGATGCTGTCATGGTCCTCAAGGGCGACACGCTTGACGTGGTGGAAGCCCGGCGGGTGCGCAAGGGCGACCAGGTCGTGGTCGGCCGCACCGAAAACGGTGAGGAGGGCATCTACGTGCACATCGAAGGCTTCGAGCCGCCGAAAGAGACGGCCGTGGACAAGTTCTCCTTCCGGACCCGCGGCACCCGCGAGACCCCGTTTTCGCGCTGCTACGATGACCTTTACCAGGTCCTGCGCCATGATCGCGACCACGGCCACATCGTCTGGGTACTCGGGCCGGCAGTGGCCTTTGACAAGGACAGCCGTGACGCCATGCAGGGGCTGATCGAGAACGGCTACTGCCACGGCCTGCTGGCCGGCAATGCCCTGGCCACTCACGACCTCGAGGCGGCGATGTACCGGACCGGGCTGGGACAGGACATCTATTCGCAGACCCTGCAGCCGCTGGGGCACTACAATCACCTCGATATCATCAACGAAGTCCGCCGGCGCGGGTCGATCAAGCAGACGATCGCCGAACTCGAGCTCAAGGACGGCATCATCTACGCTTGCGAGAAGCAGGGGGTTCCCTACGTGCTGGCCGGTTCGATCCGCGACGACGGGCCGCTGCCGGAAGTGATTTCCGACGTCTACCGGGCCCAGGACGCCATGCGCGGACATGCCCGCCAGGCAACCACCGTGGTTGCCCTGGCCACCCAGCTGCACTCCATCGCCTTCGGCAACATGGTGCCGAGCTACCGGGCGATGGCCGACGGCAGCGTGCGACCGGTGTTTTTCTACATTGTCGACATGACCGAATTCAGCGCCGACAAGCTGGCCAATCGCGGTTCGGCCCAAGCCGTAGCGATCCTGACCAATGCCCAGGATTTCACCGTCAATCTCTGGAACAATCTTAAAAAATAGCTTGAGAGGCGGTCGGAGCCAAGATATGCAGAAAGTCATACAGATAATCGGCGTGCCGATCGATTTGGGCCAGTCGCACCGCGGCGTCGACCTCGGCCCCGGCGCATTGCGCTATGCCGGACTCGCGGCCCGTCTCGAACAGCTCGGTTACGAGGTGCACGATGCCGGCAACCTACAGGTTCCGGTGCGTGAATCGCTGGTCCACGAACGCCAGTACCACTACCTGCCATCGATCCGCGAGGTCTGCCAGGCGGCCTGCGTGGCGGGGCAGAAGGCCGTCGAGCAGGGACGTATCCCGATTTTTCTGGGCGGCGACCATTCGATCTCGGTCGGCACCATCGCCGGGGTGACCTATGAACAACCGGCCGGGGTCCTCTGGATCGATGCCCACGGAGATTTTCACACCGGCGAATCGTCCTACTCGAACAACATCCACGGGATGGCCCTGGCCCTGTTGCTCGGCCGCGGCTTCCCGGAACTGGTGCAGATAGGCCACCCGCATGCGACCCTGCAGCCGCTGGACGTGGTGATGATCGGGGTGCGTGATCTCGATGCCGGCGAACGACAGAGCCTGCGCAGCAGCGGGCTGACGGTTTACACGATGCGTGATATCGACGAGCGGGGGATGGGGGCGGTTGCCGCGGAAGCCCTGGCCAGGCTCGGTCACCGTCCCCGGCTGCACGTCAGCCTCGACATCGATGCCCTGGACCCCCAGGCGTCACCGGGGGCCGGAACGCTGGTCCCCGGCGGGCTGACTTATCGAGAAGCGCAGCTGCTGATGGAGATCGTCGCCGATTCGGGGCGCTTGAGCTCCCTCGACATCGTCGAGATCAACCCGATTCTCGACAACCGCAACAAGACCGCCCAGACCGCGGTGGAGCTGGTGGCGTCGTTGTTTGGCAAGAGTATTCTCTGATGCGAGCGATCAGGGCCACCTCCAGTGGAGGCGGGCCCTGTTGTGCTTGAGCTGTGGACTTCTTTAGATTGAATGCGAATAAATAAGGCCTGCAAATCACAAGCCTGCTGTCCGAGACAGCAGGCTTATATTGTCACTTCTCCTTTTGCTGTTCCCACTTCGCCACCCGCCACCCGCCACGTGATTTAAAACCGGCGGGTCGCGTCCCGCCAGACGCCATACTCTTTTGGGCCAGCAAAAAAAGGCACCCGGCTGCCGGCCGGGACCGGCGGTTCTGATTCTGGTTTTTTATGGTTTAGCCAGGTCTCACTTTGAGCTTCACGCAACTTCAAGCCATGGGAATCACATAGAAGAGCACGGCAAAGAAATGCAGCATGCTGCCGGCGAGGACGAAGCCATGCCAGATGGCGTGATGGTAGCGCATCTGTTTCTTAAGGTAGAAGAACACTCCCGAGGTATAGGCCAGCCCGCCCAGCAGCAACAGGATCAGTCCCCCCGGCGCGACGGCATGCAGCATCGGCTTGATGGCGACCACCACGACCCAGCCCATACCGATGTAGAGCGACAGGGAGATGCCCTGCCAGCGCCTCAGCAGGGAGACCTGAAAGAGCACGCCGAGCAGGGCTAGGGTCCAGACGATGCCGAAGAGCGTCCAGCCCCAGGTGCCGCGCAGGTTGACGAGCATGAACGGGGTATAGGTGCCGGCAATCAGCAGGAAAATCGCCGAGTGGTCGAGTATCCGCATCAGGTTCTTGGGGCGCGGCCACTGGATGCTGTGGTAGAGGGTGGAGAAGGTGTATTGCAGGATCAGCGTGGTGGTGAAGATCACGCTGCTGACCATGTGCCAGGCATCGCCGAAGCGGCTGGCGAAAGTCGTCAGCACGACCATGCCGGCAATGGCCATGACCAGGCCGATGCCGTGGGTCACGCTGTTGGCGATCTCCTCTTTGACGCTGTAGAAAGGGGCCTCCGTTTCGGGGGACATGGTGATTCTCCCATGATGAATCGAGATTAAGTAGTTTTCGGGTTTTCTGTCCCGCGGTCCGCAAGAGCAGTTATGCAATATTATGCCCCGAGTCGAGAAAATTGCAGGTAAAAGTTTTGTAACGATTGGGCCTTCTGATTCCCCGTGTAGAGGCGAGGCGGGGAAGAAGTCGCCGGCCTTGGCACTCAAGTATTTGCCAAACAAATTCATAGTGTTGTAGATTGTTGCCGTAGCCGGCGTGGTATTGCCACTCTACTCCCGGCGGCTGCCGGTCGGTCGCGATCGGAAGGAAGGGGACCCTGATGTCAGGTTCATCGAAAAAAGTCATTTACGCCGCCCTGCTCGGCAACGCGCTGGTGGCGATCACCAAGTTTGTCGCCGCGGCTATAACCGGCAGCTCGGCCATGCTCTCGGAAGGGATTCACTCGGTGGTCGATACGGGCAACCAGCTGCTCCTGCTGCTCGGCCTGCACAAGGCCCGCAAGCCGGCCGATCATCGTTTCCCCTTCGGTCATGGCAAGGAAGTCTACTTCTGGAGCTTCGTCGTCGCCCTGCTGATCTTTGCCGTCGGTGCCGGGGTGTCACTGTACGAGGGGGTGCTCCACATAATGCACCCGGAGCCGATCTCCAGTCCGCATGTCAACTACATCGTACTGACCCTGGCGATCCTCTTCGAGGGCGCGGCCTTCTACTTCGCCCTCACCGAGTTCAGCCGCGCCAAGGGTAAGTGGAGTTACCTGGAGGCCGTTCGCAAGGGCAAGGACCCGACCAATTTCGTGGTGCTCTTCGAGGACTCCGCGGCGCTGCTCGGCCTGCTGGTCGCGTTCCTCGGTGTCTTTCTGACCCAGGTGACCGGCAACCTGATCTTTGACGGGCTGGCTTCGATCGTGATCGGCCTGATCCTCGGCGGCACGGCCATCTGGCTGGCCTATGAGACCAAGGGCCTGCTGATCGGTGAAAGCGCCAATCTCAGGGTGGTCGAAGAGATCCGGCGCATCGTCGGGGCTTACCCCCATGTCGAGCATGTCAACGAAGTGCTGACCATGCACATGGGGCCGAAGTACATCCTGGCCAACCTCAGCGTTGATTTCAACGATCATGTGACGGCCCCGGAGTTGGAACGCGCCATCGCCGGGATCGACAGCCTGATCAAACAGGCCTGCCCGGACGTTCGGCGGGTGTTTATCGAAGCAGAGGCGAGGCGGACAGTCGACGACGTGTGATCAGGGGGCGGTTGTCGCTACCGGGACAAGCCACTGGATGCTGCTTGAGGGTGATGCTGCCGCGGTTCACCTGGGCGGGTGATCCCTGGTAACCGGGCAACTGGCGGCGTGGCTGGCCGGCAGCAGGTGCCTGAAGCGGGCGAACAGGGCATAACCGGCGCGGGCCGCCAAATGTATGCCCGGCAGGCCGACAACCCCTGAGAGCAGGGGGTAGAAAGGCGACGGCAGCGCTTCCCAGAGTCTGCGGAACGCCTCGACCCCGGTGAAGAAACGGCCCTGGGCATCCCGGGCATGCAGCTGTGCCTGGAATTCAGCCGCGGTCCTGCCGTAGCTGGCGGCATCGAAATCGGCGGCGGCGATATTGACGAATTGGATGCGTTGATCGGCCAGGGAACGATAATAGGCGATCTCTTTTGAGCAGACGCCGCAAGCCCCGTCGTAAAAGACGGTGAGCGGATAACTGACAGACATGAGGCCTCCCGTGGTGGATAGTTCAACGATTATTATAGCATCTTTCCCGGATCGGGGCGTCTCACGGTGGGTGCGGTAGCTCCGTTCACAGGCGCACTGCAGGCGACTTTTCAGCTCTGCATTCGGCAGCTTCATGTTATAAACGATGGCGGACGGTGTTGAGCACGAGCCCGCCAGCAAGACACTCATTTCTTGTCCCGGCCATCCGGGGCAATACAAACTTGACCCTAAGGAGAGCAGGGAGATGAAAGCGAGCATCGAATATTGCACCATGTGAGGCTACGAGGCCCGTGCTGTCAGTCTGGCAGCCCTTTTGAAGAAGCATTGCGGAATTGAGGCACAGTTGATCAAGTCGAGCGGCGGGGTGTTCGAAGTCGTGGTCGCCGGTCAGCTGATCTACTCGAAAAAAACCACCGGGGACTTCCCCGATGAAATGCAGCTGGTCAAAGCAATCTCAAAGCGATGAGAGGAAAGGTCTGGTCATGTCTGTAAAAACCATCTTCATTACTGGTGCTTCCGCCGGCTTCGGCGAAGCTTGTGCCCGCGCTTTTGCCGCCGAAGGCCATCGCCTGATCCTGACGGCACGGCGCCTGGATAAGCTGGAGAAATTACGCAGCGAACTCCTGGCGGCTGCCGGGGTCCACATCGTCCAGCTCGATGTGCGTGACCGGGCCGCGGTTGATGCTGTGGTGGCCTCCTTGCCTGCGGAATTTAGCGAGATCGACGTCCTGGTCAACAATGCCGGACTGGCCCTCGGCCTCAAGCCGTCTCACCAGGTCGACATCGAGGATTGGGAAGTCATGGTCGACACCAACATCAAGGGGCTGATGTACTGTACCCGGGCCATTCTCCCCGGGATGGTGGAACGCAATCGCGGCTATATCGTCAACATCAGCTCGGTGGCGGCCTCTTGGCCTTACCCGGGCGGCAACGTCTATGGCGGCAGCAAGGCTTTCGTGTCGCAATTTTCCCGCAACCTGCGCTGCGACCTGCTCGGCACGAAGGTCCGGGTGACCTGCATCGAACCCGGCATGGCGGAGACCGAGTTTTCCAAGGTGCGCTTCAAATGGGACGAAGCAAAGGCCTCACAGGTGTATGCCGGCGTCGACGCCATGTCGGCTGAGGATATTGCCGATATTGTGACCTGGGTGGTCAGCCGGCCGGTTCACGTCAACATCAACACCCTTGAGGTGATGTGCACCGACCAGGCCTGGGGGCCTTTTGCGGTGCACCGGGAAAAGAATTAGCCGGGGCAAAGTCTCCACGTGCTGTCATGGGATTGAAAAAGACCGGCGGAAGGAATTCCGCCGGTCTTTGGTTTTTGGAAAAGGGTAGATTGGAGCTTGGCAGAATCAGACGCCTTCGGCTTTGCGCCAGTTCTCGGCGATGCCCTTGACGACTTCTTCCGCATGTTTCAGGTCGGCAGGGAAGTCGACTTCCGCCCAGGGCAACCCCTCTATGCTGCAGGTGGCCACTGGCGATGTCTGGGCCAGCTCGTTGATCACGGACAGGTACCAGCGCCGGGTGCCTTCGGGAGTGCGCAGCACCTGTTCGATGGTCTTCTGGAAGAGGGTAGCGCCATCACCCCGAAATAGGAGCATGCCTATGGATTCGGCATCCACCTGGTCGAGGGGCAGGTCCTTGCCGATCCTTGCAAGTCTCTCACCGTCCAGCATGACCTTCATGTCATCATCGTCGTACGCGGTTTTCTTGTCGATGGTGACGGTGATCGGGTTGGCCCGAGACTCGAGCAGGCGTTTGAGGACTCTGGTGTCGAAAAGTGTGTCGCCATTGAGCAGGATGAAATCCTCGTCCATTTCGTTACGGACTACCCAGCAGGTAGCAAGGTTGTCGGCAAGCTGGTAGAAAGGGTTGAACAGAGTGCGCACCCGATGGTTGTCATAGCGCTGTTGCAACAGCGCCTCCACCTTGTCGGTTCCAAAGCCGGTCACGACCACGATGTCGTCGACGCCGGACTTCAAGAGCTCGTCAATCTGCCATTCGACAACAGTCTTGCCGTGTAGAGTCAATGCGCACTTGGGCGTGTCGACCGTCAAGGGCAGGAGCCGTTTACCTTGCCCGGCACCCAAAATTATTGCTTTCATTAATTGACTTCCTTCGCTGTTGCATTTGGTTGAGGAATGGGGATGAAGCGGCTTGGTGGGGTGAATCCACTATGTCCTGTCTCCAGAATGCCTTGTTAATCGCTTTTCTTGCATTTACACGCTGTGATAAATTGCTTGTTCAATATCCAGCGCTGATGGATTATATACTTTTGCGGTAGGAAATATAACATATTCGGTTTGTGGTCAAGAAAATGGTGGTTTTGGGTTAAAATCTGCCATGGAAACAGTGGTGCCAGGCAGGGCGGTCGCTGCCTGCCCCGGCCGTGTCGACACACCGGCAACCTGTCCCGGCCACTCCTGGCCGGCGATGAGCTCACTGATCTAGGAAAAGGCCAACGGGGTTTAACTTGCTCGTCAATCGTTACCTGAACCGCGAAATTCTCACGCCGCTGATCACCATATGCACCATCCTGGTCATCATTTTCGCCGGTTATTCCGCAACCCGATACCTGCCTGATGCTGCGAGCGGGCTGATGACCGGCAAAACCGTCATGGCGCTGGTCTTCCTCAGGGTTTTGATCTCTCTCGAAGTTCTGATCCCCTTAACCCTCTTCATGTCGATCGTGACGGTGCTGGGACGGCTGCATGCCGGATCGGAAATCATCGCCATGCAGGCCTGCGGCTTGGGTGAGCGCACTCTTTTGAAGTCGGTATTGCTGGTCTCTCTTCTATTCGCCCTGATGGTCGCCGGACTCTCCCTCTATGTGCGGCCCTGGGCTTACGAGCAGAGCTACTGGCTGAAAGCCGATGCCGAGGCAAACTTCGATTTCTCCCGTCTCAGACCCGGGCGCTTTCATGAAATAGGCCAGAGCAAGTACGTAGTCTTCCTCGAGGGCCTCGACGAAGACCAGAAGCGGGCTGAAGGGGTTTTTATCCAGCAGCGGGTCGGCAAGCTCCTCAAGGTGACCCATGCCAGCGAGGCCTGGCAGGAAACCGACGCGGTGTCCGCGGAAAAGAACATCGTGCTGCGCAACGGCTATCATTACGAGTTGGCCGGGGACGACAGCAAGACCAGGCTGTTCAGGTTTCAGGACTTTCGTTTGCCGCTGGTCCCAAAGCAGATAGACTCCATCGGCTATCGACGAAAGGCAGCGCCAACTTCCAGCCTGGCTACTTCTTCGGAAGCAGAGGACCGGGCAGAATTCCAGTGGCGAGTTTCTACCGGTTTTGCAACGGTTCTCCTGGGCCTGCTCGGCATCCCTCTCGGCCGTACTGTGCCACGACGGGGGAAATCTGCGAAAGTTTTTATCGCCGCGGTAATTTTTGCCATCTTCTACAACCTGACCGCCGTGGCAAAGAACTGGGTGGAGCAGGGCGTGGTCGTCTCTTTCCCTGGGGTCTGGTGGCCCCATATGCTGCTGGCCGTGCTGGTAGCTGTGCTGCTAGTCAGCGGCAAGTCGGGCGGCCAGGCACACTGATTGTTGCAATCGCCGCAGGGGAAAACACCCTGCAAGGATCCATGAGAATACTCAATCGTTACATTAGTGTCCGCCTGGCGTTCGGCTGGCTGCTGGTCTTCCTGATTCTGACGGCCCTGTTCTCCATTTTGGAACTGGTCGGCCAACTGGATGACGTCGGCGAGGGCAGCTACCGGTTGGGTGATGCCTTCAAGTACGTGGCCTATACCTTCCCCGGTCGCGTTTTGAACGTCGCCGCAGTCAGCTCCCTGCTGGGAAGTATTGTCGCCCTCGGCACCTTGGCCAACGGTGACGAGCTGCTGGCAATGCGGACTTGCGGTTTTTCCGTACTGCGGGTTGCCCGGGTTGCGCTGGGTGCCGGCAGCGTGATCATGCTGGGAGTGCTTCTGCTCGCCCAGTTTGTTGTCCCAACACTTGAACGCCAGGCGAAAGTCGATCGCGAGCTGGCTCTTTCAGAGGTCGGCTCGATCCTCCCCAGCGGCGGGTTCTGGACCCGTGACAAGCACAGCTTTATCAATGTGCGTTCCTCCGCTTTCGGAGGGGTGCTCACCGATATCAGCATTTATGAATTCGACGAGCAGGGGAAGCCAACCAGTTACGTCACGGCCCGTGAAGCGGAAATCGACCAGGATGGCCAATGGGTCGCGCGCGATGCCAGGCAGATCACTTTTACCGAACAGCATGTCCTGGACAAGTCAATCCCCGTCTTGCCGTTGGATGTGTTCCTCAACACCAGGCAGGTGGATATCCTCAGCATCACTCCGGCCATGCTCTCCCTCGACGAGTTGTACCAGTACATACGGGGCTTGCGGGAGAGGGGCCAGAATGCCGATCAATACGTCCTGGAGCTGTGGCAGAAAACCACCCTGCCGCTCAAGGTCGCGGCGATGATTTTTTTCTCACTGCCTTTCGTCTTCGGCACGGCGCGGGATGCCAACCCAGGGAGAAGGGTGACTCTCGGGGCCGTGGTCGGGAGTTCCTACTACTACTTCGACCAGGCCCTTGGGTACATGGGTCTGCTCCTCGGCCTTCATCCAGCCTTTTCGACCCTGCTGCCCCTGGCGATCATCACCCTGATGGGGATGTGGTTGTTGCTCAGGGTTCCCTAGGCGGCGGGAAGGGACAGGCCATTCGGAGCCAATCCCTGTTCCGCCTGGGGACTGTCCCCGGTTGGCACGCTGCCAGGACTAACAAAGCGCAGGATGTGAGTTCAACGGCAGGATCGTTTCTCGATGCCAGTTTGCCTCGCACAAGAAATGCCTTCGCAGGAGCGGTTGTACGAGTCAAGGCCATAGGTAACAAAAAATCAAGGGACATGGGTAACAGATTTCAAGGGCAAATAGGACACGCTCTTGTTTTGATTATGTCTCAGATAGAAGCTTTGGACTTGGCGTGCTTCTCACTTCGCAAACTTTGGTACAGTTTTTGTGAAATGTGTAGACCTGACCCCGAACACCACCAAACCACTCAAGAACCACTTTCATGGTGAGGAAGAACCAGAGTTGTTTCCTGTTCGGCCACAAATCGCCCCAGGGCCTCCGAATAGCCCCGGACGGACATGGTCAGCTGACCGTCGCTCCCAGTCTGGTAAATGTTATACTTGGCGCAGTGCCCTGAGCGGGGGTTCAGCTCCGATGCGGAGGGTGCCCCGACCACCGGGATCTTGCCGCCAGGGGTTGCGATCTCTGAGAATGTGGGATAATGAGTATGGCCATGCAGGACCAGTTCCGCGCCGTGTCGAACCAGGACGTCAACAAAGGACTTGCTGTCGACCAGGCGCTTGCGCCATTTGATCGTGCCGGGTACCGGCGGGTGATGAATCAGGACTATCCGCAGAAGACCCTGCTCCCTGGTCGTCCTGAGCAGGGTGGCCAGGCTTTCCAGCTGTTGTCTGCCGAGGCTGCCAACGGCGAGGAAGGGGAGGCTGGCCCTGGCCGAGCAGAGGCCGATCAGGGCGATTTGGCCGCGGATTCTCAAGCTCGGGAAAAGGCCGGCGGTCTTCGGGATATCCTGCGGGGTATCCGACTCCAGGTAGGGAGCCCACATGGCGCACGACCTGATCCAGGCGCTGCCCACGTAGGCTTCGTGGTTGCCGGGGATAACGGTCACCTGATCAGGGCCGCCGAGGCTTTTCAGCCATTGCCGGGCTTCGGCGAACTCTTCCGGCAGGCCGACATGGGTCAGGTCGCCGGTGACGGCCACATGGTCAGGACGGACCCCGGCCAGATCGACCAGCAGGGCTTCGACAATATCGCTGCGATGAATGTGGCGTCTCTTGCGCCACCAGGAAAAGTAGCCCAACATGCGTTTGTTGAGCAGTTGGGAGCATCTTGCCTCCTTGAGCGTGGTCAGATGCAGATCGGAGATGTGCGCCAGAGAGAAGCCGGTCGCAGGGATGTTCGGTCTCGGCCCGTCTTCAGCATGATTGACGGCAGGTGTCGTGTCTGTCTTTACTTCCGGCATGCAGTGAGTATATAGTGCGAACCTATTTTTTTCTACCGGTCTTTCTGGCGGGCAGGGGCCCTCAAATCAGCGGGTTCTCGACGATGTCAGCCCTGGAAAACTCTACGACAGGTCGATATCGATCATGGCAGTTACAATACGCATATTACAGGAGAGCCCGATTCTTTTGTGGGGCCTGACCGCTCGCGAACGTCTTGAACGGATGCTCGGCAAAACCGGGGTCTCGATTGCACAGGAGCCTGCCGGTCCTGTTGCCGCAGGTGATTCGGTCCTGCTGCTGCGCGGAGATTTCCTCTACGATCAGCGCATCATCAAGAACCTGGTCGCGAATGTCGGGATCGTCCTGGAGGCAAACACCCCGCAAGGGCTTCGGCCGGTCGCTGCCCATGTGGCCGGGGATCTGGCCGAGCAGATGGAAACCCTGCTGGCGAACGACGGCCTTGGCAACTATCCGCAGGGCTTGCGCCGTGAGACTCCGGACACCCTGGTCGCAGCCTTTATGAAAGAGCTGCTCAAATTCGATGTGCCATTCCTCCTGCCGATCACCGCAAAGAATCGCCGGGACCTCGAGAAACGCCTGTTTGCCGGCTCCTACAAGGGAGTCACCGACCTGGTGACCAAGTGGCTCTGGCCGGTGCCGGCCCAGTGGGCTACCAGGCTCTGTACCCGCTGCGACATCACGCCCAACCAGGTGACAAGCCTGAGCCTGGTCTTTTCAATCTTCGCCGGGCTGCTTTTCTACTATGGCTTCTATGCCACGGGCCTGGTGTTCGCCTGGCTGATGACCTTCCTGGACACCGTCGACGGCAAGCTGGCCAGGGTCACGCTCAATTACAGCACCTTCGGCAACATCTTCGATCATGTCATCGACCTGGTGTTCCCGCCGATCTGGTATATCGCCTGGGCGCTGAGTCTGCAAAGCATCCTCGGCCTTTCAGCACCTTTTGTCATCTGGACGATCATGGTTGGCTATGTCGCAGGCCGGCTGGTTGAAGGGGTTTTCACGAAGTTTCTCGAGTCTTCCGGCATCTTCTGCTGGCAGCCGATCGACTCCTGCTTCCGGCTGATTACCGGGCGCCGCAATCCCAACCTGCTTCTTTTGACCGGCAGCCTGTTCATCGGCCGTCCCGATGTCGGCCTAATGGCGGTCTGCTTGTGGACGCTGCTGTCGAGCGGGTTCCTGGTCGCGCGCCTGGTGGTGGGGTTTCAAACCAGGCTCAAGTCGGGGCCGCTGCGTTCCTGGTTCCAGGACCTCGACCCTGC
>JAHEEU010000244.1 GCA_024640545.1 Geobacteraceae bacterium
CCGAGATGTTCGGGCTTGACCGCCGGCGCCTCGGGAAGCCTTTCCTGCAGGGCGGAGAGGATCTCCACCCGCTTGATCGAGTCGATGCCGAGGTCGGTGTCGAGCGCCATCTCCAGCTCCAGCATCTCTTCCGGATAGCCGGTCTTCTCGGCGATCACGGCGAGCAGGGCGGTCGCCACCGCACCCCGGTCGAGGGCGCTGGCAACGGGCCCCTGAGCAGCCGGTGCGGCGGGCTTGCTGCCAGCCGTGGCCAGATGGTCGATGATCTGGCCGAGAGTCTGCAGCACGCCGAGGTCCTCCGGCTTGACCGCCGGCGCCTCGGGAAGCCTTTCCTGCAGGGCGGAGAGGATCTCCACCCGCTTGATCGAGTCGATACCGAGATCGGCGTCGAGGGTCATCTCGAGTTCCAGCATCTCTTCAGGATAGCCGGTCTTCTCGGCGATCACGGCGAGCAGCACGCCGGCTACGCGGCTGCTGTCGATGGCGGCTGCCGCCGGTGCCGCAGGTTCTGCGACCGGCGCGGCGGCAGAGGCGGCCGGGGCCCGGGCCATGCCGGCGTTCAGGTGGTCGATGATCTGGCCGAGGGTCTGCAGGGTGCCGAGGTCCTCCGGCTTGACCGCCGGCGCCTCGGGGAGCTTTTCCTGCAGGGCGGAGAGGATCTCCACCCGCTTGATCGAGTCGATACCGAGATCGGCGTCGAGGGTCATCTCGAGTTCCAGCATCTCTTCAGGATAGCCGGTCTTCTCGGCGATCACGGCGAGCAGCACGCCGGCTACGCGGCTGCTGTCGATGGCGGCTGCCGCCGGTGCCGCAGGTTCTGCGACCGGCGCGGCGGCAGAGGCGGCCGGGGCCCGGGCCATGCCGGCGTTCAGGTGGTCGATGATCTGGCCGAGGGTCTGCAGGGTGCCGAGGTCCTCCGGCTTGACCGCCGGCGCCTCGGGGAGCTTTTCCTGCAGGGCGGAGAGGATCTCCACCCGCTTGATCGAGTCGATGCCGAGATCGGCGTCGAGGGTCATCTCGAGTTCCAGCATCTCTTCCGGATAGCCGGTCTTCTCGGCGATCACAGCGAGCAGCACACCGGCCACCCGGCTCCGATCTATGGCGGGTGCCGCCGGCGTCGCGGCAGGTGCCACGACGGGCGGGTCGGCGACAACGGCCTGCAGCTGCGAGGCGGCCGCAGCGCCCGGCGCCGGCACGGCCGGCTCGGCGACGGACCGAAGGGGCTGGCCCTGCAGCATGCGGGCCTGCTGTTCGACCAGGGTGAGGAAAGAGCGCGTGGCCGCTTCCTGACCGGACAAAAACTGCTGATGCAGGCGCGCGGTCTGCTCCTGAAGGCTCTGCAAGGCCTGCATGCTCTGCCGGGTCATCTGCAGGGCCTCCTGCAGTGAACCCGACGCGGCAAAAGATGCCGCAACTGCCGGGTGCTGGCTACCGGCAGGCGGTGGGGCAAGTTGAGGCTGCGGCACGGTCGGGGCGGCAGCCGCCGCAGCAGCGACCGGCCGCGGCAGCACAGGCGGACGTTTCTGCGGTGGTTTGAAGTAGTTGGCGCCGGACAAGGGGACCGTCATGCCGGGCTTCTTGCTCTTGATTGCCTTGCGGGAAGCGCCATAACCTTCGTCCCAGCGGGCCAGGTCAACCGGGCAGCCGACCACTGCCAGCTGCGCCAGGGCGCGGGCCAGGTCGTGAATTCCCGAACGCTTGCCGCCGGAAGCATCGATGGCGAGTGCAAGGTGGTCACGCTCGCCGAGGATCGCCCGGACCATCCCGGTGAGGCGGGCACCGGGGCCGACCTCGAGGAAGGTGCGCAGGCCGGCAGCATACATCGCTTCGATTTCGGCAATGAAATCGACCGGGCGGGCCAGCTGGGCGGCAAGGATCTCCCGGACGCCGTCGGCGGCCTCGGGATAAGCCGTACCGGTACTGTTGGCATAGACCATGGCCGACGGCTGGTTGATCTCTATCGCCTGCAGGCGCTCGCCGAAGGGCCCGCTGGCGCCGGCCACCAGTTC
This sequence comes from Geobacteraceae bacterium, assembly GCA_024640545.1. Taxonomy (GTDB): domain Bacteria; phylum Desulfobacterota; class Desulfuromonadia; order Desulfuromonadales; family BM103; genus JAHEDT01. The sequence continues at coordinate 2,010 of JAHEEU010000244.1, forward strand.
ACTGTGAAAGGCCGCGGCCACGGCGAGCTGCTTGCCGCGAAGGCCCTGTTCGTCGAGCAGCTTGGCAGCTTTTTCGATTTCGGCACTCGCTCCGGAGAGGACTCCCTGCGCCGGGGTGTTGCGGTTGGCCAGGACCAGGTTCAGTCCGGAAGAGCGGAGGAAGGCCTCGACCTGTTCGAGCGGAGCCGAGACCGCCAGCATCGAACCGCGGTCGCCGTCGCCGGCGGCCATCAATTCGCCGCGCAGCCGGGAGAGCGCGTGCAGGGAGTCGACATCGAAGTATCCCCCAGCGCAAAGCGCGGTCAGCTCGCCATAACTGTGCCCGGCATAGGCTTCGGCGGTCACACCGAAGGCGGCGAGCACTTCACGCGCCCCCAGGCTGACAGCGCCGAGGGCGGGCTGGGCGACTTCGGTCGCCCGAAGTTGTGCCTCGTCCTCCTCCCGGCCGGACTGGTCAAACGCGGGTCGCGGGTAGATAAATTCGGCCAGGCGGCCCTGACTGCCACCACTGTTGACGTCAAAGGCCCGGTCCGCTTCGCCGAGAGCATCCAGGAACTCGGGGAACTGGACCGCCAGGTCCCTGAGCATCCCCGGGTACTGGGCGCCCTGGCCAGGAAAGAGCATTGCCAGACGGCCGCCGGAGGCGCCCTTCGCAAAGAAGGTGCCGTCGGGGGTGTTCCAGGAGCTTTGACCGCTGTGGCTGCGCAGCATGGCCAGGGCGCTTTTCACCTGGGAGGCAGGCTTGGAGGTCGTCCGGTCGACGACCATGACCAGGCGGCAGGGTTGTCCCGGTTCGAACCCCTGCCGGGACTTCTCGGCGGCCAGGCGCAGTTCGGACCAGGATTCACCTTCCGGGAAGCTGTCCAGGGCGGCTTCCAGGCCACTCTCGTCAGCTGCGCTGAAGGCTGCCAGCTGTACGTCGCCCTGCCAGTCGGCCGCGGTTTTGGCCGATTGGTATTCCTCGAGCAGGCAGTGGAAGTTGCTGCCGCCGAAGCCGAGCGCACTGATGCCGGCGCGACGGGGGTGCTCCCCCCGTGGTATCCACGGCCGGGTTTCGGTGTTGACATAGAACGGCGAACCCGCCGAAGTGACGGTATCCTGGGGCTGCTTGACCTTGATGGTCGGCGGCAGGGTCTTGTTGTAGAGCGCCATGGCCGCCTTGATCAATCCGGCGGCGCCAGCCGCGGCCTTGGTGTGGCCGATCTGTGACTTGATCGAACCGATGGCACACCAGGGCGAATCAGCGGCACCGAAGACATCCTTGAGTGCCGTGACCTCGACGGCATCGCCGACCTTGGTGC
>JAHEEU010000087.1 GCA_024640545.1 Geobacteraceae bacterium
CGGTGAAGGTTGCCCAGGGGATGACACTGTAGTCGACCTTGAAAGACTTGACGCTGCCGAAGAGGGCGTTGACCGCGGCATACCAGGCCATGTGCGAAGCGGTGTGGGTGAACTGGTAGGGTCCGGCGACGTCGCCAACGGCGAAGATGTTGGGGAAGTTGGTGCGCAGCAGCGGGTCGACCGCCACGGTGCCGTGGCCGCTGATTTTCACGCCGAGCTTCTCGAGGCCGAAGCCGGTCACGTTGGCGCGCCGGCCGACAGCGACCAGAATCCGGTCGAAAGGTATCCGCACCGTCGCGCCACCGGCATCACAGATCAGGACCTTCTCGCCGTCCTCCTCGAGCACTTCCTTTGCTGTATGCCCGGTCAGGACCCGGATGCCTTCCGCCTCGAAGCGTTGCTGCAGGTACGCGGAGACTTCCGGGTCTTCGCGCCCCATGATGCGCGGCAGCATTTCGACCTGGGTCACCTCGCTGCCGAGCCGGGCCATGGCCTGGGTCATCTCTGAGCCGATCGGGCCGCCACCGAGGACGACCAGCCGGCCCGGCTGGTCGCGCAGCTGCCAGAAGTTGTCCGAGGTCAGATAGTCGATCCTGTCGAGCCCCTTGATCGGCGGCACCAGGGGCCGGGCACCCGTGGCGATGATGATGTTGCGCGTGGTCAGTGTCCGGCCGTTGACCTCGACCGTCCAGGGCGAGGTGATGACGGCTTCGCCGGTATGGCAGTCGACGCCGAGCTCGGTGTAGCGCTCGATGGAATCATGCGGCTCGACCTGCTTGACGACGCTCTGCACGCGCTCCATGACTTCGCTGAACTCGAATTCAACCTGTCCGGACCTGAACCCGAACTCCCGTGCCCGGCGGGCGTAGGCCACCATTTTCGCGGAGCGGATCAGCGCCTTGCTCGGCACGCAACCGGTATTCAGGCAGTCGCCGCCCATCTTGTCCTTTTCGACCAGGGCGACCTTGGCCTTGACGGCTGCGGCGATATAGGCCGAGACCAGGCCGCCGGAGCCGGCACCGATCGCCACCAGGTTGTAAGCGAACTTTTCCGGTTTCTGCCAGCCGGCAAAGGCTTTGCGGCGATTGACGATTTCGATGGCGCGCTTGGCGAGCAACGGGAAGATGCCGAGCAGCACAAATGAGATCAGGATGCCTGGGGAGAGGATTCCTGCCGGGCTTTCGATCTGGCCGAGCTGAGTCCCGGCATTGACGTATACCATCGTCCCGGGCAGCATGCCGATCTGACTGACCCAGTAGTAGGTCAAGGCGCGCATCGGGGTCAGTCCCATCACCAGGTTGATGACGAAGAAGGGAAAGAGCGGGACCAGTCGCAGGGTGAAGAGGTAGAAGGGGCCTTCGCGTTCGACCCCGGCGTTGACCGCCTTGAGCTTGTCGCCGAACCTGCCCTGCACCCAGTCGCGCAGCAGGAAGCGTGACACCAAAAAGGCCAGGGTGGCGCCGATGGTGCTGGCAAAGGAGACCGTGACCAGGGCGGACCAGAAGCCGAGCAACGCTCCGCCGGCCAGAGTCATGACGGCAGCACCGGGCAAGGAGAGCGCGGTGACGACCACGTAGAGAACAAAGTAGATGGTGATGGTCAGCAGCCGATTGGCGGCGTAGAACTCGGCAAAGGCGAGCTGCCGTGTCTTGAGATATTCGAGGGTCAGAAAACGCTGCAGGTCAAATGCGAAAAAAGCGACGATCAGGATGATGATCGCCACGACCAGCACGATTCTGGCATTGCGCGAGGACATGGTGGCAACCTTTCGAGTGATACGCGCTCAGGCATGCGCCACTCTTCTGATAATTTACCATATTCTCGTAGTCATTGTTAAATGTATACCTGATTGACCTGGTGCAGATCGGTCAGCCCCTGGAAAATCTTCTGGATGCCGTCCATCCGCAGGTTTCTCATCCCCTGACTTATGGCGATCTCGCTGATCTCTTCAACTTTGGAGTTGTACTTGATCGCACGCTTGATCTCGGGCGAATTGACCAGCAGTTCCTGGATGGCAATCCGGCCGCTGTAGCCTTGCCCTTCGCATGCCTCGCAGCCGACTTTTCTCATCAAGGTCAGGTCCTCGGAAAATTCCGGCATGTCGTCTTCCTGGAACTCCCTGGCGCCATAGACTTCGACATAAGTGGCATACTCTTCACGACTGGGGTGGTAGGGCTCCTTGCACTGCTTGCAAAGCCGCCTGGCCAGCCGCTGGGCCAGGATACAGAGCAGGGCGTCGGAACAGTTGAACGGATCTATGCCCATTTCAATCAGCCTGACCACGGTCTCCGGGGCATTGTTGGTGTGCAGGGTGCTGAAAACCAGGTGGCCGGTCAGCGAAGCCCCAATGGCTGTTTTGGCGGTTGACGAGTCGCGCATCTCGCCGATCATGATGACGTCGGGATCGGCCCGCAGGAAAGAGCGCAGGGCCTCCTCGAAGGTAAAGCCGATCTTGGCATTCACCTGGACCTGGCGCAGCCCATTCTGGGTGATCTCCACCGGGTCTTCCGCGGTCCAGATCTTGGTGTCCGGGGTGTTGATCTCGGCCAGGGCCGAATGCAGGGTGGTGGTTTTCCCGGAGCCGGTCGGCCCGACACAGAGAATGATGCCGTAAGGTTTTCTCAGCAGTTTTTTAAAACGCTGCCGGTTGCTGGCGGAGAAGCCGAGTTCATCCAGAGAATACCCGCGCACCGAGGACAAAACCCGCAACACGGCGTCTTCCTGGCCGCCGATCGTCGGAGTGATTTCGACCCGGTATTCGATACGTTTGTCGTTTTTCCTGAGAACGATCTTGCCGGTCTGCGGCCGGCGGCGCTCGGCGATGTCAAGCCTGGCAACGATCTTGAGGCGCGAGATGACCGCCTTCTTATAGGACGCCGCGATCTGGTGGACGGTATAGCAGATGCCGTCTTTGCGGTAGCGGATCCTGAGAGGCTGGGGGCCAAGTCCCGGCTCGAAATGAATATCGGAGACGCCCTTGTTGTGGGCGTCGAGGAGCACCTTGTTGACCAGCTTGATAACCTTGGAGTCCGACTCGGTGATCGTGTCGAGTTCAGGCACCTCACCGTCCTCAACCACTACCTCTGCGAGCTCGTTGATCAGGTCCTTGATGGTGTCTTCGCCCCGGTCGAAGAGGGCGGCGATTTTTTCGCCGATCTGGGTGGACCTGGCGCAGACCAGTTCGATCTGGCAGTTGGTCGCAAAACGCAGGCTTTCGCTGATGGTGTGATCGGTGGGGGTGGCCGTGGCGACGGTCAGCCGGGTGTCATGCAGGGCGATCGGCAGGATCTGCATCCGCTCGATCATGCTCTGCGGGACTTTGCCGAGCGCCTCCTGGCTGATGGCGATCTCATCGAGATTGACGAAATCCAGTCGGAATTTTTCGGCCAGCGCCACGAGGAGCTGGTTTTCGTTGATCAGGCCGCGCTCGATGAGAATCCGGCCGATCTGCTTGCGCTTACCCAGGGATTGCTTCAGCAGGGCCTCGTCGATCTGCTGGCGGGTGACCAGGCCGGCCTCGATGAGGATCTCGCCGACCCGCAGCTGGGTCTTCTTGTGCCCCTTGCCGGTGATTTTGTCGATGGCCTGTTCAAGATAAGGCTGAGGGATTTCTGCCTGGTCAGCCAGGATCTCGCCCACCCTGCGACCCCGCAGATGCTTTTGTTCCTGCAGGGCTTCTGCGACGTCCGCTTCCTGTACCAGCCCAAGCTTGTTGAGGATTTCGCCAAGGGGCTGGTCGTGACTGCGGTTTCTGCAGCCTTTGGCGGTAAAGTAGATCGATTTGAAATCGGCATCGCTGGCGGCCGGTTGTCCAAAAAAGCCCCGGGATGAATCTCTGCAGTCTTTTCCCAAGCGCACGTGGAATCGGTCGCCGGTAAGTGTTGTAATGTTCTGGACGATTGACTCCTCGAGGGACGGGTCGGGCGGGTTCGGCGTGCCGAGGAATTTGATAAAACAGATGTCGTCGAGAGGGATGAGCCCGTGGCGCTGCTCGGTTTTACAGAAGAAGTCGATGTGGCCGGACGTCGGGTCGAACTCCTGCTGGAGAATGCCGTGACGCTCGTTGCCGTTCAGTAGTTTGATGATCATGTCGGATTGCACAGGCATCCCTCCCGGAGGTAAGTCAGCATACTACAGGAAAACAACTCCATTCTAAGGATATTGATTGATTTGCCAAGTAAAAAACCTGGGGCCGGCTGGATGCTGCTGCGAAACGAGCGGCAAGCGGCCGGCGCCCCGGGGGATCGAAAGCCGGACAGTCCCCTAGATGCCGGAAGTCTTGTCACGGTCGCGTGCGTTGATCTGCTCGTAAAGGGCGATCTGCTCGGCCATGGACATTTTCCTGCGGCATCCAGTCGCGCTCTTCAGGCACAGCCGACAGCGGTCCTCCGGGCACCACTGGCACTGGCGGCAGTCCGGGCAGGGATGTTTCCGGTCACCTGTTGCCATGTTTGGATTGTAACGCCTTGGCCCCAAGCGGGACAAGCCCCCGGTCAGCAAGGAGCGCCCGGCGCTGCCGGTAAAGGTAGCCCGCCTCACAGAGTTCCGCCGCGAGCAACAGGAAAATGGCCACGGCGACTCCGGGCAGAGGGAGCGGCGGGATGACGATCAGCGGCCAGAGCACGACCATGAGGAGGGCCTTGTAGAAGGTTGAACGACCGAGCCGGGCGGTGAGGTGGGCGCCGGAGAACCAGCCGCGCAGCAGGTTGGCGGCGCCATAGATCAGGGGAAAGAGCGCGCAGATGGTCAGCGGCCAGGCGATGTAGTGCCGCATGGCGTCATCCAGGCCCATGATGGAGCCGAGGACCGGTGCGTTCAGCGGCCAGGCGATCAGCAGCATGACCAGGGCCATGCCGCAGCTGACCCTGATCAAGAATCTTACCAGGACCGTGTTGTCGGCAGCATCGGTGACCAGGGTCAGGTAAGCCTGTTGCAGGTTGCGCATCGGTCCGGCCAGCAGGAAGAGGAAGCCGCGAATCACACCGAATGCCGCCAGCGCCAGGGTGCCGTCCGGCAGACGGCTGATGATGGCGTTGATCAGCAGCGGCACCGTCTGCTGCAGCCCGGACGAATAGGCCAGTGGTAACCCGTAGCGCAAAATCTCGGCAAAGCCGCGTTCGTCATCCTGTGCCGCAGGCAGTTTGACCCGCCAGGCAAAAACGGCAATCACCAGGGTTTCGGTGCCGACGCAACCGAGCAGGGCGAAAGCGGCCACGGCGGTGCCGGTGAACCACAGTTGCCCCAGCCAGAGATAGGCAAAGAGCATGGCGATGCGCACCGCCGTGGCCAGGGAGACCAGGCCGGTGCGTCGCGCGCGGATCACCAGCCCCTGGCAGAGGCCGCGCATGCCGGTTATGAAGGGGAGAAAGACCATCAGGCCGAGCGCTTCGCGGGCGCCGGCGGCAACCGGCGGTGTGACGCCGAGGACGCGGTCGAGAATAAAGGTGCCGACCGGGCTGAAGGCAAGCAGGGCGAGCAGCACGGAGACCCAGGCGGCGATCAGCAGGACGAACAGGGTCATGGCGACCAGTGACTTGCGGCCGCGCACCATGGCGATGGTAATCGTGTGGTTCTGGTAGGAAGGCGAGGCGACAAACAGGTGCAGGACCATGGCCACGGAGAACCCGGCAAGGAGCACCACGGCATGCTCCAGGCGCGCCAGGCCGGCATTGATGATCGAGTGGGACACACTCATGAACTGGACGTTGAGAAGCAGGGGAAAGAAGAAGAGGGCCACGTCCTTCTGGGTCAGACGGCCTTCGCTCAAGAGCACTCGACCTCGGGAAAGAGCCCTGGCAGGTCGGCGGCCGTCTCGGCCAAAAAGTCGGCCCGCAGGCCGTCGTCATGGCCGAGGCCCCAGGCACAGAAGCATGACTTGACCCCGGCCGCATGCGCGGCGCGCAGGTCGACATGGTGGTCGCCGAGCAGCACCGTTCGGTCAGGCCGGCTGCCCAGCCGTTTCAGGGCATGGTTGACCATGTCCGGATGCGGTTTCCGTTGCATGGTTAGTTCGGCTCCGATGACATCCTGAAAGAAGCGGGCAAGTTCGAGGCGCTCGACGATGATTTCAGCCAGCAGCTGCGGCTTGTTGGTGACCACGGCCATCGGCCGGTTGCGATGCATCTCGAGGAACGCCATGATGCCCGGGTAGACCAGGGTCTCGTCGGTCAGGTGTTCGGTATAGATTTCCATGAACCGGTTGCGCAGCTCCTGGCTGTACAGCTGTTTGGGGAGCGCGCGCTGGAGGAGCAGGCCGACCCCGTCCCCCACGTAGGAGCGGACCTGTTCCGCGGTGACCGGTGGCAGCCCGAGCTCTCTCCGCAGCAGGTTGACGGACTTGGCCAGGTCAGGGATCGAGTCGACCAGGGTGCCGTCGAGGTCGAAGAGAAAGGTGTTTATGGACATGTCGGAACCAATGGCGCCAAGCGCGGAAGAGGGGGGTAAGCTGTAAGGCTGTAAGCTTTAAAGCCTCCAGGCTCTTTTCTAACGGGCACCGAAGATGGCGGTGCCGACGCGGACCAGGGTCGCACCCTCTTCAATGGCCACTTCGAAATCGTGGCTCATGCCCATTGAGAGCTCCTGCATGGAGACGTTCGGCAGGTCAAGGGCCGCTATCTGCTCAGCCAGCTGCTTCAGCTGCCGGAAGTAAGGGCGAACGTGTTCGGGGTCGTCGTACCAGGGGGGCAGGGCCATCAATCCCCTGATGCGGACGTGCCTGAGGGGCGCGACCTGGCGGACCAGCTCGACCGCCTGGGCAAGCGTGGTGCCCGCCTTGCTCGCTTCCTCCCCGAGGTTGATCTGGATGAGGATGTCGACGCAGTCCTTGTGCTTGCCCCATTGCCGATCGATCTCCTTGGCCAGGCTGAGCCGGTCGACGGAGTGGATCATGGCGACCTTGCCGCGCAGGTACTTCACCTTGTTGCTCTGCAAGGCGCCGATGAAGTGCCATTCGGCGGCGCCTTGCACTGCGTCGATCTTGGCAACGCACTCCTGGACATAGCTTTCGCCGAAGACCGGCTGCCCGGCGGCGATGGCGGCTTCGATGTCCGCGGTAGGCTTCTTTTTCGAGACGGCGACCAGCCGCACCTGGCCCGGATCGCGGCCGCAGCTATTGCAGATGACGCTGATCCGCTCCCTGATGGCTGTGATGTTGGCGGCAATATCCATAAGGTCTCAGTCTGAACTTCCGAACATCTCCACGGCGCCCAGCTCTTCCAGGGCGGAGATCACTGCGCAGAGCGGCAGGCCGACCACGTTGGTATAGCTGCCCTCGATGCGGGGGATCATGAAAGCGCCGATTCCCTGGATAGCGTAAGCACCCGCCTTGTCAAAGGGTTCTCCTGTGGCAATGTACCCTTCGATTTCGCGGCTTGTCAAATCTTTGAAAAAGACCCAGGTGGTGACGGCGTCGCTGAGCATGCGGCCGCTCTGCCGATCGAGGACCGCATAGCCCGAGATGACCCGGTGGCTGCGCCCCGAGAGGCTGGCGAGCATGCCGGCGGCCTCGGCCGCGTCGGCGGGCTTGCCGAGGACGACCCCGTCCCGCACGACGACGGTATCGCTGCCGATGAACCAACGCCCCCGCTGATACGGCCGGCGGGCAACCTCCAGGGCCTTGTCGCAGCTGAGGCGCACCACGTGGCTTTCCGGGGTCTCATCCGCCAGCAGGGTCTCGTCGGCTTCGCTGGGCACGACCTGAAAGCTGATGCCGACCTGGGCCAGGAGCTCGCGGCGCCGGGGAGACGCCGAGGCGAGAACAATCTCGTGCGGGGAGTGCGGCATGAAAGTTTCCGATGATTCAGTTGTCTTGCGACGCGTGATGCGGCAGAAGGGCCTGGTTCTCCATGGACGGTTCGTAAAGCACCAGGCGATTGCGCCCCAGGGCCTTGGCGCGATACAGGGCCAGGTCGGCGGCATGGATCAGTTCGTCGGCGGTCACGCCGTCCGATGGGAAAGCCGCGACGCCGAGGCTGGTGGTCAGGCGGCCGAGGGGCAGGTGACTTTCGCCGGGAAAGCTTTCGGCCTCGATGGCGCGGCGGATGCGTTCACCGACCACAACCGATTCCTGCTTGTCGGTGCCGGGCAGGACCAGGCAGAATTCTTCGCCACCGTAACGCGTCGCGATATCCATGTCGCGGGCGCAGCGCCGCATGAGCTGGGCGGCCTTGCGCAGAGCGTCGTCGCCGGCCAGGTGTCCGCAGACGTCATTATAGATCTTGAAATTGTCCAGGTCGCTCAGGATGAGGCAGAAACTCTGCTTCTGGCGTTGACTGCGGCTGAATTCCTCCTGCAGGCGGTTCTCCAGGAAGCGCCGGTTATACAGGCCCGTCAGCGGATCGGTAATGGCAAGCTTCTCGAATTGGCCGGCCTTCTCCAGGATCGCGACCCGTTTCAGCATGAGCACGGCATGCCTGGTGAAGGTTTGTACCAGGTCGAGGTCGGCTTCGGTGAAGTTGTCACCGCTGCTCTTGTCCGCCAGGTTGAGCACGCCGATCAGGCGGTTCTCAAGCTCAAGCGGGAGACTGACGAATGATTTGGTCTTGAACCGCGGCCGGTTCCTGGTCGCAATCCGCTTGTCCTGCTCGATATCATTGACGAGCATCGGAAAGCCGCTCTTCGCAACCCGTCCGGCGATCCCCTCGCCGTAGGAGACGGACATGGCTTTGGCCAGTGAAGAGGTCATCCCCTTGGCGGCCGCTATTTTCAGGGTGCCGTCGTTGGCATCGAGCAGCATCAGCGAACCGCTGGTCGCCGTCAGGAGTTCGGCGGACAGCTCAAGAATCTGCCGGTAGAGTTCCTGGCGGCTGTCGACCAGGGACAAGGCGCTGACCATCGTAACGAGGCGGGCCGAAGACCGCCGCTCACGGAGTTGCCCCTCTGCAGTCTTGAGGCTTTCCAGGCGGGTTGCCAGGCGATTGACGAGCAGCTCGATCAACGCCTGGTCACGACCGTGCAGTTCGACATCGAGGATCGCGATGGCGCCGTAGCGGGTTTCATTCTCCACCAGGGGGAAGATGCAGGCGGAGCGGGTCTCAAGACCTGGGAACAGCGCCTCCAGGTCGGAACCTGACAGGGTCTCCGGGTGACCGGAGGTTTTGACGAGGTAGCCGGCCAGGCGTTTCTGGTCAAGCCGGAAGGTGTCCGGGGCGAGACCGAGGGTCGAATGTACCGTCATGGTCTGGCCGGGTTTCTGGAGAACGATCAGGACTCTGGGCAGATTGAACAGCACCACCAGGGCCTCGCTGACGATGGTCATAGCCTGCTCGCTGTCTCTGCTGTCGGCAAGGTCGCGCGCCAGTTTCTGGACCGCTTCAAGACGCCTGGTGGTGCGGGCCAGGCTGAGGGTGTACACCTGCTGGTCGAGCAGGCGCGGCAAGGCCCGGAAGATCTCTTCGGCGACAGCCTCAGCCTCCGACAGGCTTGGCAGCCGGGAGACTCCGGCTTCGATGATAACCCCGGCGGTCGATGAAAGGTCGCCATCATCCGCACCGGGCCTGGTCGCCGTCTTGCGTTCAGGGACGCCGCCGCCGATCAGACAATCGGGCAAGCCCTTGTCCCCCGGCAGCGGGATGATGAAACCGAGGAGTCCCTTAGGGCAGGAGCGCACGACCGGCTGGTTGGTCAGCAGGGCCTGAGGCAGGCTTTCCTCCCAGGTTTTAAAACAGTCGGCGGTGCAGAGTGTCTCGTTGTCGAAGGGAGAACAGGCTTCACGGATTGCCTGCAGCAGGCCTTTGCGGCCATGCTGCTCGGAATAGAGAGCCAGGTTGAAGGGTGCGGTGAGCGGGTGCTGGCGCAGCATTTCAAGCAGGTCACGTGGATCGACCAGTTTGACGGATGGGCTTGTGAATGCCACCGGAGGTCACCTCTGCGCATGGGGATGCCGCTGTGCCGCGGCTCGGTACGGTTTTCAGCTGTTAATTGTTGAACTTAGCAGGTATTCAGGGTCATGGCAATCCCGTAGATGCCTCAGGCAGGCAGGATCGCCACGTCTCGAGATCGACCAGCGCACGGTCAGCCAGGGCCTGGCGCCGGTCGCGTCTTTTGCGGAGCCTTTGCGCGAGTTCCGGGAAGAGGCCGTAAGTGATGTTCATCGGTTGAAAGCCCTGGGCAGAGGCAGTGGCGGGATAATTGAGCAGGGCGCCGAGCGCCGTAGTCGGCGGCGGTGGCTGAAAGCGGTCCCCCTGGCAGCAGGCGGCGGCAGAAAGCCCGGCCAGAAAGCCGCTGGCAGCTGATTCGACGTAACCTTCGACACCAGTGATCTGTCCGGCAAAAAAGATCTTCGGGTTTTGTCTGAGCTGCAGGGTTTCAGTCAGGCATGCTGGCGCGTTGATAAACGTGTTGCGGTGCATACTGCCCAGACGGGCAAACCTGACGTTTTCCAACCCGGGAATGGTACGGAAAATCCGCCGCTGCTCCGGATGGGTCAGTTTGGTCTGAAACCCGACCAGATTGTAGAGGTCGGCGTGGCGGTTATCCTGGCGCAGCTGGAGTGCCGCGAAGGGCTCGCGGCCGGTGCGCGGGTCGCGCAGGCCGACCGGTTTCATCGGACCGAAGGCCAGCGTCATCTCGCCGCGTTCGGCGAGGACTTCGATCGGCATGCATCCTTCGAAGTGGATGGCCTTCTCGAAGTCGTGCGGAGCGACCTTGTCGGCTCGGCAAAGGGCATCGACGAAGGCCAGGTACTGTTCCCTGTCAAATGGGCAGTTCAGGTAATCGGCGCCGCCGCGGTCGTAGCGTGAGGCGGCATAGACCCGGTCCCGATCGATTGAATCGGCCTCGACGATCGGGGCAATGGCGTCATAGAAGTAGAGGTGCTCCTGGCCGGTCAAGGCGGCGACCTTGCCCGCCAGCGCATCGGAGGTCAGCGGCCCGCTGGCGATAACGACCAGGCGGTCTTCGGGGATGTCGGTTATCTCGCGGCGCTGCAGGTTGATGAGCGGTTGCTTGGTGATCGCCCTGGTCAGGTGGTCGGCAAAAGCATCGCGGTCAACTGCGAGAGCCCCGCCGGCCGGCACGGCATGGGCGTCTGCCGCAGCGATCAAGAGGCTTTGACAGCGGCGCAGCTCCTCCTTGAGCAAGCCGACGGCGTTATGCATGCCGGTGCCGCGCAGACTGTTGGAACAGACCAGCTCACCGAGGCGGTCGCTCTGGTGAGCGGGCGTCATGCGCTTGGGGCGCATTTCGAACAGATCGACTGGAATGCCGTGCCGGGCTATCTGCCAGGCCGCTTCACAGCCGGCCAGGCCGGCACCGATAATGGTCACAGGTGTCATGGAGGTTTTTCGCAATCTGTTGCTGGGTGAAGCCGCTCCGAACGGCAGAGCTTAAGTATCCCCTGAATCTATGACTCGTGTCCACTGCCGAGCATGGGCGAGTGTTTCAAGGCGCTCACCGCGTGACAAAAACGGCCGGGCAATCAGCCCGGCCGTTTTTGAATGGAAATAGCAAGCGGTGACTCAGGCTTTTTTGCGGGCGGCTTTTTTTGCCGCCGGCTTGACGGGGGCGGTTTTCTCCGCCTTCTGCTCAGGCTCGACCAGCGTCACCTGGTAGTCGCACTCCTCCTGGGGGCACCTGCGCACGGTGCCCAGGCGCTTGGTGGTCTTCT
>JAHEEU010000245.1 GCA_024640545.1 Geobacteraceae bacterium
TGGCCTGGGGCGTAACGTCACGCGGAGTCAGCCCGGTACCGCCAGTCGTTACGATCAGATCGAGGCGTTCCCGGTCAGACCAGTCGATCAGCAGCCTGGCGATCGACGCGATGTCGTCCGGAAGCAGGGCCACCTGGGTCACTTGGCCGACCCCTGCCAGCAGTTCGCCAACCACCGGGCCACTCTCGTCAATACGCTGGCCCCGCGCGCCTTTGTCTGACAGGGTCAGAACGCCTATGCGGTATACTGCCGGCGCTTTCACTGCTCCCCTCGGGGGCTGGCCGGCTCAAGGACAACGACTTCGTCGCCGGCCTTCACCTTGCCACCCTGCAAAACGATTGCGAAGACCCCTTCGCGCGGCATGACACAATCACCGGCCTGGTGGTAGATGGCGCAGCGATCATGGCAGACCTTGCCGATCTGGGTAAGCTCCAGCAGCGCGGTCCGGCCGACCTGCAACCTAGTCCCGATCGGCAGTGCATACAAATCAATCCCGCGCGTCGTGAGGTTCTCGGCAAAATCGCCAGGACCCACATCGAGCCCGGCCGCACGCATTTTGTCAATGCTCTCGATGGCCAGCAAGCTGACCTGGCGGTGCCAGTCGCCGCCATGGGCGTCACCGGCAAGGCCGAACCCCGCCAGCAGATCGCCCTGACCGGCGTCGGTCTTGCGCTCGCCTTTGGCCTTGCTGGTGCAGACAGCGATAATTTCCCGATTCTTTTTGCTCATTCAACCACCTGTTTTCTTGAGCCTCAGTTCCAGCTCCTTGCGTGCCGCAGTCGCAATGATATTGGAAACCTGGCGACTGCGCGCCAGGTTCTTGATATCCTTCATCGTCAGGCCGTTCACAAAACGCAGGGCTTTCGGCAAGGGTGTTTTCGGATGCGTCACCAGGGCCTTTCTGATTTCGTAGTTCTTCAGCCAATCCTTGTTCAGCAGAATGATTCGTATGACATCATCGCTCGAAGTCCTGTTCTTGGCAACCATGAGCACCTCACCGTCGGTAATCCTGGGATTCTTCATGACGGCAGCCTGTACCAGCTTGTTTGCCTCCTTCATCAGGATCGAGCGCCATTCCTTGTCACCGGTCAAGGCCATCTTGATCTTTTCCGCCACCTTGAGTTGCAGGGCGATCTGGTATTTGGATAGATTACCCTGCTCCGCTTCCTCCATCAGGAAATCCAGTTCCGAGTGGCTGCGGCCCTCATCCATATCGACATCTTCACCGGCATCGTCGGTCGACTCCGGTTGGGAATCCGCCTGTTCGCCCGATTCCGGCTCCCGCCAGCCGAGCTTGTATTTCAAGGCCTTTTCGGCGGCAGGGTTGGCGATAATCGCCTCAATCAGGGCCGGGTTTCGCGACAGCAGGTTTTCGTGGCCGGCCAGGCGTTCAAGAATTTCAGGCGGGGCTTTGCAGGCAAGCGAGAGGAGCGTTTTCTGTGAAACCGCCGGATGCATGATAACCCTGCTCATCAGTTCAGCATCACCGCTTTTCGCCCTGACCAGGAGCTCGAGCAGTTGCGGATGCAGAGTCGCGTCCTTGACGACCGCAACCATGATTGACGTCGGCAATTCATAGAGGCATGCGACTGCAGTTTTTTTTATCTCTGCATCCTGACTACTGCAGAGAAACAGGAGGACGGTCAGAAGATCTTTCCCGGCGAGGGGCAGAGCCCCCCGCGCTGCCGCCAACTGGACATCGCGGGGGGCTCCCGGTTTGACGATTCGTGCGATCTCGGCCGAGACCTTCAAGCGCACGGTGTTTCGTTGGTTTTCTGTCATGACGTCATTGTGAATCGATGAACTGCCATCATTAGTCCGGGGGAATTCACTTCGCCTTGACCACTTCCGCCTGCAAACCGACGGCACCGACCTCTCGGGACGCGGCGAGGGCATCTTCTCTGGTCGCAAAACGGCCGAAGCGGACCCGGCTCAGGGTCCTGACCACTTGAACCGGCTCGGCGTAGACCTTGATCCCTTCCGTGGCAAACCGCCGGGACAACTTATCGACATTGTCACGCTTCAGGAATGTCCCGGCATAGATAACGTAGCCTTCGCCGGCTGGCATACTATATGAGCCAGGCTCGATCGTTCTAGCCAGGGCAAGCGCTTCCTGCACTTCATTCTTGCTGAAGGTCCCGAGGCGCAGACGCGTCATGTTCAGGGTGGCGTCCAGCGGTGTGACGAGGGGCTCATAACCGAGCTGTTTGATTTTTTCGACCAGAGCCTTCCGGTTCGACTCCAGCAGATAGGAACCGGCATCCAAAGCGTAGGCGCCATCTTCCGCCTGCGGTAACAACGTCACTGCTTTGGCAGCAGCGGGCGGATCTGAAGCCGGGGGAGGTTCAGGCTGAAGTGCGGCATCCTGGGGCGCTGTGGCTGCAACCGGAACAGAAGGCGACGGTTCGGCAACCGCGAGATCGGCTGACTGGGACCCGGTCGATTCCTGGGGCTTTGCATCTTCCTCAACCGGGGAGGGAGGTGGAGGAACCGCCACGGTGACATTTTTGGCGGCCGGCTCGACCTGGGATTGGTCCACTGGAACCGGGGCGGGCGGCGGAGGCAAAGGCAATGACTTCGTTCCTGGCTGGGCAGGCACCACCACAGTTGGCACAGAAGTGGACCCACCCAGGTCCATGAAGAAATAAGCGCCGGCAGCTCCGACAATCACCAGCAGCAGAAGCAGCGGCAGGAGGCGCGTTTTCGCATGGGCTCCTCTTGCCACTGTCGCGACGGGCTCATCCTGTTCCGGTTCTTCCATCGAGTGCTCGCCCTCCGGAAAGAGGGTGCTAAAGTCGGTTTCCGGGAGATCATCGTCACTTAAACCCGCTTCTGATGATGCGTCTCGATCGCCCCGGCGGTACGCCGGGGAATCATCCTTGTCGTGAGAAGTGAACCGATCCTTGTCTGGCATAACAATCCTCCCTTGTCGGTGGCCCAATCATTCCGCTAGCGCCAAGCATCTTGACTGAGCGCTATTCTTCCTCCCTGTTGAAACCCTCCAGCAGCTTCGCCATCAGGTGGGAAGGGACCTCTTCATAATGTGAAAACTCCATGGTGAAGAGCCCGCGGTCAGAGGTCATGGAGCGAAGCTCCGGGGCATACTTGAGAACTTCTGCCATCGGCACCTGGGCCTTGACGATCTGGCTGCCCGTCTGGGGATCCATGCCGAGCACCTTGCCGCGCCGGGAGTTCATATCGCCGATCACATCGCCGACGCATTCGTCAGGAATCGTGATCTCCATATTCATGACCGGCTCGAGCAGAACCGGGCTGGCCGCTTCAAGAGCTTTCTTGAACGCCA
>JAHEEU010000088.1 GCA_024640545.1 Geobacteraceae bacterium
CAGCCTGACCGGGTCGATGCCGATCGTTGCCCAGCCTCCGTTACGCTTGAACTTGAGGACGCGCTGGCTCTGTATCAGGACGTTCAGCACATGTGGAGAGAAATGGTGGTATGTGCCGTCCATCAGGATGACATCGATGTATGAGCGGTCCCTTCTGCTGAGAAATGCATGCTCGGGCATGGCACACCTCCGCTGACAGTTAACCTAGTTTTACATTTACCACTTTTTGTGTGCTGTGCAAGCAAAAACCACTATTTTTCAACGTCTTTACGGTTCTCTAATCAGCACAAGCGGCTTAGAAAAAGCGCATCCCGGTCAGCAGCGCGGCTAGAGCCAGACCGATCAGCAAAGCACACAGGCCGTTGCGGATCCACCGGTACTTGTGGGTCAGCCGGTGCCTGCCCAGGTAATAAATCTCCCTCAGGTAGGCATCGTAGAGCTGGTCACGGTCGGCGATGGTCGCCTTGAAGACCTCCTTGAATTCCTCCTCGCTGACCCGGGCGAAAGAGCGAAAATAGAAGACGTTCAGTACGCCCTTGACGTGCAGAGCCGGGATGATGGCAAAGATGGAGGAGAGAATCGCCAGGGCGCCGGTGGCAATCAGGACGACGAAAGTCTCGAAGTCGAGCTTGTCATACTGGGTCACCGAGATCGTCAGCATCAGGGAGGCCGCGGTCATGATCATTGACGCCTTGTGGTCGGCCATCTGGTTGAGCGTCATGTGCTTGGTCAGGTTGGCGCGCAGCGCATTGCTCGCCAAAAGCCGCGGCAGGATCGGTTCTTCATCCTTGGTCTGGTCCATATATTCTCCTCGAGAGACAGGCAGCGGGAAAAGCCTTATGATAATAACGCGGCCATGCCAAAATGTCAGAAAAATGTGCCGTCAAGGATGCCCGGTCATGCCGGGAGCCGGGCCTTTTTCAGGGTGTCGATTGCATATTCGCCTTGACCGATTAATCTTGAAATATGTGTGGTCGATTTGTACTTGAAAATCCGGCGGAGCAGCTCATGAAAGTCTACCGGCTTGCATCGCTGCCCGAAGTCTCCCCGCGCTATAACATCGCTCCGGGCCAGCAGGTTGCCGTGGTCCGGCAAAACCATGATGATCTGCGCCATCTGGTCACCATGAAATGGGGCCTGGTCCCTTCCTGGGCGAAAGACCCGACCGTCGGCAACCGGATGATCAACGCCCGCAGCGAGACCGTGCATGAAAAACCATCCTTCAGGCAGGCGTTCCGTTCCAGGCGCTGCATCATTCCGGCGAGCGGCTTCTACGAATGGCACCATACCGGCAAGAAAAAGGTCCCGCACTACTTTCGCCTGCACG
Source organism: Geobacteraceae bacterium (assembly GCA_024640545.1). GTDB lineage: Bacteria > Desulfobacterota > Desulfuromonadia > Desulfuromonadales > BM103 > JAHEDT01. The sequence continues at coordinate 1,328 of JAHEEU010000088.1, forward strand.
GCGGCAGCGTCATGTCCCTGGCCGGGCTGTGGGAGAAATGGAAATCGCCACAGGGTGAGGACATCGAAACGTGCACCATCCTGACCACGGCGGCGAACGGCCTGGTCAAAAAATTCCACGATCGCATGCCGGTGATCCTGCACAGTGAAGAGTTCGACCTCTGGCTCGACCGTGACGCCGACGATCTCGGACGCCTGGCGGAGCTGTTTCACCCCTACCCGGCCGACCTGCTGACGGAACACCCGGTCACCCTGGCGGTCAACAGCCCGGGCAATGACAAGCCGGGGTGCATTCTCCCCCTGGACCTGGCGGCCGGCGAATGATGGCCGGCATGTGCCGGCAATATCCCTGGTAAACCGGGCCGGACAACTTCCCCCGACGGATGACGCACAATGATGGCGGCTGACACGTCCCCTTTCCGGATTCCCAATGTCCGCCTGTTCATCATCTTCCGCGTGCTGTTCAACGCGCGCTTCTACTATCCGGTCTTCTCCATCCTGTTCCTCGATTTCGGCCTGACCCTGGCCCAGTTTGCCCTGTTGAACGCCGTATGGGCGGCAACCATCGTGCTGTGCGAGGTTCCATTCGGATCCTTGGCCGACAGCTTCGGCAGGCGCAATCTACTGGTGTTTGCCGGATTCCTGATGGTACTTGAGATCGCACTCTGGGCTTTTGTGCCGCGCGACAACCTCGACCTGCTGTTCTGGGCTTTTGTCCTCAACCGGGTCTTGAGCGGCATGGCGGAAGCAGCAGCCAGCGGCGCCGACGAGGCGCTGGCCTTCGACAGCCTGCAGCAGCAAGGCGGCGGCGACTGGGGGCGGGTGCTTGAACGGCAGATCCAGCTGCAGTCGGCCGGCTTCGTCGTCGCCATGACCCTGGGCGGCGTACTATACGACCCCGAACTCCTGCAGCAGCTGTTCCAGTGGGTCGGCCTCTCCTGGCGGATCACCAGTGAGACCACGCTGCGCCTGCCGATCTACTTTACCCTGGTGACGGCCATCATGACCCTGCTGACAACCCTGCGGATGCGCGAGGTTGATGTCCGGGACGACCGGTCGAAGGCCAGCAGCCAGCCGATCCGGACCGCCGTGCGCCTGGTCTGGCAGACCGGCCGGTGGCTCTTTCGTACACCCTTCGTGCTGGCGGTGATGCTGTTCGCGCTGCTTTGCGACAGCGTGATCAGGATGATCATGACCATGGACAGTCAGTATTACCGAGTCATCGAGATTCCGGAAGCGCTCTTCGGGGTATTCGGCTCGCTCCTGGCCATGTTCGGCTTCGTCATGCCTGGGCTGGCCAGGCGTTTGACCGTTCACCGCTCACCGCTCTTCAACCTGATTTTGACCGCTGCAGCGATTCAGCTCGGCCTGATAGGCATCTGTTTCGTCTGGCCCTGGGCCGGACTGCTGCCGGCACTGCTGCTGTTCAGCAGCCTTTACCTGGTCGGTTTTTTCACCAGCTATTACCTGAACCAGGCCATCTCGTCCGGACAGCGGGCCACGGTGCTCAGTTTCAAGGGGCTGTTTCTCAACCTCGGCTACGGCGGGATCGGCCTTCTCTATGCGCTGCTGCTCGCCCGGCTGCGCGGACGGATCGCACAGTCACACCCGGACATGAGCGAGGTGCTGATAAAGAACCAGGTCTTCGTCGATTCCCTGCCCTGGTTCGCCGGCTATTTCGGTGTCCTCCTGACAGTGCTCCTGCTGGTCTCGTGGCGCATGCTCGGCAAGCCGCGGCCTTGAGACTTGCTCTTCACAGCAGCTGGCGCAGGGCGGCGACGAAGCGCTCGATCTCTTCCGAGGTATTGTAGTAATGCAGGGAGGCGCGCAACAGGGGCGGCTGGCGACGCCGTGCGGCGCTGACCGGGTTGGCGGAGAAGGGCACGACCGAGCTGTTGATCTGCCGGGCGGCGAGCTGCTGCTGCAGCTGTTCGGCGGGGACTTGCGCAGCATGGAAGGTGACGATACCGCATTTCTGGAGACCCGGATCGGCCACGGTGACCCCGTCGATGTCGGCCAGCTCCCGGCGCAGGGTGTTAGCAAGCTGCCCGATCCTTTCGCTGACCGGCTGCAGTCCCCAGCCGAGGGCGTAATCGATGGCAACGCCGAGGGCCAGCTGGCCGGCACAGCTGCGCTCCCAGCATTCGAAGCGCCGGGCGTCGGAGCGCATCCGGTAGCGCTCGACGGTCACCAGCTCCGCTGCATAGTGATTGAGTTGATTCGGCTCAAGCTGTTCAAGGAGCGTCGAGCGCACGTAGAGCAGCCCGGTGCCGCGCGGGGCACGCAGGAACTTGCGGCCGGTACCGCAGAGCAGGTCACAGCCGATCTGTTCGACATCGACCGGCAGCTGGCCGAGGGCCTGGCAGGCGTCGAGCAGAAAAGGAACGCCTGCGGATTTTGCCACCTCGCCGACCGCCGCAGCCGGATTGACCAGGCCGCTGCCGGAGGGCACGTGGGTCAGGCAGATCAACCGGGTTCGCCCATCGATGAGCTCTCCCAGGGCGGTGACATCGATCTGGCCGTGCTCGTCGTCCGGCACCCAGACGATCTCGACGCCCCGCCGTTTTGCCCGGTGCAGCAGGGCGACCAGGCTGCTGCCGTACTCGGCGCTGCCGGCCAGGATCCGGTCGCCGGGCTTGAAATCGAAGGCGTAGAAGGCGGCGTTCCAGGCCCGGGTGGCGCTGTCGGAGAAGGCGATCTCTGCGGCAGAGCAGTTCAGCAGGCGCGCGCTGGCCGCGTAGAAGTTGTCCAGTTCGGCGGCGCGCCGGGCCATGACCTCGTAGCCCCCCTGCTCTTCCTCCTCGCGCAGGTAGAGGTAGAGGGCGTCGGCGACCGGGGCCGGCGGCAGCGAGGCACCGGCATTGTTGAAGTGAATCCGCTGTGCGCAGCCACGGGTTTCGCGACGGGCCCGCTCGAGGTCAAAGCCCCCATTCATCAGCTGGTTTTCTCCCAGACAGTCAGCTGGGAGACCGTGTGCTGGAACTTGCGGGCGGTCTCCCGGATCACAAAGGGGACGTCGCGCGGTTCGCCGCGCAGGCGGAAATGCGCTCCCAGCTGCTCCTGCAGCCCCTCCAGGGTGGTGAAGGGCTCGCCGGCGCGGCGGATGCCGCCGACCCAGTTCCCTTTCTTGGTGAACTCCTCCAGCCAGGTGTAGGGAGAGGCGAGCACGAGCAGCCCCCCCGGGTTGATCCGCTCATGGACCGTGCCGAGGAAACGCGCCGGGTCATAGAGCCGGTCAATCAGGTTGGCGGCCAGCACCAGGTCGTAGCCGGTGAACTGCGGCTTGAGGTTGTGCGCATCTCCCTGGAAAAATTCGATCTTCTGTCCGGCCCCGCCCAGGCCGAAGTCGCTCAGGCGCTGTTCGTGGAAGGATACGATCTCCCCTTCTTCCGGCAGCTGGTAGTGAATGATGCCCTTTTCCTGAAGCTGATGAGCGATGCGGATGAAACGCGCGGAGAAGTCGATCCCCGTAACGAAGGCGAAATGCTTAGCCAGCTCAAAACTGGCCCGGCCGACCGCGCAGCCGAGGTCGAGGGCGCGGCGCTTCGGCCGGTCTTTCATGGCGGCGACCGCGATCTCAACCAGCTGGACCGGGAAGTTCCTGACGCCGAACTTCTCCGGGCCGAAGTGGGCATCGCAGTACTGGGCTACTGCATCGTCGGTTTCATACATCGCCTCAGGCTCTTCGACGGACTGCTCTGCCGCCACGTAGCGGAGCCCGGCGTGCTGGAAGAAGTGGCGGCGGAAGGCGTAGCGGCTATCGCGGGTCGCCTCGTTGCCGGTGGAGATCCAGGAGCCGCCCTTGATCAGGTTGTGCTGGGTGTCGAAGGTCGGCGTGGAGAAATCGTCGTACCAGGGGTGGACCTCGAAACCGTCGAAACCGGAGATCGGCGTCTCGGTCCACTGCCAGACGTTGCCGATGAGGTCATAGAAGTCGCCGAATCGGAACATGCTGACCGGACAGGAAGAGGCCCAGTGCTCGAGGTTGAGGTTGCCCGGGGCCTGCTTCCAGTAGGGCTGGTCGGGAATATCGTGCAGGTCGCGCAGGCGGTACCATTCGTCTTCGGTGGGCAGGCGGATCGGCAGGCCGGTCTGCTGCGCCTTCCAGTTGCAGAAGGCCTTGGCTTCCAGCTGGTTGACCTCCACTGGCCAGTCCCAGGGCATGGCAATCTCCCGGGCCATGGTACGGAACCGGTAGCCCTCGCCGTCCCGAATCCAGAACAACGGCTGCTCGGCCTTGGCGAAACTCAGCCAGCGCTGCCCCTCGTCGGTCCAGAACGCGGGAGTGCGGTAGCCGCCGGCCTCGACGAACGCAAGGTACTCGTGGTTGGAGACCAGGTACTTGCTGGCCGCAAAATCCTCGACCTCGAAACGATGCCGGCCATACTCGTTGTCCCAGCCGTAGAGAGGGTGGTCCTTGCTCTTGCCGAGGCTCACCTTGCCGCCGGCCACCGGCAGAAGCTCGTTCTGTGGCGCCTCGCCGGACTCGGTGCAGGTCTCCCAGAGCGGCAGCTGGCGCACCCGTTCGATGGGCAGCCGGCGGATGATCACCGAGGAGGTCTCCAGGTGGATGCGCGAGTGCTCGATGCCCATCATAATCGCCCACCAGGGGTTCTCCCAGTCGATGGGCAGCGACAGCGGCATGGTCGCGATCAACCCGTCCACCAGCGTGCGGACCTGGTTACGGTAGGCCTTGACTTCGGCGACTGTCGGCCAGTCGTAGTTGGCCTCGTCGAGATCGTCCCAGGACATCTCGTCGACCCCGATGGCGAACATCGCCTCGAAGCGCGGGTTGATGCGCTCCTCGATGATCCTGGCGACGATCAGCTTGTTGATATAAAAAACCGCGGTGTGGCCGAGATAGAAGATCGGCGGATGACGCAACGGCTCGGCCCGCAGGTAGAAGGCCTCGTCATCGGCAAGCGTCTCGTAGAGCTGTTCGTCGATGCTGTAGGACTTGTTGAAGTAGTCGCGGATCTCGCTGCGCTTTTCATCCGGGGTTCCAGTATTCAGGATCGTGGTGCGGGTGTTGCGGAGCTCCATGTCACTTCCTTTCAGTCGGATTTCTGATCCCAATCATTATAACAAGTTGTGAAAAGAATGTTGCCGTTGGGTTCGAGCAACGAGCGTCTCGCTCAGGCCACCGGACATTCAGGAGCCTGGCTTATACGTCGAAAGATTGCTGCGGTTCCGGGATGACAACCTGCTTGAGCCCCAGCTCGACGCGCAGGGCATCGGCCAGGCTCGCGGAAGATTCCTCTTCGCCGTGGACAATGAAGGTCTGGCGCGGTTTGCGCTGCATGACCCGGACGAAATCCAGCAGCCCCGCGCGGTCGGCGTGGCCGGAGAAACCTTCCAGGACCTCCACCTTGGCCCGCACCGGGAATTCCTCGCCGAAAATTTTCACTTTCTGGGCCTTTTCAACGATCAGCCGGCCGAGGGTGTTGGGGGCCTGCCAGCTGGTCATGAGAATGGTGTTGCGCGGGTCGCCGATGCGGTTGCGCAGGTGATGGAGGATGCGGCCGCCTTCCAGCATGCCGCTGGAGCTGATGATGATCGCCGGGACCTTCAGGGCATTGAGGGCCTTGGATTGCTCGACGGTCTGGGTGTACTTGAGGCGTCCGAAACCGAAGGGGTTCTTGTCGTCGTCGGCCAACAGGAATTCGCGGGTTTCGGCATCGTAGACCTCCGGGTGGAGCCGGAAGATGTCGGTTGTGCGGGTGGCCAGCGGGCTGTCGACGAAGATCGGCATATCGGGGATGGCCTGTTCGTTGTACAGCTTGTGCAGGGCATAGACCAGCTGCTGGGTGCGACCGACGGCGAAGGCCGGGATCAGCAGCGAGCCGCCGCGGCTGACGGTTTCAGTGACGATCCGTTGCAACTCCTTTTCCGACTCGGGGTACGGCGGGTGCAGCCGGCTGCCGTAGGTGCTCTCCATGATGAGGATATCGGCACCTGCCGTGATCGGCACGGGGTCGCGGATGATCGGGATGTCCGGCCGGCCGATATCGCCGCTGAACACGAGGCGGCTGGAGCGGCCGGTCTCCCGGTCGTCGATGTCGAGCAGCACGTGGGAACTGCCCAGCATGTGCCCGGCGTCAACCAGGGTCAGCTGAATGCCTGGGAAGAGCTGGTACGGCCTTTGGTAGCTCAGGCCCACGAACTGCTCCATCCCCCTGGCCACATCCAGCTTGGTATAGAGCGGCTCAAACAGCCGCTGGCCGTTCTTCTGGCGCCGGCGGTTGACGAACTCCACGTCTTTTTCCTGAATATAGGCGCTGTCCATGAGCATCACGGCGCACAGGTCGCGGGTCGCCGAGGTACAGAAGATGTTGCCTTCAAAGCCGTTTTTGACCAGGCAGGGGATGCGCCCCGAGTGGTCGATATGGGCGTGGGAGAGCACCAGGCCGTCGATCTCGGTGCTCGGGCAGAACTCGGTGCGGTTGCGTTCGAAGGCCTCCTTGCGTTTGCCCTGGAACAGGCCGCAATCGAGCAGGATCTTCTTGCCGTTGGCCTCGACAAGGTGCTGGGAGCCGGTGACCGTGCCGGCGGCGCCGTGGAAGGTGATTTTCATGACTATCCCTTTACTGAAAAAGGCCTGTTCCCCATCACGCCAGGAAATTCTTCAGGCCGGTAAAAAAAATCTGTGCGGCAATCGCCGAGACGAACAGCCCGGTCAACTTGGTCAGGATGTTCAGGCCCTGCTGGCTGATGAACCGCTCCGTGCGGCCCGCGGCAATCAGCAGGCCGCCGACCGCCAGCACGGCACACAACAGGGCCAGGCAGGCAGTGATCTTCTCGGGTGCGCTCTTGAGCCCGGCGCCCATGACCAGCAGCGCGCCGATAGTCCCTGGGCCGACGGTGATCGGAATCGCCAGGGGCACCACGGCAACATCCTCCTTGGCATCCTGCATGGCCACGGTCGTCTTGCCCTGGATCAGGGTCACCGCCGAGATAAACAGCACCGCCCCGGCACCGATGCGGAAAGCATCGAGTGTTATGCCGAACAGGGCGAAGATGTAGGAGCCGAACAGGAACAGGACGAAACAGGTCAGGCCCACGGCCAGGGTGATCTTGACGGCAATCCGCTGGCGTTCGGCCCGGGACTCTTCCCTGGTCAGGGAGAGAAAGGCCGAGATGACGAAGAACGGCGTAAAGATCATGAAGATCTTGAGAAACACGTTGACGAACAGGGTGAGCATGGATGGCGACTCCGGGGCTGGAAAGCATTACGGGTCAGGACAAGTCAACGGCCTCGCAGCCAGGCCCGCCCGAGACTTTGTCTAAAGCGAGATTTCCCGCGGCAGTTCCTCTTGCGGCACAAACCATTCGTTGTCGACGAACTCGGTATCGGTGATCTGGTCGAGTCGCCGCTTCATGTAACGGCCCTCGGCTTCGACAGCCACTTCGCCGTTGGGCAGGTAGAGCTCTCCCGTCCCTTCGAAGATCCGGCCGTTGTCCCTGGTTATGCGGGCGATCGCCTTGAGCTCCGTGGCGGTGGGCACCGGCCTCTTGTAACGGACCTTCAGTTCAATCGTCACGCCGAAGGTATTGCTGTCGGCGGTCATCATGATTGCCCGGCCGATGACCTCGTCGAGGAGGGCGGCCGAGATGCCGCCATGGGTCACATTGGGGTAGCTCTGGTGCTCTGCCATCGGCTTGAAGACGGCGATGAGCTCGTTGTTGTCGGTCTCGTAGAAGCGGGTCTTCAAACCGAAATCGTTGTCGATTCCGCAGACGAGGCAGTTCTTGGAGATATTCTGGCTGTTGGTGATTTTATGGTTCATGGCTTCCTGCCCCTCTCGCGCTTATAAAAAATTCATTCTCAATTCCGTCTTCTGCCTTCTGTCTTCCGTTTTACCGCTTCACCTGACGATACGCCTGACCATCAGGGCAATCGCCAGGGGCAAAAGGATAGCCGTTGCGACCAGCAGGTAAAGCAGGCTGAACCAGAGCGACCCCGACCAGAACTCCAGGGCGCTACCGCGCACCAGGGCGACCAGGTGGGTCAAAGGCAGCAGCTGGGCCACGGACTGCGCCCAACCGGGCAGGTTCTCCAGCGGGAAGAAGGTCCCGCTGAACAGGAACATAGGCGTGACACCGAGAAAGATCGGCAGGTTGAACATCTCGATCCCCGGCACCAGGGCCGTGCAGATCATGCCCAGCGCCGCGAACAGCAGTCCGCCGAGTGCGGCGAGGGGTAGCAGCAGCAGGGCCCCGGGAAATTCGAACAGCCCGCACAGGGAGATGACGATGCTCATCAGCGTTGCGGCGATCACCGACTTGGTCGCGGCCCAGAGCATTTCACCGAGGATGATCTCTTCGAGGTTGAGTGGCGTCGCCAAAAGCGCATCGTAGGTTTTCTGCCAGTACATGCGGACGAAGCTGTTATAGGTGGTCTCGAAGAAGGCGTTGTACATGATCGCCACCGAGACCAGTGCCGGGGCGATAAACACCGTGTAGGAGAGCGGTCGGCCGGCGTACTGCAGTTCGCCCACCATCACGGCCAGGCCGACGCCGAAGGCGAGGATGTACAGCAGCGGCTCGAGCAGCGGCGGCAGGAAGGATATCTGCCAGGTGCGGCGATAAACGCTGAAATTGCGCTGCCAGACGCGCAGGGTGCGGTGACTGATCTGGGAAGGACGCGGCCAGTTCATTCGCGCAGCTCCCTTCCGGTCAACTTGAGGAACAGGTCTTCGAGGCCGGCCGGCCGCAGGGTGCAGCCTTCTGCGCGCACTTCGCGGGTCAGCTTGAGGAACAGCTGGTCGCCGTCATCGAGGTAAACCAGCAGGCGATTGCCCAGGTCCTCCACTCGGCACGGCTCGCTGGCCAGGAAAGCGCGCACGGCTTGGTCCGGTTCGGCAATTTCCAGCACCGAATGGCCGACCCGCTCACGCACCAGCTGCGCAGGCTTGCCTTCGACCAGGATCTCGCCATGATCGACGATCACCAGGCGATCGCACAAACGCTCGGCCTCTTCCATGTAATGCGTGGTCAGCAGGATCGACAAGCCCTGCCCTTTCAAGGTGGCCAGTTTCTCCCAGAGCAGCTGCCGGCTCTGCGGGTCGAGGCCGGTGGTCGGTTCGTCAAGGATCAGCAGGTCGGGGTCGTTGACCAGGGCGCGGGCCAGCATCAGACGGCGCTTGAGACCGCCGGACAGCACCGAGATCCGGTCAGCGGCCCGGTTCTTCAAAGCGAAAAACTCGAGCAGCTCAGCGGCGCGGCGCTCCGCCTGCTGCCTGGAGATAGAGAAATATCGGGCATAGCCGACCAGGTTGTCATGCACCGTCAGGTCGGGATCGAGCGAATCCTCCTGCTGGCAGATGCCGATGCGGCGCTTGATCTCGCGGATGTCCCGGTCGATATCAAGCCCGAACAGCTCCAGCTTGCCGGCGTCGCGGGGCGTGTAGCCGTAGAGCATGCGGATGGTCGTGGTCTTACCGGCGCCATTCGGGCCCAGCAAGCCGAAGCATTCACCCTTGCGGACCGCAAAAGAGATACCCTTGACCGCCTGCAGCTCGCCGTAAGCCTTGCGCAGCGCCTCGACCTGGAGAATGTTCATCGATTTATCACTTCCGTTGCCACGGTTACTTGTCATATTTAAGTGACTGATATTACTCTTTGGAAAAGCATATGACAAGCATGCCGTGCGCAACCGCCCCAGGATGCGAGCAAATCAAACCAAGAACCACAGGAAGCCGTCATGACAACTCAGCTTCCCAGAAGAATTGCGATTGTTGAGTCGTTCATAGGGAAAAGGGGTCAGGTCTACACATTTCACAAAAAAAGCATTTTTGCAAAAAATGTGAAATGTGTAGACCTGACCCCAAATACTCAGTGCTGATGTCAGTTCATCTATTATTTTTGACTTAATTGTTTATCAGGATATGGGGTTATTAGGGGATGAGATCCTTGTCGAGGGCATAGAGGTATGCTTCGACCGTCGCGCCGTCCTGTTTGTGGATGGAAGCCTTGACCCGACGGTAGCCTGCCCCCTCGAATGCATCGAGAGCCGGCCAGTATGCCGGCAAGTCGGCTGAGGTCAGTAGAAAGCCCTTGACGGGTGGACCCTGCTCATCGAGGTCAAGCGCCGGGTATCCGGTGGTCGGGCCGATGCCCTGAGCGTAGAGGATGCCGTTCACCTCGCCCTCTTCCCAGACCCCCTGGAGATGCTGCACGACATGGTGATTGCCGCACCCGG
>JAHEEU010000246.1 GCA_024640545.1 Geobacteraceae bacterium
TTGTTGCAGAAATTGCGGTAACCGGCAATGCGCTCCGTGGACAGCTTGATGTCGCGCCCCATGGCGGCAAAAGAGGTCAGGGTGAAGCGGAAGGCGTCGGCACCGTATTCGTCTATGACGTGCAGCGGATCGATGACGTTACCCTTGCTCTTGCTCATCTTCTGCCCCTGGGCATCACGCACCAGGGCATGGATGTAGACATCCTTGAAGGGCACCTCGCCCATGAACCTCAGCCCCATCATCATCATGCGGGCCACCCAGAAGAACAGGATGTCGAAGCCGGTCACCAGGCAGGAGGTCGGGTAGAACTTGCCCAGTGTCTCGGTCTGCTCCGGCCAGCCCATGGTCGAAAAAGGCCAGAGTGCCGAGGAGAACCAGGTGTCGAGGACATCCGTGTCCTGGCTGATTTCGGTGCTGCCGCAATGGGCGCAGGTTGACGCATCCTCGCGGCTGACGGTCAGCTCCTCGCAGTCGGCACAGTACCAGACCGGGATGCGATGTCCCCACCAGATCTGCCGGCTGATGCACCAGTCCTGGAGGTTGAACATCCAATCGAAGTAGGTTTTCTCCCATTGCTGCGGAACGATGCGGGTGTCACCCTGCTGAACAGCCTTGATCGCCTCTTCGGCCAGGGGGCCGACCTTGACGTACCACTGCAGCGACAGGTAGGGTTCGATCACGGTTTTGCAGCGATAACATTCGCCGACGGCATTGGCATAGTCCTCGATCTTTTCGATCAGCCCCTGCTTTTCCAGGTCGGCGACCACGTTGGCGCGCGCTTCGTAGCGCTCCTGCCCCCGGTAAGGACCGCCATTTTCGTTGATAACCCCCGACTCGTCAAGGATGTTGACCTGCTCCAGACCGTGTCGTTTGCCAAGCTCGAAGTCATTGAAATCATGGGCCGGGGTGATCTTCACCGCACCGCTGCCAAAGTCCTTGTCGACATAGTCGTCGGCAACGATCGGAATCTCGCGATGCACCAGTGGCAGCAAGACTTTTTTGCCAACCAGCTCTTTATATCGGTCATCTTCTGGGTGAACAGCAACGGCCGTATCACCGAGCATCGTCTCCGGTCGGGTTGTCGCCACCATCAGGTAACGGTCGGTACCGATGACCGGGTAGCGCAGGTGCCAGAGATGCCCCTTCTTGTCCTCGTGCTCGACCTCGAGGTCAGAGAGCGCGGTATGACAGCGCGGACACCAGTTGATCAAGCGGTTGGCCCGGTAGATCAGGCCATCCTCGTAGAGGCGCACGAAGACCTCTCGGACCGCCGTGGAGAGCCCATCATCCATGGTAAAGCGCTCACGCGCCCAGTCGCAGGATGCACCGAGGCGCTTGAGCTGCTCGATGATTTGCCCCCCGGACTCTTCCCGCCAGCTCCAGACACGCCTGATAAACTCTTCCCGGCCAATGGCATGCCGGTCGAGCCCTTCTTTCGCAAGCTGCTTCTCAACGACATTCTGGGTGGCAATGCCGGCGTGGTCAGTGCCCGGCATCCAGAGGACTTCACAACCCTGCATGCGCTTCCAGCGCGCCAGGATATCCTGGAGGGTGTTGTTTAGGGCATGGCCCATGTGCAGAACGCCGGTTACATTCGGCGGCGGAATCACGATCGAGTAATGCGGCTTGGCAGACTTTTCATCACCACAGAAGCAGCCGTCCTCTTCCCACCTCCGGTACCACTTGCGCTCCACGTCATGCGGTTCGTAGCCCTTGTTTAACTTCTCTTCCATCGGGGTCGCATCCTTCCAGCATGGCTATTTCGGCAGTCATGCAAACTGCCGACAAAAGGAAATGGGGATTTTAGCAATCCCCATTTCACAGGTCAATCTATCGGCCGCAATTTCCTGTCAGGCCGCGGCGTCCTTGATTTTACGTATTTCCTCACGGATCAGATTCTCGGCCAGATCGGGGACGACCTCCCAGGCGACCTTCTCAAGAATCGACCCGGCCAGTTTCTCGACGACTTTCGTCACGACCCTTTCAATGACCTCCTCGAGCTCTGCTTCGCTCATGGCAGACGTTTTTGCCTCGACGTCAACCACGGCGGCAGCAGCCGGAGCCGGCTCCGGCTTCGCAAAAGTGACCGACTCATCCTCCGACACAGCTTCAGCAATGAAAGCGGGCTCCTGGGCAGCCAACTCGCTGGCCTCTTCAACAAAAGCAGGCTCCACAACAGTAAATTCCGCGGTCTCTTCTACAAAAGAAGGCTCCTCAGTGGTAAATTCCGCGGCCTCTTTGACAAAAGCGGGCTCCTCAATGGTAAATTCCGCGGTCTCTTCGACAAAAGCGGGCTCCTCAACGGTAAATTCCGCAGGCTCTTCTACAAAAACGCTTTCATCAGGTGACGCGATAGCCTCTTGCGGGAGAACCGACTCCTGTGGATCTTCGGGCAACGACTCCTCGAACTTTGGTTCTTCTTCTACAGGCCCGGCAAAGAAGTCCTCATCAGCTGTCTCGGCGCGGGACCAGGGGGTCAAGGTCTGCTCCTCCATGACCGGCTCGAGGTCTTCGGCACCTAGAATGTCCTCATCGCCAAGCGGCATGATTTCTTCATCACCCATATCAAAGGCATCGAAATTGGTCTCGGCAGACTTTACCTCTTCCTCGGGTGCGAGGACATCAGCGACCACTGACGGCTCTTCGGCGAAGGTGAAGTCCTCAGCGGCTTCCTCGGCGAAGACGGGGGGCTCTTCGACAGCCGGCTCAGTAGACGTCTCAGCCAAAACGTCACTCCAGTCATCCGCAGCTGAAACCGGTTCCGGCTCGGCGGCGGGAGGTTCTTCCTCAAAGGAGATATCGGCGAACGGATCATCCTGCTCGATGGTCATGGCAGGTTCGGCAGCAAGGGGTTCCTCAATTACGATTTCGTCACGAGCAGCTTCGGCCGTCTCAGGCGTGGCGGGGGCAGAAACTTCGAGCTGCGGCGTTCCCGGGGCGGCGCTGAGCAGTTCGGCAACCTTGTCGATCAGGTTCTGTGACTCGAAGGGTTTTTCAATCCAGGCGTCAGCTTTGCAGTTCATGGCCTTTTCTTCGTCGAAAGGCTCAAAGGAGCCGGCCAGGAGCAGCACCGGGACATGTTGCAGAGCGGGGTCCTGCTTGATTGCAGTCGCCAATTCGTAACCGTTTTTTCCCGGCATGTAGACATCAGCCATAACCAGGTCAGGTTTGATTTCCTGGGCCTTGATCAATGCGGCATCACCGTTGTCGGTGATCGTCAGCTCATAATCCTCATGAGCAAAGGTGATCTGGATAACTTTTTGAATCGTTATACTGTCGTCGGCCAACA
>JAHEEU010000247.1 GCA_024640545.1 Geobacteraceae bacterium
TACTTCGAGCTCGGCCGTCCCGCCGACGCCTGCCGGGTTTACGAAGCGGTCCTGGCACGCGACCCTGCCCAGACCGACGCCCGGGTCAGCCTCGGCCTGATTCACTTCCACCAGGACCAGGTGGACGCCGCCGAGGCCTGCTACCGCACGGCCCTGCAGCAGGATCCCGACTCCGCCTTTGCCTGGCATTCCCTCGGCGACGTCTGTTTCGCGACCGGACGCAGCGACGAGGCGCGCGACTGCTACGCGAAGGCGCTGGCGCTCGATCCCGACGATCCGCAGGGGCATTTCAACCTGGCCGAGTATCACTACGACAACGGCGACCTCAAGGAAGCCGAGAAGCACTGCCGGCGCGCCATCACCCTCGACCCGGACTTCGCTTTCGCCTACCTGACCCTGGGCAACATCTGCCTCGACCAGGAGCAGGTCCAGGAATCGATCCAGTGCTTCAAGACGTTTCTCAAGCTCGAGAAGAGCCCGGCATCGAAGGACATCTGCGACGAAGTGGCCGCGCTGATCGACGGGTTGAAGGATGAGGCTTGAAAAAGAAGACAGGAGACAGGAGACAGAATACAGAAGGCTGGAGGCAAGGGACTGGCTCCGAAGGTGCCTGTCCCTGGTTTTGGGAAACGAGGCTGAAAGCTGATAACTGAAAACTGATACTCCGGGGCGAGAGCGAGCAGAAGGTAACCGCATGGTCCGAGGTCTTACATTATTGCTGTTTTTTCAGCTCTGCGGGGAAATCCTCAGCCGCCTGTTCGACCTGCCGTTTCCCGGCAACGTCCTCGGCATGGCGCTGCTCCTGATCGCACTCAGGACCGGCCTGGTCAAAATCAAGTGGCTCGAAGAGGCCGCGGAGATGCTGTTGTCGAACATGGCGCTGTTTTTCGTGCCCGCCGGTGTCGGCGTCATGGTCTACGGCGACCTCATCGCCGCCGAATGGCTGCCGATCACCGTCGCCACGGTCCTGAGCACCTTCGCAGTCATGGCGGTGACCGGTCTGATCGCCCAGAAGCTTGACGTCGGGGGGTCGAAGGATGTGGGCTGAACTGGTCGCCTCGCCCCTGTTCGGCATCGCCTTGACCATGGCGGTCTATCTGCTGGCCCAGCTCCTCTACCGGCGGATCGGCAGGGTCTGGGCCAACCCGGTGCTGGTGGCGATCGTCACGATCGTCCTGTTGCTCAAAGGGAGCGGCATCGACTACCGCGATTACTCCCGCGGCGGTGACCTGCTGCTCTTCCTGCTCGGCCCGTCGGTCGTGGCCCTGGCCGTTCCCCTCTACCAGCGTCGCGCCGACATCTTGCAGCACAAGCGGCCGATCCTGGTCGGCATCTTCGCCGGCTCGCTGGTTTCGATTGTCTGCGCCTGCGGGCTGGCCTGGCTGCTCGGTGGTAGCCGTGCAGTGATCCTCTCGTTGGCGCCCAAGTCGGTCACCATGCCAATCGCCATCAGCATCACCGCAAAAATCGGTGGAGTGGCGCCGCTGACCGCCGCGCTGGTCGTGCTGACCGGTTGCCTGGGCGCGGTCTGCGGCCCGGAATTCTGCCGGCTCATTGGCATCCGCTCTGCCGCCGCCACCGGTCTCGCCATGGGCACCGCCGCCCACGGCATCGGCACGGCGCGGATGTTCGAGATCAACCGGCTGGCCGGCGCCGTGGCCGGCCTGGCCATCGGCCTGAACGGCCTGATGACCACCTTCCTGCTGCCGCTGCTGATCTATTTAACCGGGCTTTGAAGCCCAGAACGCAACTAGATTTTCATCTCGTCATGGGATTTGGAGAAAAATAGGATCTCAGCATTGCGAATTCCGAGTGATAGTGTGAATTTACGGGCCAGCCTTATTCTCACAATTATAGGAGTTGTAGAAAATTAGAATATGTATTAATCCCACAGATTCGTTATTATATCAGCTGTCTTTAATGCATTGATCTGCCACCACTGACTGGGAGGAGACCATGAGCATCCATCACAGGCCGATCGCTGAACGTATCGAATGGCTACTGGATTTGGCTCGCCGCCATACCTCGGAGTTTCGCAGTCCCGAGGCCTACTTGGCTCGAAAGCTCTATCTGGCAAAACATCCAACAGCCATCATCGTGCTCAAATGCATGGATGGGCGCATCAACATACCGGTCGCTACAAGCACCCCCCCAGGCATCATTCAGCCCATTCGCAACCTTGGTGGTATGTTCGATCTGGGTTGGCCACATTTGGGCGAAGTTCTCGCCGAGAGTGTTTACCGCACAGTGGCCAGCGGTCGCCGGGTGTTGATCTTCATTACCTACCACTTCTCCCGTGGCGACACTAATCGTGGATGCGCCGGCTTCGCTTACAATACCGCGGCAGCCCTCGAACATTGCCTGGTCATCAAGCGGCAGGCTGAGCATATTTTTGGTGCCGGCCATGACACCGTCTATCCGATCCTCTGCGGTTACGAAACCGATGAGGATGCCTTGATATTTCATGGCTTTGACGACGAAGCCCTTGACCTCGCAAGCATTTCGCCGACTGATGCTGATACCCTCGGCCATCGTCTGACTTCTCTCTACCCTGACATGCCCGAGCAGATGCGCCAAGACCTGTTGCCTCTGCTGGAAGGGAATCTGAAGTGGATCGCACAGGTGCGTAGCACTTGTCGTTTGCTCGAAATTGAGCACCGTGAGTGGATGATCTGTTTGGGCCGCGGTTTCGATTTTCTCCACACCCCCAACCTCGCCCTGATTATCGGTCCCTACAGCCCCGACCTGGCTGATCCGATCCGCAAAGCCGCAGGCATTATAGAAGCCAACATGCGCACGGGCCGAATCCCCGACGACGGCTTTCTGCTCTTCGCCTCAGTCCCCTACGAAGAGATCGGCATGGACCGCGCCCGTGCCGAACTGAAGTCCCGCTTCCTAGCTGCTTTTGCTGCTGAGGTCATTCGCGACGAATTTCCCGGTCTTGCTGATCGCATGCACATTCAGATGGCGGTACTCTCCTGGCGGTCGCGGGCGTTGGATCTTCTAGATTGACCTGGGGTATACTTGTATCTACCCACTCAATAATGAAAAGGTCGAAACGAACGGGCGTGGCCACACACGCCTTGTTTTCCTTTCATCAATGGTGCATTTCTGTTATAAGCGGACACAGTACAACGTGTTCTCAAGGGGAGGGAGCACGTAAGGTTTCCATGGCTCAATGGCCGCCTTGCGTTCCTTTGCCCATCGCAGTTTCAACTTATGATCGACTTCCACTCCCACATACTGCCGGCCCTCGACGACGGCGCTGTAACGATCGACGAT
>JAHEEU010000089.1 GCA_024640545.1 Geobacteraceae bacterium
CAAAAGAAAGCGACCCTCCGTTTGCCCGCCATAGCGCTACGCGCAACGGCGGGTTCCCTCACGCCATGAAATCAATCCGGCGAAGAAAAAAACTCGCTGACGCTCAGACATTTTTCTTCGTGTTCCCGGATTCATTTCATTCTGTTCGGCGGCACTCGACGGGGAGGGATAAACAAAGACAAAAACTGAAGTATGGGTTAGGGGTCAGGTCTACACATTTCACAATCAAAGAGTAGCGTGAAGTGCGAGGTGCGATGTGAGACAAATCAAAACCCCATCAAAATGTCGCCTCAGAATGGCCTGGGTTTTTCGACCTGCGTACTTTGATAGTAGTAGAGAAAGTTGGCATTCCCGGCGGCGTTATGTTCGGAGACCCCGGTGGCCCGGTAAAATAGGGCCCCGTAGTGTTGCTAAAGGCAAGGCCTCGGTCATTGCCTGTTTTGTGGATTGATCGGTAGAGTAATCGCGCGAGACATGCCCACCGCTAGGTGACGGCACTTTTGCATACTTTTGCTGCCGGGCAAAAGTATGACGTCTGGCGGGACGCGACCCGCCGGTTTAGAATCTTGAAGTGAGAAGCGAGACAAGGCAAAACCACAATCGAAGCCCACGGCCCCGACTGGGAGAAGAGAATCTAAAAAAGCAAAGCGGAAAAGTAAGGGCAACAGATTGACCATCTGCTGCCCTTTTGATAATACCGCCCCGACCAGCTAATCACCCGCCAATCGATCCAGGAACTCGACGATCCTCGGCGTGAACTTCTCCGGCTCCACCAGGAACGAATCGTGGCCGTAGTCGGAGTCGACCAGGTGATACTCGGTCGGCTTCCCCTGCTTGTGGAGCACCTCGACCAGTTCTTCCGTCTGGTAGGGAGGGTAGAGCCAGTCCGAAGTGAAAGCGAACCAGAGCGAAGGGCAGGCCAGCTGGCCCAGGGCCTCTTCAAGTCCCTCAAACCCCCAGGCGACGTCGTATAGATCGAGCGCCTTGGCCAGGTAGAGAAAGCTGTTGGTGTCGAACCGGTCGACGAAGTTGCGGCCGTTGTAGCTCAGGTAGCGCTCGATCTCGAACTGGCCGAAGAAGTCAAATTGGCCGTCGCGAGCGGAGAACCTGCGGCCGAACTTGAGGTTCATCGACGGGTCAGACAGGAACGAGATATGCCCGACGGCGCGAGCCAGAGCCAGGCCGTCAGCCGGTGGGTGCTCGGGCTTGTAGTTGCCCTTGCGCCACATCGGGTCGTTGTAGACGGCCTGGCGAGCAAGAGCATTCAGCGCGATCGCCATCGGTCCCGGCCGACCGGTGCCGGCGATTGGGATGATGGAGCAGACGCGCTGCGGGTAATGGATTCCCCATTCGAGCGCCTGCATCGCTCCCATACTGCCGCCGATGACGGTCAGCAGTTGATCGATACGCAGATGGTCAAGAAGCATCACCTGGGCGCGTACCATGTCGCGGACCATGACGACCGGAAACTGCAGATTGTAAGGTTTGCCGGTTCTGGGGTTGGTGCTGGTGGGGCCTGTCGAACCGAAGCAGGAGCCGATAACATTCGAGCAGATGACGAAATACCGATCGGTATCGAGCACTTTGCCAGGGCCGATCATGTCGTCCCACCAGCCGGGTTTGCGGTCATCCGGCGAGTTGCGTCCCGCGGCGTGAGCGTCTCCAGTCCAGGCGTGGGCAACCAGGATGGCGTTGCTCCTGGCGCTGTTCAGCGTGCCATAGGTTTCGTAGGCAAGGGTCAACGGACCGAGCAAGCGGCCGCTTTCCAACTGCAATTCGAGGTTGAAGTCGATATGTTGAGTTTTGATGATGCCCAGTTCGCTCATCTTTTGACCTTGGTCGCGGCCAATAGAAAGGCCCCTTCCCGCAAAAATGAGAAGGGGCCGGCAGATACATCGACGTGGTATCGCGGGCTCCGTCCTCATCTCCCCTGCTGGCGCTTGGCATGCAGGTTGGATTTAGCACCTGGCATCCACCGTGTCATCGTTCCGGCGAATCGGTTGCTGTGGCTTCAAAGGGCCTGTCCCTCCACCACTCTTGATAAAGACGCATTGCTATGTTGGCGAAACTCTAACGAAAACTGTCTGCCTTGTCAAACGATTTGCTGTAACTTACTGAAATAACTGATAGTATAAGAAAAATACCAATACGCCTGGTACTTGTCGAAATTGGAGATATAATAAAATTAAAAAGAGCTAACAATTTCTCCGGGAGGCTGGATTCAGCTTCCCCCTTCGCCCTGGCAGACTTGCCCTCCTGGTCTCCAGGGTTTTTTTGCCTGCGGCAGACTATTTGGTAGAGGGTGCTGAAGTTTTGGAATCGAAAATGTTCTGTTTGACTGCCAGGCTGGCAAAGTCGTAGCGTGAAAGAGTGGTCATGAATTCCTTGCGGATCTCCGCCCAGGCGCCGTGTATCGGGCAGAAGAACTCACGTTCACAAGCGCCTGCTGCGACCAGGCACTGGTTGAGGTAAACGGGGCCTTCCTGGGAGTTTATGATGTCGAGAAGGGTGATCTCTGCCGGGTCCTTGGCCAGATAGAAGCCCCCGCCCACGCCACGCTGGGAACCGATAATGCCTTCCTTGATCAGTGGCTGGAAGATCTTGGTCAGGAACGCCGGCGTAATGTCCTGCGCCTTGCAGATATCCTTTTTGTAAATAATCTCCCCGACCGGCTGGCGGGACATGTAGAGGATGGCGCGGATCGCGTATTCTGTTGCTCGGGTGATGATCAAAGGCTTTACCTTTTCGATATAGTTGACAAGATTTGTAATAAAAATAATTGTCTTGACCGATTATGTCAATATTTATCCGCTCGCGTTTAATCCTGCCCCTGCTCCCCGGTGTGGGGGGATGGTTCACCATGCCGTGGATTGACAGCCTCTTTCTCCCAAAGGCATTATAGATTTGCTGAATATTCTGAAAGGACCCGTTCACTCGATGTCTGTCGCACAGGTTGTCGGACGTTTTGCGCCGAGCCCTACCGGACCCCTGCATTTCGGGTCGCTGGTTGCCGCTGTTGGCAGCTATTGCCTGGCGCGCCGTGTCGGGGGGAAGTGGCTGCTGCGCATGGAAGACCTGGATCCCCCGCGCGTGGTCCCGGGAGCAGCAGATGAGATTCTGGCGACTCTGGAAAGCCTGGGATTGTACTGGGATGAAGCAATCGTCTGGCAGAGCCAGCGGACCGAGGCCTACCTCGCGGCCTTGTCGAAGCTGCGTGACAAGGGGTTGGTGTTCGAGTGTGCCTGTTCCCGCAAGGAAATCCTCCTGAGTGCGCCGCACCCGGGCGAGGAGGGCCCCATCTATCCCGGGACCTGTCGTTCCGGTTTGCGCCCCGGGCGCAAACCGCGTGCTTTGCGGATCGTGGTGCCGCAGGAGCAGGTGTGCTTCAGCGATGGCGTGTTCGGCCCCCTTCAGCAGGTGCTTGCGGAAGCGGTCGGGGACTTTGTCCTGCGCCGGGCCGACGGTCTCTTTGCCTATCAGCTAGCGGTGGTGGTCGATGATGCCGCTGCGGGCGTCAATCAGGTGGTGCGAGGTGCCGACCTGCTCTCTTCCACGCCCCGGCAGATTTTTCTGCATGCCTGCCTCGGCACTCCGGTCCCTGCCTATGTGCACCTGCCGCTGGTGGTGGGCGGCGACGGCAAGAAGATCAGCAAGCGTAATGCTAATTCCCGGCTTGAGCCGGAAGCCGGTGCTGCCCGGCTGCTCGACCAGGCGCTGCGGTTGCTGGGGCAGAAAGTTCCGGGGTGTCTGCAGGGAGCCCCGGCGACGGAACTTTTGTCATGGGCTGTCCAGCACTTTGATCAGGCTGCCATTCCCACTGCCGTTGATGGGTTAATGGTCAACGATTTTCCCCTGTGACGGTAAAAAAATCGCTAATCACCATTGACAGGCGGATCAAAAGCCGGTAAATAGGTTGCAGTGATAAGTGAGTCGTACCTGCCTATCGTCCCTGAAGATACAATTTTTCCTTTCAGATAGCTTCCAATCAGAGCACGGACTGACCTCGACCTGAAGACATTCTTGATATAAACATGCGGGGCCGCACTGGATTTACGTCCTGTAAAGTTAACCTACCAAAACACCCAACTATTTCGGATTGCGAAAACCCGGAGAAAAAAACCCGATATTCACGATGAGCGTATTTTGCAATTGCGGCAAGAAATTGCTGCTGTGTAGCGAGTGCTGTCTATCATGAGCCGGCCGACTTTTAAGGAGAACTGATGAACCTGAAGGAATTGAAGGAAAAGAAGATTGCCGATCTTTCGGCGATTGCCAAGGAACTTGGCGTCGAAGGGGCCTCGGGCATGCGCAAGCAGGACCTGATCTTCGCCATTCTCAACGCGACGTCTGCCAAGAACGGAGCTATTTTTGGCGAAGGGGTTCTTGAAATTCTCCCTGACGGTTTCGGTTTTCTGCGCGCCCCGGATGCCAACTACCTGCCCGGCCCGGACGATATCTATGTTTCTCCTTCGCAGATCAGGCGTTTCAACCTGAGAACCGGTGACACGGTTTCGGGACAGATCCGGCCGCCGAAAGAAGGCGAACGCTACTTTGCCCTGCTCAAGGTCGCCGAGGTCAATTTCGAGAACCCGGCCGTTGCCCGTGAGAAGACCCTGTTCGACAACCTGACGCCTCTCTACCCCGACCAGCGCCTCATTCTGGAGAGCGACCCGTCCAATCTCTCGACGAGGGTCATCGACCTGGCGGCACCGGTGGGCAAAGGCCAGCGCGCCCTGATTGTCGCGCCGCCGCGAACCGGCAAGACGATCCTGCTGCAGAACATCGCCAACTCGATTACCGCCAACCATCCTGAAGTCTACCTGATCGTCCTGCTGATCGACGAGCGTCCCGAGGAAGTGACCGACATGCAGCGCACGGTCAACGGTGAAGTCATCTCCTCGACCTTCGACGAGCCGGCCACGCGCCACGTTCAGGTTGCCGAGATGGTCATCGAAAAAGCCAAGCGCCTGGTCGAGCACAAGCGCGATGTCGTGATCCTGCTGGACTCCATCACCCGCCTGGCCCGCGCCTACAATACCGTAGTGCCACCTTCCGGCAAGATCCTCTCCGGCGGGGTCGACTCAAACGCCCTGCACAAACCGAAACGCTTCTTCGGCGCCGCCCGTAACATCGAGGAAGGCGGTAGCCTGACGATCATCGCGACCGCCCTGGTCGATACCGGCAGCAAGATGGACGAGGTGATCTTCGAGGAATTCAAAGGCACCGGCAACATGGAGCTGCACCTCGACCGCAGGCTGGTCGACAAGCGGACCTTCCCGGCCATCGACATCAATAAGTCGGGGACCCGTCGCGAGGAGCTTTTGACCGACGAGGTCAGCCTGCAGCGGATCTGGCTGCTGCGCAAGGTGCTTTCCTCGATGAACGTCGTCGACAGCATGGAGTTCCTGCTCGACAAGCTCGGTGATGCCAAGACCAACCAGGAATTCCTGGACAGCATGAATCGCTAGCCCGGCGACGGAAAAGGTTGCATTTGCCTCTGAATAGTGATATCAAATCACTCTTTTAGCCCCTAAGGCCCACTAAATCCGCGACCTGTACACGGCCAGGTCAATGAGGAGACGAACGATGAAAGAAGGTATCCATCCCAAATACGAGGCCACCACGGTCAAGTGTCACTGTGGCTCCGTCTTCGAGACCCGCTCGACCAAGAAGGGTGAGATCACAACGGAAATCTGTTCTGCGTGCCATCCCTTCTATACCGGCAAGCAGAAGTTGATCGATACCGCCGGCCGGATCGAGCGTTTCCGCAAGAAATACGAAAAGAACCAGTAGCGCTCTGGGGGCGGCCCTGTTGGGCCGTCCCTTTTTTGATGCCGGGTCTCCTGGCAGCAACGCCATCATCAAAGTTCTCCCGCGTCCCGTTCCGGGACACGGCCCGGTTCCCCGGACGGCGCGGTCCATATTGGAAACAAAGGCCATGCTCGTCCAACTTCTGACCTACACACCCAATCCTGAACAGGTGGTTGCGGCTGCGGCGCGGCTCTGTTATGTCGATGCATCCATCGAGCACCTGCTGGGTCAGTCGCCGGAGCAGGCGGCCAAGCTGCTGCAGAAGATTCTTGACCTGGGCCATTTCTCGGTGCTCGAACATGCTGCCTTTTCTTTTGGCATCGAGGGGATCAGCCGTGCCTGCTCCCACCAACTGGTACGTCATCGAATTGCATCATTCTCCCAGCAGAGCCAGCGCTACGTGTCGCACGAACAACCACTTGCATCGGTCGTTCCCGGGAGCATCGCGGCCCAGCCGGCATTGCAGGAAAGCTTTGAGCAGCACATGCAGGCCTCCCACGAGCTGTACCTAGAGCTGATGGCGGCCGGCGTGCCTGCGGAAGATGCCCGCTTCGTGCTGCCCAACGCCGCCGCGACCAAGCTGGTCATGACCATGAATGCCCGCGAACTGCATCACTTTTTCGTTTTACGCTGTTGCCGCAGGGCCCAATGGGAGATTCGGGCAATGGCCAGAGAGATGCTGCGCCTCGCCAGGCAGGCGGCCCCGCTGCTCTTTGCCGGGGCCGGCCCGGGGTGCCTGAACGGCCCATGTCCGGAGGGCTCCATGACCTGCGGTGCGATCAAGGATGTTCGCGCTGAGTATGCTGAACTTTAACTCCAACACAGACTGCTGATAAATCTCCATGCTGAACAAACTCGAGGAAGTTGCCGACCGGTTTCGCGAGGTCGAGGGGCTGCTTGCCGATCCTGCGGTGGTCAAGGACCAGTCCCGCTACCGGGCGTTGACCAAGGAACATGCCGACCTGGTCGACGTCGTCAACGGTTATGAGAAATACTGCCGGGTCAAGGCCGAAATCGCCGGGAGCCAGGAGCTCCTCAAGGACCCGGACCCGGATGTGCGTGAGATGGCCCAGGCGGAAGTTGCCGAACTGGAAGCGGAGCTGACCGAACTCGAAGCCCAGCTCAAGCTGATGCTGCTGCCCAAGGACCCGAACGACCTGCGCAATGTCATCATCGAGGTCCGTGCCGGGACCGGTGGGGACGAGGCGGCGCTCTTTGCCGGCGACCTGTTCCGCATGTATTGCCGCTATGCTGACCGCCAGGGCTGGAAGGTCGAACTGCTCAGCACGGCAGAGGCCGAGGTCGGCGGCTACAAAGAGGTCGTCGCCCTGATCAGCGGCAAGGGCGTCTTCTCGAGGCTGAAATACGAGAGCGGCACCCACCGGGTGCAGCGGGTCCCGGAAACCGAGGCCCAGGGGCGCATTCATACCTCCGCCTGCACCGTCGCGGTGCTGCCGGAGGCCGAGGACGTCGAAGTCGATATCGATCCCTCCGACCTGCGCATCGACCTGTTCCGGGCATCGGGTGCCGGCGGCCAGCATGTCAACAAGACCGAGTCCGCCGTACGGATCACCCATATCCCGACCGGTGTCGTGGTCTCCTGCCAGGACGAAAAATCCCAGCACAAGAACAAGGCCAAGGCGATGAAGGTCCTGCAGTCGCGTCTGCTCGATGCCCTGCAGGCCGAGCAGAACGCCAAGATGGCCGCTGACCGCAAAAGCCAGGTCGGCAGCGGCGACCGCTCCGAGCGCATTCGCACTTATAATTTTCCCCAGGGGCGCTGTACCGACCACCGGGTCGGCTTGACCCTGTATAAACTCGAGGCCATTATGCAGGGAGATCTGGATGAGATCATCGATACCCTGACGACGCATTCCCAGGCCGAACTGATGGCAGGACATGACAACTAGCGTCACCGAGCGTTGGACGGTTCTGAAAATTCTGCAATGGACCGCGGATTATTTCTCAGCCAGGCAGATCGATGCCGCACGCCTTGAGGCTGAATTGCTGCTGGCCGCGACCCTTGGCCTGGACCGGGTCGGTCTGTACGTCAACTTCGAACGCCCGCTCGATTCGGCCGAACTGGCGGCCTTTCGCGAGCGGGTGCAGAGACGCGCCAGGCGCGAACCGGTCCAATACATCCTGGGCGAGACGGAATTCTGGTCGCTGGGGTTTCACGTCACCCCTGCCGTCCTGGTGCCGCGAGGGGATACCGAGGTTCTCGTCGAAGAGGCTCTGTCCCGGATCGAAGGCCCGGCCCGGGTGCTCGATGTTGGCACCGGCAGCGGGGCGATTGCCGTTGCGCTGGCCCATGACAGGCCCGAGATCTTGGTCACGGCGCTCGACTGCAGTCTGCCGGCCCTCGAAGTCGCCCGCGGCAATGCTTTGCGCAATGACGTGGCGGAACGTGTCAGCTGCCTGGCTGGCGATCTGTCCAGCCTGCCGCCGGGGCCCTTCGACATGATCGTCAGCAACCCGCCTTATATCCCGTCGAGGGATTGGGAAACGCTGATGCCCGAAGTCCGCGATCACGAGCCGCGCCTGGCCCTCGACGGCGGTGAGGACGGCCTGGAGGCCTATCGCCACCTGGCAAGCCAGGCCGGGCGCATCCTGGCCCCGGGCGGCTGGTTGCTGGTTGAGGTCGGTATCGGCCAGGCGGGGGATGTCAGCGCCCTGTTCAAGGCCGGCGGTTTGGTCGAGATCAGCCAACGCGACGACTACGCCAGGATTCCCCGGGTGGTCGCGGGCAGAACCAAGCAGGGAATTTGAGGCCCCAAGCTCTAAAATAGAGGGACAACGAATTGGATAAACTCATTATACATGGCGGCCGTCGCCTGGCAGGAGAAGTCACCGTCAGCGGGGCCAAGAATGCCGCCCTGCCACTGCTTTTCGCCACCCTGCTGGCTCCCGGGCCGCACCGGATCGGCAACCTGCCGCGGTTACGCGACATCACCACGGCGGAGCGCCTGCTGGCGGAGCTGGGCGCCGATGTGGACAGCAGCAACGGGAGCGTGCGGGTGGCGACCGAGCAGATCAACAGCATGGAGGCGCCTTATGACCTGGTGCGCACCATGCGGGCGTCGGTTCTGGTCCTGGGGCCACTGCTGGCCCGCTACGGCAGAGCCCGGGTCAGTCTGCCGGGCGGATGCGCCATTGGCGCCCGGCCGATCAACCTCCACCTCAAGGGGCTGGAAGCCATGGGCGCCGAGATTCATCTCGACCATGGCTACGTCGAGGCCAGTGCGTCACGCTTGCAGGGGGCCCGGATCTATTTGGACATCCCGACGGTCGGGGGAACCGAGAACCTGATGATGGCCGCGACCCTGGCCAGGGGCGTCACAGTGCTCGAAAATGCCGCCCGTGAGCCGGAGATTGTCGACCTTGCGAACGCCCTGCTGGGGATGGGTGCGCGCATCGAGGGTGCCGGGACCGACACGATCACCATCGAAGGGGTCGACGACCTGGCGCCGATGGATTACCGGGTCATGCCCGATCGGATCGAGGCGGGCACCTTTCTGGTGGCGGCAGCCATGACCGGTGGGCGGGTCGGTGTCAGGGGCGGCCGCCCCGAACACATGGAAGCCCTGCTCAGGAAACTCGAGGAAGTCGGCGCGACCGTGGCGACGGATGCCCAGACCCTCTGGGTCACGGGGCCTGAAGAGATCAAGTCGGTCAATATCAAGACCCAGCCGCACCCCGGGTTCCCCACGGACATGCAGGCCCAGTTCATGGCGTTGATGGCCCTCGGTAAAGGCACCAGTATGATTACCGAAGCCGTTTTCGAGAATCGCTTCATGCATGTCTGTGAACTGCAGCGCATGGGGGCCGATATCTCCATAGAGGGCCACACGGCCACGGTCAAGGGGGTCGCCGGGCTGCTCGGTGCGCCGGTGATGGCCACCGACCTGCGCGCCAGCGCCAGCCTGGTGCTGGCCGGCCTGGCAGCGGACAATACCACCGAGATCAGTCGCATCTACCACCTCGATCGCGGCTACGAAAAACTGGAAGAGAAGTTCCGCAGCCTGGGCGCGGATATCGAGCGCGTGCCGGCTTAGGGCCCAGGACTTGGCCATGAATCTTTGAATGAGCGCTAATTTCTGGATTCTATCACCTGTATTCTGTATCCTCTGGTGAATTATTATGAGTGATTATCTGACTTTTGCCCTCCCCAAGGGGCGCATCATGCAGGATTCCATGGATCTGTTTGCCCGGGTCGGCATCACCTGTCCGGAAATGGACGACCCCGGCCGCAAGCTGGTCTTCGAGAACCGTGCCGACAAGCTCCGCTTCATGGCCGTGCGCTCGCAGGATGTGCCGACCTATGTCGAGCATGGCTGCGCCGACATCGGCGTGGTCGGCAAGGATACCCTGCTGGAGCAGGACAAGGACCTTTACGAGCCGCTCGACCTGCAGTTCGGCTATTGCCGTTTGGTGGTCGCCGAGCCGAAAGAGCTGCGCCAGGATGATGATCCTGCCGGCTGGTCGAATATCCGCGTGGCCAGCAAGTACCCCAATGTCACGGAAAAGTACTTTGCCGCCAAGGGGGTGCAGGTCGAGGTCATCAAGTTGTACGGATCAATTGAACTGGCTCCTCTGGTCGGCCTTGCCGAACGGATCGTCGACCTGGTTTCGACCGGCGGCACCATGCGCGAAAACGGCCTGGTCGAAGTGGAAACGATTGCCGAGATCACCAGCCGCCTGATCGTCAACCGCGCCAGTCTCAAAACCAAGCACCGGCGCATCACCCGGCTGATCGAGGACCTGGAAAAGGTGATCGAGGGCGGCCCGCGGATCTCCGGCTAGGGGCGGAACGCACGAGGAGAAGACCATGATTCGTTTCCTGCGCTTTTCAGATGCCGCTTTTTCAGGGACCTTCCGCCTGATCAGCGAACGCGGTGAGACCATCCCTGCCGGGGTGGTGGAGACGGTTCAGGAAATCCTCTCCGCGGTCCGTGATCGGGGCGATGCGGCACTTTGCGAATACACCGAGCGTTTCGATCGCCTCAAGCTGGAGCCCGGAACTCTGGAAGTCTCCGCCGCTGAAATGGAAGAGGCCCTGGCCGCTGTCGACAGCGACACCCTGGCCACACTGCAGCTGGCCGCCGACCGGATTGCCGCTTTCCACGAAAAGCAGAAGGAAAGCTCATGGCTCTATGACGATGAGCCCGGCATCCGGCTCGGCCAGATGGTCACTCCCCTTGACCGGGTCGGTATCTACGTGCCGGGCGGTAAAGCGGCTTATCCTTCATCGGTGCTTATGAACGCCGTGCCGGCCAAAGTGGCGGGTGTGGGTGAAATCATCATGGTGGTGCCGATGCCGGACGGTGTGGTCAACCCGTACGTCCTGGCCGCGGCCCGAATCGCCGGTGTCGACCGGATTTTCAAGCTCGGCGGGGCCCAGGCCGTGGCGGCGCTTGCTTACGGCACGGCGACGGTCCCCCGGGTTGACAAGATCACCGGCCCCGGAAACATTTACGTTGCCACGGCCAAGCGCCTGGTGTTTGGCGTGGTCGATATCGACATGATTGCCGGGCCAAGCGAAATCCTGGTCATCAACGATGGCAGCGGCGACCCCGCGCACATTGCTGCCGACCTGCTCTCACAGGCCGAGCACGACGAACTGGCGGCATCGATTCTGATCACCACGGACGAGGCTTTCGGGCACAAGGTGGCCGAGGA
>JAHEEU010000090.1 GCA_024640545.1 Geobacteraceae bacterium
ATCATCGGCGTCATCGGCGCCTCGCGACCTTCGCCCGCAGGCTTGCACATGGCCGAAGCTGTCGGTCGCGAAATCGCCCTGCGCGGCGCCGTGCTGGTCTGCGGCGGCCTGGGCGGTGTCATGGAGGCGGCTGCGAAGGGGGCGGTCGAGGCCGGCGGCGAGGTCCTCGGCATCCTGCCGGGACCGGACAAAAGCTCGGCCAACCCCTATGTCACCCTGGCTGTCCCGACCAACATGGGCCATGCGCGCAACGTCGTCATCGCCCACACCGCGGACGCCTTGATTGCGATTGAAGGGGAATACGGTACCCTGTCCGAGACGGCCATCGGCCTGAAACTCGGCAAGCCGGTCTTCGTCCTGCCCGGCGGCCCGCGGGTCGACGGGACGGTGGCGGTGGACACGGCAGAGTCGGCGGTCTCTTTAGCATTCGAGAGTTTGAAACCATGAAACATGCAATTTCCTGCAACCTGAATCACTCGGAGGAGTTCTCCACCGGCATCATCGAGTGGCTGCGCGGCAAAGGTTCGATTTTGATCGTCACCCACGATCATCCGGATCCGGATGCCCTCGCGGCAGCCTTTGCCCTGCAGCACCTGATCCTGGTCAAAACCGGTCAGAAAGCGATCATCGCCTTCGGCGGTGGGGTCGGTCGGCGCGAGAACATGGTGATGGTCAAGGAACTGGAGATCAAGTCACAATCGATCGACACCCTTGACCTCGACACCTTCAACGCGGTCTGCATGGTCGATACCCAGCCCGGGACCGGCAACAACTCCTATCCAGAGAAACGACGCGTCGACCTCGTGATCGACCATCACCAGGTCAAGGAGCAGACCCATGCCTGCCGCTGGGTCGACGTGCGCCCCGAATACGGCGCCTCGGCCAGCATCCTCTTCGAGTACCTGCAGGCCCAGGAAGTGAAGATCGCCACCAAGCTGGCGACGATCCTGTTCTATGCGATCAAATCGGAGACCGAGGATTTGGGCCGCGACTGGACCAGGTCGGACCGCGACGCCTACCTGAAGCTGATGCCGCTCTGCAACAACCGCATCCTGCACGATATCGCCCGGCCGAAATCGTCGCGCGCCTACTTCAAGTATTTCGAGACGGGGCTGAAGAATGCAAAAATTTACGGCAGCGTGCTGATCTTCAACCTCTACCTGATCGACCACCCGGAAATCGTCGCCGAAATCGCCGATTTCCTCATGCGCGTCGAGGGGATCGAAATCGTCCTGGGATTGGGGTGCTACCGCAATGAAGGGGTGCTCTCCATGCGTACCAGCCACCAGGAAACCCATGCCGGGGTACTGATGCAGAAAGTCATCAAGGGCCTCGGCACCGGCGGCGGCCACAGTATGACCGCCGGTGGCCAGATCCGCCCCCTGGAGGCGGTTCGGGGCAGCCTCGGTGCGCTGGAGTACGAACTGGCCGGGCGCCTGCTGGCGGCGTTGGGCCGGGAGCATAGCGAGCCGGAAATGCTGGTTGCCAGGTAGGCGGCCCTGCTTATCTCTGCGTTGACAGCCCCGCCCATCTGGAGTATAAAACCCGCCATGCCCCGCTTCACCCTGCAATTGTCAAGCCTGCTGCTGGTCCTTCTGACTTTTGCGCCGCCTGCCGGCGCCCTGGTCGAGATTGGCCGGCCCGGTGCCGTGCCCCTGGTCATCGAGGATGTCTACCTGCGCGAGGGGACAGCCTTTATCTCCATCGATGATGCCCTGAACGCCCTCGCTTTGCAGGGGGAGTGGGACTCTGTGGCCCATGTCTACACCATCGGAACTCCCCACGGGCGGGCGCTGATCTCGCCGGGCAGCCAGTTCCTGAAACTCGGCGACAACTTTACGCCGATTGTCCATCGGCCGCGCTTCATCGACTCCAAGCTGCGGGTCTCGGAAGACTTTGTGCTGCGTCAGCTGGCGCCGCTCTTGACCGAGCCGATCTATTACCGCAACAGCAATCCGCCGGAACCTGACGAGAACGAGGACCCTCTCGACCAGCTGTTTGCCTTTCTGCTGCGCAAGAAGGCGCCGGTCGCCGATGGCAGCAAGTGGGTTGTGGCCATTGATCCAGGGCACGGCGGTGAAGATTCCGGCGCGCTCGGTCTGAACGGCAGCAAGGAGAAAGCCGTCACCTTCGCCATCGGCCAGCGACTGGAAAAGCTCCTCAAGATGCACCAGGATGCTCCGGTTATCATGACGCGCGACGGCGACTACGCCCTCGACGTGGAGCGCCGCCTGGAGATGGTCGCGGAGGGGCAGGCTGACGTGCTGCTCTCCCTGCATGCCCAGGCGTTTGCCTCGGCAGAGAGCTCAGGCGTCAACATCTATATCCAGACGCAGACGGAGCGGGACGTCCCCGACGGCATGCTGACCGACAACTCGAGCCTGAAGCTCGCCGAAATCCTGCAGGACAAGCTGAAGTTGAACGGTTTCGACGTGCATGGCATCAAGGAGCTGCCCCTTTACCCCCTCGGTCGCGGCGACCTGCCGCGGGTCCTGGTGGAAATGGGCAGCCTGAGCAACGCGATTGACCTGGCCACGCTGCAGGACCCGGTCCGCCAGCAGGATTTCGCCCGCGCCCTCATCGATGGGCTGCAGGCCTTCTTCAATACCTTCTCAGGAGCCAATCCATGAGTTCGTCTGTTTTGCCCCGCCACGACGGCCGTCGGCCGAACCAGCTGCGTTCGGTCACGATCGAGCGCGGCTTTACCCGTTACGCCGAGGGGTCGGTGCTGATCTGCTTCGGCGAGACCCGCGTGCTCTGCAACGCCTCCGTCGAAGAGAGCGTGCCGCCCTTCATGCGCGGCCAGGGGCGCGGCTGGGTGACGGCCGAATACAGTATGCTGCCCCGGGCGACCCAGACCCGCTCGGTCCGCGAGGCGGCCCGCGGCAAACTGGGCGGCCGAACCCAGGAGATCCAGCGCCTGATCGGCCGCGCGCTGCGCGCCGTGGTCGATTTCGAGCTCCTCGGCGAACGCACCATCCTGATCGACTGCGATGTCCTGCAGGCCGACGGCGGTACGCGTACCGCGGCGATCACCGGGGCCTGGGTCGCACTCGCCGACGCGGTCGAGACCCTGCTCGCCAAGGGATTGCTCAAGAAATCGCCTCTCAAGGACAGCGTCGCGGCGGTCAGCTCAGGGATCGTCGACGGCCGGCCGGTGCTTGACCTTGATTACGTCGAAGATTCAGGCGCCAGCGTGGACATGAATTTTGTCATGACCGGCGACGGCCGTTTTGTCGAAGTCCAGGGGACAGCCGAGGACGAGCCCTTCAGCAGTGTCGAACTCGATGCCTTGCGCGAGTTGGCCGGCCATGGCTGCCGGGAGCTGGCGCAATTGCAGCAGGAGTCGAGAGCCCGGCTATGATGACGCTGGTCGTCGCCACCCGCAATGCCGGTAAGCTCAAAGAGATCCGCCGCCTGCTCGAGGCAGAGGGTATCAGCGTCCTCGGTATGGACAGCTTCCCGGACGCGCCGGAAGTCGACGAGGATGGCGACAGCTTCGCGGCCAATGCGTTGAAAAAAGCCCGGGCGATTGCCCGGTTCACCGGCATGCCGTGCCTGGCGGACGACTCAGGCCTGGCCGTGGATGCTCTGCAGGGGCGCCCCGGCGTTCACTCGGCACGTTTTGCCGGCGTTGACGCCGACGACCACCGCAACAATTGCCAGCTGCTTCGCGAGATGGACCAGGTGCCTGAAAACCGGCGCCAGGCTGCTTTCTGCTGCGTCATGGCCCTGTGCCTGCCCGGGGCACCGCCCCGACTGTTCGAGGGCCGGGTCGAAGGCCGGATTCTGAGGCAGGAGCGGGGCGACGGCGGGTTTGGCTACGACCCGCTGTTCTGGCTGCCGGAATTTGCCTGCACCATGGCTGAACTGCCCCTCGATGTCAAAAACCGCATCAGCCACCGCGGCCAGGCTCTGCGCCTGGTCGTCGAGTCCCTTTCCTCTCTACAGCGCTGATTTATAAAAACTTCCGTGGAAAATCGCGGAATCCACTTCCCCCGGCAATTTTTACTTTATTTTTTTCCAAACGGTGTTTAGTATACGTAAGTCTTGTATACAGTATGCAGTATTATGTGGCGGACCGAGAGAGAGTGCAACAGATCGGTTCGCTTAGATGCAACAAGGGATCTTCATATGGGTTTGTCTAGTCGTTGGCGGGGGCCTCCTCGGTAGGCCATGGCAAGGCGCGTCGTCTTGCCATGTCTTTTACGCCGGCTGCGGCCGGTTCCGACGGGTTCTTTATCTTCCGGGTTTCATTCTTCACAACACATTGAGTAAGGGATCAAAATCATGCAACTGACGCAAAGTTCTGTGGGCAGAAAGATCATCATGGCCGTCACCGGCATCGTGTTGGTCGCGTTTGTTTGTGTGCACCTGCTGGGCAACTCGTCCGTGTTTGTCGGTGCAAACGCAATCAACGCTTATGCGGAGAAGCTGCACAGTCTCGGACCGTTCGTCTGGGTCTTCCGGCTGGTCATGCTGGCAGCTTTCGCCATTCACATTATTTTCGGGATTCAGCTGACCCTGGAGAACCGGGCCGCCACTCCCGAAAGGAATGTGCAAATCAAGCGTTTGAAGACCGGTTTCGGTGCGGAAACCATGATCGTTTCAGGGTTGGTGCTGCTGGCATTCGTCATCTATCACCTCCTGCACTTTACCGTTCGGGTGACCAACCCCGACATCTACGTGCCGCTCGGCGACCAGGGCATGGTCGATGTTTATGTCATGGTGGTCAAGGGCTTCAAGAGTGCTCTACCGGTAATTCTCTACCTGGTCGGCATGTCCTTTTTGTTCCTGCATGTCAGCCACGGCTTCCAGAGCCTGTTCCAGACCCTGGGACTGAGCAATGACAAGTCACTTCCGGTCATGGAAACGGTCAGCAAGCTGGTAGGTGTCGTCCTCCTCGTGGGCTACATCTCCATTCCGCTGCTGGTTGTTTTCGGACTTATCAAGATTTAGGGGGTCGGTTTAATGATACTCGACGGCAAATGTCCTACCGGACCAATTGAAACTTCCTGGGATCGTCATCGCTTCGAAACGAAGCTGGTCAATCCTGCCAATAAACGTAAATACAAAGTCCTCTGCGTCGGTACCGGCCTGGCCGGTGGCGCCGCGGCGGCTTCCCTGGGTGAGCTGGGCTACAACGTGCACGCCTTCTGCTACCAGGACAGCGCCCGCCGCGCCCATTCCATCGCCGCCCAGGGCGGCATCAACGCGGCCAAGAACTACCCCAACGACGGCGACTCGATCTACCGCCTGTTCTACGACACCATCAAGGGCGGCGACTTCCGCGCCCGTGAAGCCGACGTCTGGCGCCTGGCCCAGGTGTCGAACAACATCATCGACCAGTGCGTCGCCCAGGGTGTGCCTTTTGCCCGTGACTACGCCGGCTACCTGGACAACCGCTCCTTCGGCGGCGCCCAGGTCTCCCGGACCTTCTACGCCCGCGGCCAGACCGGCCAGCAGCTGCTGCTCGGTGCCTACTCGGCCCTCTCCCGGCAGATAAAAGCCGGCACGGTCACCCTCCACGAGCGCCGCGAGATGCTCGACCTGGTCGTGGTCGACGGTGTCGCCCGCGGCATCACCTGCCGCAACATGGTGACCGGCGAGATCGAGTCCCACTGGGGCGACGCGGTCATCCTGGCCACCGGCGGCTACGTCAACGTCTTCTACCTCTCCACCAACGCCATGGGCTGCAGCGTTACCGCCACCTGGAAGGCCGCCAAGAAGGGCGCCTACATGGCCAACCCCTGCTACACCCAGATCCACCCGACCTGCATTCCGCAGCACGGCGAGCATCAGTCGAAGCTGACCCTGATGTCCGAGTCGCTGCGCAACGACGGCCGCTGCTGGGTGCCGAAGAAAGTCGAAGACTGTGAGAAGCCGGCCTCTGACATCGCCGATGCGGATCGCGACTACTACCTGGAGCGCAAGTATCCTTCCTTCGGCAACCTGGCTCCGCGTGACATCGCCTCCCGCGCCGCCAAGGAACAGTGCGACGACAACCGCGGCGTCGGCCCCGGCAAGCGCGGCGTGTATCTCGACTTTGCCGATTCGATCAAGCGCCTCGGTGAGGACACCATCCGCGAGCGTTACGGCAATCTCTTCGAGATGTACGAGAAGATCACCGCCGAGAACGGCTACAAGCAGCCGATGCGCATCTACCCGGCACCGCACTACGCCATGGGCGGTCTCTGGGTCGATTACAACTGCATGAGCAACGTCCCCGGCCTGTTCGTGCTCGGTGAAGCCAACTTCTCCGTGCACGGCGCCAACCGCCTCGGCGCTTCGGCCCTGATGCAGGGCCTGGCCGACGGCTACTTCGTCATCCCCTACACCATTGCCGGCTACCTGGCGACCGTGAAGCCGGGCCAGATCAAGGACGATCACGCTGAATTCAAGAAGTCGGCGGAAGAGGTCAAGGCCGACATCGACAAGATGCTCTCCATCAACGGCACCAAGACACCCTCCGAGCTGCATCGCGAACTCGGCAAGGTCATGTGGGAGGACGTCGGCATGGCCCGCAGCAAGGAAAGCCTCGAGCACGCTCTCAAGCGCATTCCGGAAATCCGCGAGGAGTTCTGGAACAACGTCAAGGTGGTGGGCACCAACGAGCAGTTCAACCAGGAGCTCGAGAACGCCGGGCGCCTGGCCGACTTCATCGAGTTCGCCGAGATCCTCACCAAGGATGCGCTGAACCGCGAGGAGTCCTGCGGTGGTCACTTCCGGACCGAACACCAGACCGAGGATGGCGAGGCAATGCGTAATGACGAGGACTTCTGTTACGTGGCCGCCTGGGAATTCAAGGGCGCGGGTGTCGAACCCGAACTGCACAAGGAGCCTTTGAAATTTGAGAATGTCAAGCTTGCCGTAAGGAGTTACAAATAATGAAAGTCAAACTTCACGTATGGCGCCAGAACGGCCCAAATGACAAAGGTACGATGGAGACTTACGAGGTTCCCAACGTAAGCTCCGACCAGTCCTTCCTGGAAATGCTCGACGACGTCAACCTGGCCCTGGCGAAAGATGGCCGGGATGTCATCGCCTTCGACCACGATTGCCGCGAAGGTATCTGCGGGATGTGTTCGCAGGTCATCAACGGGGTCCCGCACGGCGGCCAGGAGCGGACCACGGTCTGCCAGCTGCACATGCGGGAATTCGAAGATGGTGCCGAGATCTTTGTCGAGCCCTGGAAGGCACGCGCGTTCCCGGTCATCAAGGACCTGGTGGTCGACCGCGGGGCCCTGGAGAAGATCATGCAGGCCGGTGGTTACACCTCCTGCCACACGGGTGGGGTCGCTGACGGCAACGCCCTGCCGATCGGCAAGGATATTGCCGACTACTCCATGGATGCAGCAGAATGCATCGGCTGCGGCGCCTGTGTGGCGTCCTGTCCGAACAGTTCGGCCATGCTCTACACCGGTGCCAAGGTCGCGCAGCTGGCGGTTCTGCCGCAAGGCAAGGTCGAAGCCCATAAGCGGGTCATGGCCATGACCGAAGCTGCCAAGGAGCAGGGGTTCGGCAACTGCACCAATCACTACGAGTGCCAGGCCTCATGCCCCAAGGGGGTCAACGTCAAGTTTATCGCCAAGCTGAACCGCGAATACATGAAGGCGCTCTGCAAGTAATGCGCTGATCTTTGCAGGATGAATTGCAGGGCGGGCCATGCGGCCCGCCCTTTTTTTGTTCTGGGTCAAGTGCCTGGAGCTGCTGCAGAGGCAGGCTTGTGGTCGTCCTTGCCGTTTGCCGGCCGGCAAAGGTACTCCCCATCGCAAAAACAGGCGGAATACCATGAAACCGTAAAGACCGATTGCTGCAGATGGGCTGCGAACGACGCATCGGCAAGCGCCCCGGGTGCCCTTACGCTAAAGCCCCGGTACTGATCATCAGGGGGCCGCGGCCATTGACATTCACCATGTTTAGTGTTTTATTGAAAAAAGTTTAATAATTTCAAAGGGAGGAACATGCTTATGAAAGCGATGTGGGTCAAAGTACTGGTAGTGGCTATGACTGGTCTGTTACTTGGCGGATGCATGGCACAACTGAGCAAGGAAGATCAGGCCAAGCTGGATGCTGCCCTCAAGGCCGCCGATTCCGCTGCTGCGTCAGCGCAGAAGGCTGATGCCTCGGCACAGAAGGCCGACGCATCAGCACAGAGTGCCGCCAGTTCTGCGAAAAGCGCAGCAGCGTCCGCCGATCGTGCCGATGCAGCTGGCAAGCGTGCAGAAGCCGCAGCCGCTGCCGCCGAGGATAGTGCCGCCAAGGCTGCCAAGGCCTTTGAAATGAGCTTGCGCAAGTAACCAAGCCGGCAACAATATGACGGGAAGAGGGGGCAGATTGCAGATCTGCCCCCTCCGTTATTTTCTGCGTGCGCCGATCGGGTGCATAAGCCCGTCCGGATGCTCGGTCGCCATCTTCACCTGCCGGTAATCGACTTCGGCGGAGCCGCCAAATCGGCCGATGACCCGCAAGGCTTCCTGAAACAGATTCTCAAAGCGGCCCAGGTGGTCGGCGTGCACCTCCATGAGCAGATCGTTGCCCTGCCAGGCAATCTTGACCGGCTGGTAAACGATGACGACCGTGGTGCCGATCGCCACCTCGGTGAAAAGCGCCGCGATGTGCTCGGGATAGAGCCGCATGCAGCCATAGCTGACGCGCCGGCCTACCCCAAGGGGGCGGTTAGTGCCGTGAATGCCGTAACCCTGCGCCGAAAGCCCGAGCCAGTGGTGCCCGAGAGGGTTGTCCGGGCCGGGGGGGACCAGTTCA
Source organism: Geobacteraceae bacterium (assembly GCA_024640545.1). Lineage (GTDB taxonomy): Bacteria > Desulfobacterota > Desulfuromonadia > Desulfuromonadales > BM103 > JAHEDT01. The sequence goes on from JAHEEU010000090.1 coordinate 8,767, forward strand.
GGCAATTCCGGGTGCAATGCCTGCAGACCTTCGGGAACATGCCAGTAGGGGTCCACCTGCTTGTTGATCACTCGAAAGCGGCCCTCCGGGGTCTTCCGGCCCTCACGACCGATGCCAAGCGGATAACCCCGCACGCGGGTTTGCCCGCTATTATCTGAAATATGGAACAGGCGCATTTCCGCCAGGTTGATGGTCAGGCCGGTGACGGCCCCGGCGGGAAGAATGGTTCGGCCGGGGAGGATGACCCTCGCCCCCGCCGCAGGTGTCCATGGGTCAAGCTGTGGATTGGCCGCGGCAACCGCCTCATATCCGAACCCGGTGCGCCTGGCAACCTCCATCAGAGACTCACCGCCGTCAACCGTCGCGCTCGTCTGTTCACCGATGATCGGCGGCAGGGCGGGGCCGTCCGCTGCACAGGGGACATGGACTGCCAGGGCGGCCAGGCAGGCGGGCAATACCAGGAGTTGTCGAAAGGTTCGTGTCATCGGCGGAGGTCCTGTGGCTCGACCATGAACTTAATATACTCGCGGCGAGATAACAATCATGAATTCGCACTCCGGACAGACTTCAGGTACACTTGACATTTGAAACCTGCCTGCACGTGAACAGACCTGCAGGCGCAAACTGGAGATGGTGCAGATGCTGACCAGGAATGACCAACCGATTGCCGTGCTCGGCGCCACCGGTTACATCGGCGCCCGCCTGGTGCCACGCCTGGTGGAGGCCGGCTGGCGGGTGCGGGCGATCGGCCGTACGGCCGGCAAACTCAAGGGGCGGAGCTGGAGCAATCTGCCGGGTGTCGAAGTTGCCAAGGGCGATGTGTTCGAGCCGGCGTCGCTGCGGGAGGCTCTCAGGGGCTGCCAGGCGGCCTATTACCTGGTCCACTCCATGAATCCGCATGTCGGCGATTTCGCCAGCGCTGATCGCCAGGCCGCGTTGAACATGGTCGCTGCGGCGGAAGCGAATGGGCTGCAGAGAATCCTTTATCTCGGCGGCCTGGGAGACAGCGCCCCCGACTTGAGCCATCACCTGCGTTCCCGGCATGAAGTCGGCGAAGTGCTGCGGATGGGTTCGATCCCGGTCACCACCCTGCGGGCAGCGATGATCATCGGCTCTGGCAGCGCGTCATTCGAAATCATGCGCTACCTGGTGGAACGGCTGCCGGTCATGATCACGCCGCGCTGGATCTTTACCCGGTGTCAGCCGATCGCCGTGCGCAACGTGCTGCACTACCTGGTGGCCTGTCTCGATTGCCCGGAAACCAGCGGCGAGGTCTTCGATATCGGCAGCGAGGAAGTGGTCACTTATGATGATCTCATGCGGATCTATGCCGAGGAAGCCGGCTTGCCGAGACGTTTGATCCTCCCGGTGCCGGTTCTGACCCCCCGGCTGTCATCCTACTGGATTCACCTGGTGACGCCGATTCCGGCAGCTCTCGCCCGGCCGCTGGCCGAGGGCCTGCGCAACCCGGTGCTCTGCCAGGAGAACCGTATCCGTGAGCTGCTGCCGCAACCGCTGCTCGATTGTCGCCAGGCGATCCGGCTGGCCCTGGAAAAAATGCGCCTGCACCAGGTCGAAACCTCCTGGTCCGACGCAGGGGCCCTGGCCCCGGTCGAATGGAGCAGCCAGGAAGACCCGGCATGGGCCGGCGGGACGATTTTCAGCGACGACCGCCGCATGCTGGTCAAAGCCAGGGCTGAGCAGCTCTGGCCGGCTGTGGTCGGTATCGGCGGCAAGACCGGCTGGTATTACGGCGACTGGCTCTGGCACGTGCGTGGCTGGATCGACCGCCTGGTCGGCGGCCCCGGTCTGAGCCGCGGCCGTCGGGACCCGGAACAGGTCCAGGCGGGCGATGCCCTGGATTTCTGGCGGGTTCTCGCTGTCGAACAGAATCACCGGCTGAAGCTGGTTGCCGAGATGAAAGTCCCCGGCGAGGCGGTTCTGGAACTGCTGCTTACGGAATGCGCCGACGGCACAACCGAGGTTCGGCAGTATGCCCGGTTCAAGCCGCGGGGCCTGTTCGGGCTGCTCTACTGGTATGCGGTTGTGCCGTTTCACAACCTGGTCTTTTCCGGTATGCTCAGGGGAATTGCCAGGGCTTCGGCGGCCGAGATCGAGCAGGGCCCGGAACATTTGCCGTGAGAAGGACTGACCGGCCCTCGCCATAAACTGTCCAGGCTGTTCTATGTGACGGCCCTGTAGAATTTGCAACGATATGCTCTTTGCCCCGATACAACGACTTGAATATCGCCAGGACCTGCCGATTGCAGCTGAAGCGGCCTGGGAATTCTTCTCGCGCCCGGAGAACCTGGCGCGGATCACGCCGGAGAGCCTGGGCTTCGAAGTGACCTCTGCGTTGCCCGAGCGGATGTATGCCGGCATGATCGTCACTTACCGGGTCCGGCCCCTGTTCGGAGTCGCCATCCCCTGGATGACCGAGATCACCCAGCTGCGCGAACCGGAATTTTTCGTCGATGAACAGCGCAGCGGTCCCTATCGGATCTGGCACCACCAGCACATCTTCACGCCGCTTGACGGCGGGGTCAGGATGATCGACAGGGTGCATTACCAGGTCGCTTTCGGTCTGCCTGGCTACTGGCTGTTCGGTGGCGTCGTGCGTCGTCGCCTCGAAGAAATTTTCAGTTATCGGCG
>JAHEEU010000248.1 GCA_024640545.1 Geobacteraceae bacterium
GCCCGCACCTCTTCCCTGGTGATCAGCTTCTTGACCGTGGCGAAGTCTTCATCCGGAATCCCCAGGCAGGGGCCGGCACCTTCGCCGCCGGCTTCGTATTCCTTGATCAGGATCAGCACATTGAGGGCCGCCGCGTCGATCTTCAGCAGCCCCTTGAGGTCGGCATGCGTGATCGCCTCGTCAGCCGTGCCCAGATTTTCGCAGAGGTAGGCGGTGTAGCCGTCCCGTCCCCTGTCAATCAGTTCGGCGGCAATGGCCCGCGGCGTGTTCGCCTCGTCAGTGAGGATGGCAATCTTGTCGTGGGCCACGACCTGGTCGACGGTCCCCTTCAGCCCCCGGCCCGTTGCCGAGACGAAAACCGCATCGTCCCAGGGTTCGCGGATTTTGGCAAAAGCATACTGGACCGAGCTGACGTTTGGTACGAACTCGAGATCGGCGTCCGGCAGGTTGCGCAGCAGGTAACGGCCGATACCGAAGAACAGCGGGTCGCCGGAGGCCAAAACCACGATCTTGCCCGCGCTCTTTTCGAGGCACTCAACCACCGGGGCGAGGTTGGCCCCCGTGGTCAGGGTCTTGCCTGCAAAGTCCGGAAAGAGCGCCAGTTGACGAGCCCCGCCGATCAGCATATCGGCTTGGCTGACCAGCTCCAGAGCCCGGCGGCTGAACCCCTCCTGCCCCTCGATTCCAGCACCGATGACATAGATCGTCTTCATCTGGCGACATCCTCCTTGTACCCTTGATGTAAGCAGTGTCTCACCCACCCGGATTCCGCATGGGCACCGCCTGGGACTAGACCGCAACCGGCACGGCCAACTCTATCCGTTTGGCCGCCGTCGCGTCAAGCCTGTCGGCCTTGCACCAGGCGCCCGGCCAGCAGGTTTGGCGCCGACCGGAAGGCTCCATCGGCACCCTGGTGGGCCGTGCCATTAAGCAGCCTTACCAGCGAATGGCCTTCGGCGAAATAATCGATGATATTGAGACAGCCGTAATCCTGTTCGATGGAGAAGGCCTGCCGCAGGGGAGCCCCGATGGCGTCGAGCAGGATGATCCGGTTGACCCCGCCGTGGGCGACCAGGGCGACGTCGCCGCCACGGTGCCGGTCAAGCATCTGCTCCATAACCGGCCGGATGCGGTCGGCGGCATCCTGCAGGCTCTCGCCCCCCGGGACCTGGAAGTTCACCAGGTCCTGCAGTCGCGCCTGCCAGTCTTCCGGGTAGGCGTCCTGCAATTCGGCCCAGGTCCGGCCCTCCCAGTCACCGATGTGCAGTTCGCGCAAGGCTTCATGGGTGGTAACGGTGAGATCATGCGACACAGCGATCAGCTCTGCGCAGTAGCGGCTGCGGTCCAGGTCGCTGCTGTAGACCGCATCCAGGGCAACATCGTGCAGGCAGTCACAGACACGGTCGGACTGTATCTTGCCGAGTGCGGTAAGAGGCACGTTGACCTGGCCGTTGTAGCGTTTCTCTTCGTGGCCTTCAACCTGGCCATGCCGAACCAGGTAGATTCGTGTTCGTTGCATCATCAACCCTTCTTATGGCTGCCGGTTCAATCTCTATATGACAGCCAGCACAAGCAGAAGTGAAAAAACTTCCATCAGTTCGGAGGAGGCCCCGAGGACATCGCCGTTCACCCCGCCCAGTCGCATCTCGAAATACTTGATCAGCAGGATCGCCGCAATACCGAGCATGAAAACCAGGAAAATCCCCTCCATCCCGAACAGCACCAGAGAGACTGCGATCAGGGTGCCGCAGGCAATCAGAAGCTCACGTTCACCGGCATGCTCAAGATAAACCGCCCCGCTGTTTTCCCGGCTGCGCAGGTGACGGCAGGACACAGCCAAAACCACCTGCACCCAGCGACCGACAGCGGGCATAAAGATCAACCCGGCCGATTTGACACCCAGCGGCAGGTTGAACAGGCAGAGATACTTGAGAAGCAGCAGCATCACCAGGCCGACCATGCCCATGGCCCCACCCCGGCGGTCTTGAATGGCTCGGGAAATGCCTGCCCGGCTCTTGCCGTTGGCCAGGCTGTCGAACAACTCGGCAATGCCGTCGAGGTGCAGGGCCCCGGTAGCCACGATCAGGAGCAGCAGGAGCAGGCAGTCGAGCACCGACCGGGGGATCAGCCCCCCCAGCAGGCTGTCGATCACGACCAGGCCTAGCCCGAGCACCAGCCCAACCGCAGGGAAGAGCGCCATGCTGCGGCCCAGCCGCAGCGGCGTGACCTCCAGCGACCGGTCAACCGGCAGGATGGTCAGAAAAGCCAGGGCGATGCGAAACTGTTCCCAACTGTATCTCACGGCCTTATCCCCCCGGGACCTTGGCAGCTGAGCAGGTGTGAATGAATGCAGAGAGCCACCATCAAGCCTGCGGTTCCAGTGCCAGGGCGATCAATTCCCACAGCTCCTCGCTTCCCTGCCGGTTGAGCACGGAAAAAGGCGTGAACAAATCGGCAGAGAGCCCCGTGCTCCTGGCAATTTTAGCGATCCGGCGAGCCAGTTCGTTGCGGCTCACCTTGTCGACCTTGGTCACCACCGGGATGGTGGGGATTTCGCTCTCCTCGAGCCAGTCGAGAAACCTCAGGTCCTCCGGACTCGGGTCCCGACGCACGTCAAGCAACCAGACGACCGCCCGCAGGCATGAGCGGCCCTTCAGGTAGCCATGCACCATCGGTTGCCACTGCTCGCGCACCGAGCGCGGTGCCCGCGCAAAGCCGTAGCCGGGAAGATCGACGAAATACAGATTGTCATTGATGGCGAAGAAGTTAAGCAGCTGAGTTCGGCCGGGGGTAGACGAGGTACGGACCAGCCCCTTGCGGTTGATCAGGCAGTTGATCAGGCTGCTCTTGCCGACGTTGCTGCGCCCGGCAAAAGCGATTTCCGGCCATTCGGCAGGAGGACAACTGGCCAGGCCCGGGGCGCTGGTCACAAAGCTGACGCTCTGGATGTTCATGAGTCTATACCCGCATTTGTAATCTGAATGTTTAATACACGGATTTTACGTCGTTCATCCTAGCACAGAGACAGCGTATCGCCCAACATCTATCAACAGGATGAACCGGCACAGCATCCCGGGGCCGTGGGACCAAGTCTTCCTGGCCGAAGGCCACCGGGGCGGGGCCAGCGCGAAGCATGGCACTTGCTTTTTTCAGCGGCCGGATTGCACAACCTCCATCTCTAAGGTATAACCTGTAACAGTCGACTGATTGCCGGAAGAAGGCCTAAGCTTTTGCTCAGGCCAACGGATTGTACGCTCT
>JAHEEU010000091.1 GCA_024640545.1 Geobacteraceae bacterium
TTGCCGCGCCGGTCACCGAGTTCGATGAGACGCTGCGCCAGCTGGCCCACGACATGGCCGAGACCATGTACGCCGCCCCCGGCGTCGGCCTGGCCGCACCCCAGGTCGGCATCAGCAAGCGTCTGGCCGTGATCGACTGCTCGGTCCGCGATGAAGAAGCCCAGCTGCTGATCCTGGTCAATCCCGAAATCATCTACCGCGAAGGTGAGTCCTGCGAGGAAGAGGGCTGCCTGTCGGTGCCGGAGTACTACTCCCGGGTCGATCGCAGCGCCAAGGTCAGGGTCCGCTTTCAGGACCTCGACGAGCAGGCCCACGTCATCGAGGCCGAAGGACTGACCTCGATCGCCTGCCAGCACGAGATCGACCATCTCGACGGCATCCTCTTCGTCGACCACCTCTCGCCGCTCAAGCGCAGCATCTTCCGCAAGAAATGGAAGAAGATCGAGGAACACCGCACGGAGCAGATGTAATGCGGCCACAGGATCTGCGCACCGTTTTCATGGGGACTCCGGATTTCGCCCTGCAGACTCTGCAGGGCTTAATTGATGCCGGCTGCAATCTGGTCGCCGTCTATACCCAGCCGGACCGGCCCAAGGGGCGCGGCAAGCAGCTGGCGGCGCCGCCGGTCAAGGAGCTGGCCCTGAACAACGGCATCCCGGTCTACCAGCCGGCCAGGCTGCGCCAGCCGGAAACGGTCGCCGAACTGCAGGCGCTCGCCCCCGACCTGATCGTTGTGGTCGCCTACGGCCAGATCCTGCCGAAAAGCGTACTCGACATTCCCCGCTGCGGCTGCATCAACGTGCACGCCTCGCTGCTCCCCAGGTATCGCGGGGCGGCACCGATCAACAAGGCGATCATCGACGGCGCGACAGAGACCGGCATCACCACCATGTACATGGATGTCGGCCTGGATACCGGTGACATGCTGGTCAAACAGAGCCTGAAGATCGGCCCGGACGAGACCGCCGGCCAAGTTCACGACCGCCTTGCGGCTCTCGGCCGCGCCACCATGGAAGAGACGCTGCGCCGGCTCTGCGCGGGGACCCTGCAGCGGGAGCCCCAGGACGACAGCCAGAGCAGCTATGCGCCGATGATGAAAAAGGAAGACGGCCGCATCGACTGGCATCGTTCGGCCATGGAAATCCACAACCAGGTGCGTGGCCTCGATCCGTGGCCCGGGGCCTATACCACCCTCAACGGCGAACTCCTCAAACTGGCCGGAACCGGCCCGCAGGCAGGCGAGGGCGGCTTGCCCGGCAGCATCATCGCGGCCGACGGCAGCGGCGTCCAGATCGCTTGCGGCAGCGGCACTCTGCTGGTCAGGGAACTGCAGCTGGCCGGCCGCAAGCGCCTGGCCGCTGCCGACTTCCTGCGCGGCTGCGGACTTACGCCGGGGATGGTCCTCGAGTGAACACCGCGCCGAGGCTTACCGAGGGCCCTTGATTTCAGAAATTTCATCGCTATATTGTGTCCCTCAAGGACTGCATCACCGGCAAGATTCAAACCCTATCGACAAGGCATAACCAAGCAATGAACACTTTACGGACCGTTATCCTGCTTAGCGTGTTGACCCTCGGCCTGGTTTTCGTCGGCGGCATGATCGGCGGCCAGCAGGGCGCCCTGTTCGCTCTGGTCATGGCGGGTATCATGAACATGGGCACCTACTGGTTTTCCGACAAGATCGTTATCAAGATGTATCGCGGCAGCCAGGTGACCAACGGCCCGCTCTTCGACGTGGTCGCTGAACTTTGCCAGGCCAACCAGCTGCCGATGCCGAAAGTATACACCCTGCCGCAAGCGACCCCCAATGCATTTGCCACCGGCCGCAACCCCGAGCATGCCGTGGTTGCGGCCACCGAGGGAATCCTGCAGATCCTGTCGCACGACGAGTTGAAGGGGGTCATGGCCCACGAGATGAGTCACGTCATGCACCGCGACATCCTGATCGGCTCGATTGCCGCGACCATTGCCGGCGCCATTGCCTACCTGGGGCACATGGCGCAGTGGGCCGCGATCTTCGGCGGCTTCGGCCGCGACGACGAGGACAGCAACCCTCTCGCCCTGATTGTCCTGGCAATCATTGCACCGCTGGCGGCCATGCTGGTGCAGATGGCCATCTCCCGGTCCCGGGAGTTCGAGGCCGACAGGGGCGGCGCCAAGCTGTGTGGCAACCCGCTCTCTTTGGCCAATGCCCTGCGCAAGCTGGAAAACGCCAACCAGGCCAGGCCGATGCCCCGGGTCAACGAGGCAACCGCACACATGTTCATCGTCAGCCCGCTGCGCGGCGGCGGCATCGCCGCACTGTTCACCACCCACCCACCGATGGCCGAACGCATCCGCCGCCTCGAGGCAATGGCTGCCGGCAGAAGCTGAGCACCAGAATCAGCAAAAGGGGGGGCGCGGACATTGCCCCCTTTTTTATGCAGCTTAGGGGTCAGGTCTACACATTTCACTTTTTTTGCACAAAATGCATTTTTTGTGAAATGTGTAGACCTGACCCCTAATGCACTTAAACGAGTGTGGAATGAATCAACCCAACAAAACAGCGCGAACGGCCGAGGCTCGATACGGGGCGTATGAGATTCTGAAGCGCGTCGAGCAGGGCAGTTATGCCGACCGGCTTCTGGACGCCTACCTGGAGCGCAACCCGGGGATGGACCCTCGCGAGCGGGGGCTGCTGACGGAGCTGGTATACGGGGTTCTGCGACTGCGCGGCCGTCTCGACTTCGCCCTGGGATGTTTTTCCCGCCAGCCCCTGACCCGCCTGGAGGCCGATGCCCTGCTGCTGCTGCGGCTCGGTGCCTACCAGCTGCTGGAGCTCGACCGCATCCCGGCCCACGCCGCGGTCCACGCCACCGTCGACCTGGCCCACCGTCTCGGCAAGGGCCGGCTCGCCGGCCTGGTCAACGGGACGCTGCGCACCCTGGAGCGCGAGCGCGCGACCATCCCCTGGCCGAAGCCGGACGACCTGCGCGCTTACCTCCAGCACGTCTGCAGCCTGCCTAACTGGCTGGCCAAGGAGCTGCTGCGTCAGTTTCCGAACCGCGACTCCCAAGCGCTGGCCGAAGCCCTGGCTGGACCCGCACCGCAGGCCTTACGCGTCAACACGTTGAAAACCAGCCGCGAAGCCCTGCTCGCGGCCTTGGCTGAAGCCGGGCACAGCGCCCGGCCCTGCCGCTTCGCTGCCGAAGGGGTCATCGTCGAAAAACGATCCCCGCAGCCGCTGCCCGGAGACCGTGAGGGCTGGTACCAGGTCCAGGACGAGGCGAGCATGCTGGTCGCCCACCTGCTCGAGGCCTGCCCCGGAGACCGGGTGCTGGATGCCTGCGCCGCACCTGGCGGCAAGACCACCCATCTGGCGGCTCTGACCGGCAACCAGGCCAGCATCCTGGCCATCGACAAGCATCCTCAGCGGGTCGAGCTGATCGTCAAGGGCGCGGAACGGCTCGGCTGCAGCGGCATCGAGGCGCGCTGCTGGGACCTCACTGCCCCACCAGACTTTCTCGAGCCTGAGAGCTTTGATCGCATCCTGGTCGACGCTCCGTGCAGCGGCCTCGGCGTTTTGCGCCGCAACCCCGAGAGCCGTTGGAGTCGGCGGCCGGCGGACATCCGGGAGCTGGCCGCGCTGCAGCGGCAGATTCTCGACCAAGTCGCCCCTCTGCTGCGCCCCGGCGGGCATCTGCTCTATTCGGTCTGCACCTTCACCGCCGCGGAAACAGATGAAGTGGTCGGGGATTTTCTTGCCCGGCAGCCAGGCTTCATTGCCGAAGACCTGCGGTCCCTGCTGCCGGCCGGGTGGCTGGCCCTGACGACCGACACCGGCTTCGTGCGCACCTTGCCCCACCGTCACGACGGCATGGACGCCTTTTTTGTGGCACGCTTGAGAAAGTCCTAATCAGCGCCCCGCCGGATCGAAGTGCCCGCTGCAAAGCAGGGCTGGCCAAATCAATTTCAAATAGGGTATAAAGATTCTGCCACTGCCTTCGCGCCCGACACGGCCTTAGTGGTCTGCAAGGGCCAACCATCGACCGGAGCCTCACATGATCAAGATCGCCCCATCGATCCTTTCCGCCGACTTCTCACGGCTCGGCGCAGACGTCCAGGCCGTTGACCGCGCCGGCGCCGATTACATCCACGTCGACGTCATGGACGGCCACTTCGTCCCCAACATCACGATCGGCCCGCTGGTGGTCGCCGCCCTGCGCAAGATCACCGCCAAGCCGCTCGACGTGCACCTGATGATCACCAACCCCGATCTCTACATCCCCGAATTCGCCAGGGCCGGCGCCGACATCATCACCGTCCACCAGGAGGCGGTGCCGCACCTGCATCGCACCGTGCAGTTGATCAAGAGCTTCGGCAAAAAAGCCGGCGTCTCCCTCAACCCGGCGACACCGGTGGAGACCCTGGACGTCATCCTCGACGAGCTCGACCTGGTGCTGGTCATGTCGGTCAACCCCGGCTTCGGCGGTCAGGCCTTCATCCCCTCGGCCCTCGACAAGATTCGCGCCCTGCGCCAGCGGATCGCCCGGCGCGGCCTCGCCACGGAACTGGAAGTGGACGGCGGCATCAAGCTTGACAACATCCGTACCGTGGTCGCCGCAGGCGCCGATGTGCTGGTTGCCGGCAGCGCCGTCTTCAACACGACGGACTACGCCGCAACCATCCTGGCCCTGCGGGAGAACGCGCTCAGCACAACCGCATGATGCTCGACCGCTTTCGCCTGGCCAGCCTTCTGCAGGCTTTTCCCAGACAGACCATTCCGCCCGGGGAGCTGCGCGCTGCGGCCGTGCTGGTGCCGCTCTTTGAGCGCGGCGATCGTGATTTCCTGCTCTTTACCGAACGCACTGCGCACCTGGAACATCATGCCGGGGAGATTGCCTTTCCCGGTGGCGGCTTTGATGACGGCGACGTCGACCTGAGTGCCACCGCCCTGCGTGAAACCGAAGAAGAGCTCGGGATTACCCGTTCCAGAATCGAGCTGCTGGGGCGTCTGGACGATTTCCATTCGGTGCACGGCTACCACGTCGTGCCCTTCGTCGGGATCATCCCCCCGCCCGACAACCTGCTTTTTGATCCATTCGAGATCGCCGCAACCTTCGAAGCCCCCCTCGATCACTTTCGCGATCCAGGGGTCCATCGCGTTGAGGACTGGCAGCATCGCGGCCGCCGCGTCCCGGTCGACTTCTACCAGTTTGAGGAACACACCATCTGGGGGCTGACCGCCGCCATCCTGCGCCAGTTCCTCGAGGAAACGGCGCCGCTGGGCTGAACCGAACACGGCACGCGTGCCACGCAACGCAAAAGGCAAACTCAAAAACACAACAAACCTTTAAGGGATTTACAAAGGAAAAACGGGCCTTTTTTTGATTGTAACAACCGCGCGGGTCAGGTTCTTCGGCCAAGCAGAATTTGACTTCATCGATCCTGACAAGTTCTCATGCCGGTTGAAAGATTTTTGGGAGGGGCTTGTGAAGTTTGCGGCCGAAGAACCGCGTCAGGAGATTCCTTGCGAGGGCCACCGGAAAAACAGGAGAAGATTTAGCTGGGGGTGGGAAACCGACAGGGGGCCAGGCCGAGCAGGGCGTCGAGATCGCCTTTTTCATCCAGGTCGAAAAGGTCGACACAGTCGCCGATCGGGGCATTGTCGATGAAAATCCCCGGCAGGGTCTTGCGTCGGCTGCGCTGTTGCATTTCTGCTGCCTTGAGCTCGTCATCGGTGATATCATACTCGACGAAGCTCACGCCCTTGATGCGCAGCAGTTCCTTGGCCCGCTGGCAATAGGCACAGTAAACCTTGGTATAAATTTCAATCTTGACGCTCATGCCCTGCCTTCGGTGTCGAGACCCATTAGGGATTAAGATACCCGAGATCAGGCAAGAAGCAAGCCGCCGAGAGGAAAAACCTGTGACTGCTAATTTTCCAAAGCTTTTCTGTGGACTTATGCTGACCTTGTGCCTCGCTGCATGTCTCGCCCAGAGCCAGGCTCCGCCGGAAAAGCTCGATGAATCGAGCCGCGACGATTTCATCTCAGCCTTGCGCTGGAAACAGTACCCGGTTGCCGCAAGCCTCATGAAGCCAGAGTTTCGTGAGGATTTCCTGGCGACCTTCAATGCCCTGAAGGACATTCACATCGTCGACGTCAGGCTGATCGACCTGAAGGCGACCCAGGAGGGTCGACGCTTCGAGACGACGCTGGAAATGGACTACTACCTGCTTCCTTCGGTAACGGTCAAGACCTTCCTCTTCAAGCAGACCTGGATCTATTTCGAAGGCGAGGACCAGGCTCTCCAGGGCTTCCTGATCGTCACGCCTTTCCCGGACTTTCCTTAAGCCCCGGGGCGCGGTCCGGGGCATGGCCGGCACATGCATTGCTGCGGCTTGCGGCCTGACTTCGGCGTGCGCACTTTTATAGGCGGCGGGACAATGTTTCCGGACAGGCGGCCACGACGTTCGAAAACGCTTGGGCAGCCCTGCAAAGCCGCGCCGACAGGCGACCCCAAGACTCAAATTTCCCTTGATTTTCGCGCTATCCTTGTGGTATTTAGCTGCATACTGTATACAAGATGAGCGAACTAAAACGCAGGCATATATCGCGACAAAAAGGCGCTGAGGCGCTTTTTTTCTGCGGCTCTGCGTTTCAAAAAACCTGACCTGAATGGGAGGTTAACTTGGCTGAAGTGGTTTTTTCCAGCTGGGGCGGCAAGATAGTCGACAATCGTCAGGGCGGTGAGCCTGAAGCAGCGGTCTTCAAGCTGCCGGCGACCTACCTCGAAGAAGGCAGCGTTGGCGCCTTCATGGGCTGGGACGGGGTTATCGTCCTCGACCAGGAGATCGACATCGTCAGCATGGCCGCCGAGTACATGAAGCGTGTCCAGGAGAAGTACTGTTGTGCCAAGTGCACCCCGGGCAAGCGCGGCACAAGGGTCATGATGGATACCCTGGCACGGATACTCGCCGGGCATGGCGAAGAAAAGGACCTGGACATCCTGGTCGGCCTGGCCGACCTGCTCGACAACTGCAAGTGCACGCTCTGCATGACCTCTGCCAAGCCGGTGCTCGACACGGTCAAGTATTTCCGTGAAGACTACCTGGCCTACCTGAGCGGCGGGCGTAAAAACAAGCAGGCCAAGGCCTATCACGACAAGTTGACGGCACCCTGCATGGACCGCTGCCCGGCACACATTGATATACCGGCCTACGTCGAGGAGATCAAGGATTACCGCCACGAGGAGTCGCTGGCGACCATCCGCAAGTACATGCCGATCGCCGCGGTCTGCGGCCGGGTCTGCCCGCACCCCTGTGAGAAGAACTGCCGGCGCGCCCTGGTCGATGAGCCGATCAGCATCATGGTTCTCAAGCGGGTCGCCTCCGACTATGAGTGGATTCATCACCTGGAGCCACCGATGCAGCCGAAGGCGCCGACCGGTAAGCGGATCATCGTCGTCGGCGCCGGACCTGCCGGGCTGACCTGCGCCTACTACCTGGCCCTGGAAGGGCACCAGGTCAAAATCATCGACATGCTCAGCGAGCCGGGCGGCACGGTTGCCGTCGGCATCCCCGACTACCGCATGCCGCGCCACCTGCTGCAGCGCGAAGCGGATGTCATCGCCGCCCTCGGCGTCGAGATCGAGTACGGCGTCAAGCTCGGCCGTGACGTCTCCTTGCGCGAGCTCAAAGAACAGTACGATGCGGTCTTCCTTGGCACCGGCGCCTTCAAATCGAAGCCCATGGGTGTGGAAGGCGAGGACAAAGGCTACGAAGGCTTCTCCCCCGGCGGCATCAATTACCTGCGCGCAGTGGCCCTCGGCGAACCGATCGAGACACCCAAACGGGTCATCGTCGTCGGCGGCGGCAACACCGCCATCGACTGCGTCCGCGTTGCCCTCCGTGAAGGGGCCGAAGAGTCGATCCTGCTTTACCGCCGTACCCGCAAAGAGATGCCCGCCGAACCCTACGAGGTCGACGATGCCGAAGAGGAGAATGTCAAGTTCATCTTCTTGGCTCTGCCGACCAAGCTGATCACCGAGAACAACAAGATCGTCGGCGTCGAAGTGCAGAAAATGGAACTGGGCGAGCCTGACGAGTCGGGGCGGCGGCGGCCTGAGCCGGTTCCCGGCAGTGAATACGTGATTCCCTGCGACCTGGTGATTCCGGCGATCGGCCAGGACCCTGACCTCTCCTACCTCGAGGATGGCGACTACGGGATCAAGCAGACCCGCTGGAACAGTATCGTCACCCACGGCGGGACCATGATGACCGACAACGAGGGCATCTTCGCCGGTGGCGACTGCGAATACGGCGCCATGACCGTGGTGCTCGCCGTAGGCCACGGCCGACGCGCCGCCAGGGTCATGCACCGCTACCTTATGGAAGGCAAGATCTATCTCGATGAAGAGGACGCCATGGAGGATATCATCAACAACCTCGGCGCCTTCGACAAGAACGAGAATGTCGGCATCTGCAGCGGGCTGCATCGCGAGCACCAGCCGAAGATCGACGGCGCGGAACGAGCCGCGCATTACGAAGAGATCGAGCTGGCCATGCCGGAAAGCCAGGCAGTAAGGGAGGCGGAGCGCTGCCTGCGCTGCTACCGGGTCGGCATGCTGGCCGTCAATTAACGATTCCAGTTGTTTACAGACAAACTGATAAAAGGGCAGATTCGATGATCAACCTGAAGATCGACGACAAAGATGTCCAGATTGCAGCGGGAGCCACCATTCTCGACGCAGCGGAGAAGGTGGGCATCCAGATTCCGACCCTCTGTTACCTGAAGAAAGTTTCCCCAACCGGTGCCTGCCGCATCTGCGCGGTGGAAATCGAGGGTGCGGACAAGACGATGACCGCCTGCAACACGCGGGCAGTCGACGGCATGGTCGTAACCACCCAGTCGGAGAAGCTGGCAAAAATCCGCCGGCAGGTCGTCGAACTGCTGCTGGTCAACCACCCCCTGGATTGCCCGGTCTGCGACGCCGGCGGCGAATGCGACCTGCAGGACATCTGCTATTCCCAGGACGTGGTGCGCCAGCCTTTCGGAGCCGAAGACGTCAATGCCGCCACCATCGATCACTGGCCGCTGATCCAGCAGGTCCCCAATCGCTGCATCATGTGTGAAAAATGCGTCAAAACCTGCCACGAAACCATCGGCGCCAGCGCCCTGTTCATCAATGAAAAGGGTGATAAGGCCTTTGTCGACAAGGATTTGGTCAAGTGCGACTTCTGCGGCAACTGCGTTCAGGTCTGCCCCACCGGGACCATGATTTCCAAGCCCTTCAAATTCAAGGCCCGCCCCTGGGAATTGCGCAAGACCCCTTCGGTGTGCACGCTATGTTCGGCCCAGTGCCAGGTGGACATGCACAGCAAGCAGGGCAGGGTGCTGCGGGTGACGGCCGAAGACGGCACCACGGTCAACGACGGCAACCTCTGTGTCGGCGGCTTTTTCGGCCACGACTACCTGAACAGTCCCGAACGGCTGACCACCCCCCTGGTAGACCAGCAGCCCAGCTCCTGGGAGGACGCCATTGACAAGGTGGTCGCCGAGTTCTCCCGCCTGCGCGACGGGCAGGGCGGTCAGGCGCTTGCCGGCCTGGCTTCGCCACACCTGACCAACGAGGAGAATTACCTCTTCCAGAAGCTCTTCCGGGTGGCTCTCGGCAGCAACAACATCGATTCCGAAGCCCGTTTCAGCAGCCTGAGGGCCGCCAGGGTGCTCCAGGCCCAGCTCAAGCTGGACGGCGCCAGCAACCAGCTGAACCGGGTCGGCCAGGCCGGCGCGGTACTGGTCTTCGGCGCGGACCTGCGCGCCGAGTCCCCGGCGCTCAACTGGCAGGTCCAGCTCGCCGCACGCAAGCGCGACAGCCGCCTGGTCATTGCCAACCAGCGCCGCAGCCGCCTGGTCACGCAGGCGGAGAGCTTCCTGCAGTACCGCCCCGGCAGCGAGGTCTGGCTGGCCGGTGCCCTGGCCAAACTGCTGATTGACAAGCAGCAGGCTGACATTGATTTTCTCAACCGCTGCGTCGCCAACCGCAGTGATCTGGAGGCCTACCTGGACGCTCTGGATCTCGACGCGGCCTGTGCCGCAACCGGAGTCAGCCGCGCGCAGCTGGAAGAGGCCGCCGACCATCTCGGCCAGGCCGCTTCCGTGGCCATCATCTTCGGCCGTGACGTCATGGGTTCGGCAAACGCCGAGGCCGCAGTGGCCGCCCTGGCGAACCTGGCCTTGGTCAGCGGCGCGCTGCATGGCGACCATGGCGGGCTCTTTCCGATCGGCGGCAAAGGCAATATGCAGGGTCTCATCGATGCCGGTGTGGCCGCTGACTTTCTCCCCGGCCTGCAGGACTATGCCGCCGGCAGGGCGAAGTTCGCCGCCGCATGGCATGTCACCCTGCCGGAGAGCGGCGCTGACTGTGCGGGGATTCTGGACGGGATCGAGCAGGGAACTATCCGAGCGCTGTTCATCGCCGGGGTCAACCCGCTGGTGAACTTCCCGGAAAGCGGCCGCTGGCGCAAAGCCCTCGAGAAGCTCGAATTCCTTGTGGTACAGGACATTCTGGCCAGCGACCTGACCCGCATGGCCAAGGTCGTCCTGCCCGCAGCAGCCAGCGCGGAAAAGCGCGGCACCATGACTGCCCTCGATCAGCGGGTCAACAAGTTGAGAATCGCCGTGGAACCACCCGGTCAAGCACGCCCCGACCTGGCCATCCTCTGCGAACTCTTCAGCCTCCTGAGCGGCAAGCCTGAGCCGAGCGAAGTCGCCCTGCGCAGGGAGATGATGGAGCTTGGCGGCCGTTACGCGGAGGTCTGCCAGTCCCTCGAGCAGCACAGCTTCTGCTGGAAACAACCCTATGCCCCTGCAGACCGCAGCCTGCTGGCGGCGACGCCTGAACTGACGACGCCGGAAACGGCCGAACTCCAGCTGCTGATCGGCAAGTGTCCCTTCCAGTTCGGCACCACGACCACCTACTCCGCAGCCAACAATGAGCTGGCCCCGGCAGGCTTGATCATTGTCAACCCCGCGGATGCCGCCCGCCTCGGCGTCACCGATGGGGGCCGGCTCAAGGTGACCGGGCCCGCCGGAACGGCAAGCGGCAAGGTAATGGTCCACGCGATGGTGCCGGCCGGACTGCTTGCGGCATCGGACAACTTTACCGATATGAATATTCAGCAGATCATGCCGAGCGGCCGCAACTGCGTCACGGTCACCGCAGTCAAAGCGTAACCTCGCCCCCCGGCATCAGAAATGAACGCCCCGCATCGCGGGGCGTTTTTTTGTCGCGGGGAAAAAGCGCCCATCACCACAAACCAAAATCGATTTTGAACTTGCATTTATCTTCTTCTCTTGTTTATCAAAAACATTGAGCATTACTTG
>JAHEEU010000005.1 GCA_024640545.1 Geobacteraceae bacterium
CGTACCGATGATCGAGGTGAGAGCCAGTAGAATCAGGGTCACGATCGCCAGCTTCAGGGAACAGAAAAAATCCCACAGCCGGTCGGTGAAGCTCTGTTCTTTACTCAAAGTTGTTTCTCCTAATCGATATAAGTAAAAAATGACCAAAGTATCAATGGGCAATGACTTTCAAGGAATCACATTCGGCGTTTTCATACTTTTCTCCAGGCTGCAAGGTGCTGCCGGTCGGTTTATTGTCCAACTCCCAGAACAGTTGAAACAAGGTGATAACTTATGTGGCCTTAATGTGATTACAGGAAAAGGGGATCATAGCTGAAGGACAACCGTACGGTGGGTCAGTACGGATTGAGAAATTCTTGGCAAGGGATTTGTAACTAATTTTGCGGTAAACAACTGAATGCTTTGCCCAGGATATAAAAGAGGGATGTCCCCGCTTATGGGCACGATGGGTACAGGCACTGTGTTTATATGACGGTTAACCAGATGGGCAACATTCTGAATGGGAAGGTCCAGACAGGGGCCGCAGCACTCGTAACCGGCTATCGAGAAAGATGATCCATTTTGCCTGGTATCACAGTGCCCACTACCAAAATCATTGCGCAAGACACTATCGATTTCCACATGGCCATCAAGGCCAACGCACAAGGAAAGACCTAAAGCGCCACCTGCAGACAACAACAGCAAACAAGGCAGTAGACAAAGAACGATGATCTTTTTCAAAGCTAGCCTCATGGAAAAATCTCGACGTGCAGGTGACGTTGAAAATTCAGAACTTATGGAACTGTTTGCCTTTGACAACCCGAGCAGAAGCGACTTTGTAAACACCAGGAAAACCACCTGTCCTGTGCAAAAAGGGCCACAGCCAGCAGCAGGGAACAGTGTGATATTGTAAGAAGATATTACGTCATACAGAAAGGCCGGACTCGGCGACTCTGCAACGGCTAGCAACATAGAGGATTGCTAAAAATAAATTAATGTGGAGATACGCAAAAAAACCAACCCAGTCCTACGCAAACCGACTGTGCTTTTACACAGTTTTCATAAAGGTCGCCCGGACAGACCCACGTGGCCATGGTTTTCAGGCTAGCTCTATTGATATTCTTAACATTATTACTGGGTGCTTATTTTGGCCCAAATGCGAAAGCCCTGCTGCCCCCTGATTGAAAGGGAAAGACTCCGTCCGGAGAAGGAGTCTCTCGTAATTTTCGAGGGGTCGAATAGCAGACAGCCACAGAGAATAAGCTGCAGTGTTTTCTACACCAGTTTAGTCTACGCTTGGTCAATTTTTTTAGGCTTCCGGCTTAACGGGAGATACCGCATCCTGACCAACAACTGTTGTCCATAGCCGTATCTGATAGCCGGTTACAAGGCCATTCTTTACATATGGGTCCGCAGCCGCGAACCGTTCAGGAACGTCAGGAGAAGAACACTTGAACAATAGAACGGCACCATCTGCCGGTTCGGCGAGTGCTCCGCCAAGGATGAGCTCACCGCGTGCCTGTGCCCCCCAAGCCAGCTTGAGGTGTTCGTTCCGAAACTCCCCCCTGCGTTCGAGGTAGTCTGGTGAATAGTCGTAAAACATCAAATAGTGCATAAGACCTCCTTAGAAGATGATTGGTGGGGCTTCTGAGATTGTCCCGCCCTTGGTTTACTATCTACGCCAAAATCGTAAAAGATGGCTTGGCAGACAAAGTATAAATATGTCCGAGATGTTGTGCCACCAAAAACCAACCGTTAAAAAGTCGATAAACGACCTGTTATTGGATTCCCTGGCACAGAGGAAATGGCCACCTGGCAGGCCTGCCAGGTGGCCATGAAATTGCTGTATTAACTCTCTGGAATCAATTTTTCTGCGCAGCTTCCAATGCAGCCAGGCGCTCACGCAACTGCTTTTCCTTCAGATGCCGTTCGGTGATATCTCGGAGAATGGCCGCGACACCGAAAGGCCTGTTATCTTCATCGACCAGCATCACGATAGAGAACTCGGTCGAGAGCCTGGCCCCGTTCCGGTGCATCGCGGGAACAGAGAGCATTTCTGACCCGTAGCGCGTGACGCCGGTCGCCATGGTCTTGTGATAGCCGTCCCAGTGGCGCGCCCGGAGTTTTTCCGGGATGATCAGGTCGAGGGACTGACCGATCGCCTGCTCGGCAGTGTAGCCGAAAACGCGCTCGGCGCCCTGGTTCCACAACCGGATGATGCCTTCGCGATCGGCAAACATGATCGCGTCAGGGGCAAGGGCAAGTATCTGCAGGCTGAGTTCTTTCACATCGATATTGGACATTATGCTCTCCTGGATGGTTTTTCAGCATCGATATCGCCAGCCATTCATGGCGGTAACGAATTTCAGAATAAGGGATTTCCATACACACGCTTCAATTTGGGCAGCCCCCTACGGGTTCTGGATATAGGCATTTTTTCTGGTGTAGAACCACCAGTTGAGTACCAGGCAGATGAAATAGAAAATGGAAAATCCATAGAGTGCATACTCCGGCGTCGTGGCCTTGATCTGCTCGCCGAACACCTGGGGAATGATGAAGGCGCCATAGGCTGCCACCGCGGAAGTCCAGCCAAGCACCGGCCCGGCCTGCTCCTTGTCGAAGATGATGGCGATGGAGCGGAAGGTCGAGCCGTTGCCGACACCGGTGGCGGCGAACAGGATGATGAACAGAATCAGAAACGGCACGAAATAGCTCTCCGGGGTCGCCGAGGCGTAGGCCGCTTTCATGAAATAGGCGCAGCCCAGGGCCGAGAGGATCATGACGATCGAAACCCATTGGGTGACGATGGCGCCGCCGAGCTTGTCGGAAATCTTGCCACCGACCGGGCGGATCAGGGCACCGATAAACGGGCCCATCCAAGCGAACATCAGGGCACTGGGCCCGTTCGGGTTGGCGGTATTGTGTGTCAGGACCCCGTCAACCATGATGTGTGAGAAGCCGAAGATCACCTTGATCGACAGGGCGAAGGCTGCCGAGTAGCCGATGAAGGAACCGAAGGTCATGGTGTAGATCACCGTCATGGCCCAGGTGTGCTTGTTGTCGAAGATCCGATACTGGCGATCGAGGTTGGCGCGCAGGTTCCCCTTGGTCAGGTACTTCATGCCGAACACGGTGGCGGCGATCACCAGCGGCAGCACGATCCATTTGCTGAGCAAACCGAGTCCGACCGGGGCAGGCAGCAGCAGGTAAAGACCGACAGACGCGGTCACGAAAGCGATCAGCAGCAGCCCTGTGATTTTGGCGAAGCTGAGCGGTGTCGAACCGATATCCGGCGAAACGGTATCGGTGGTGATATTGTTCATGCCGAAGAAACCGGCGAACGCCAGGGGAATCAGCAGAACCAGCCAGACGAAGCCGGCATTGTGAATATAGGTCTCGGTGCCTGCCGGGATCTTGCCGATCAGCGTACCGCTGGTATTGATCAGGGTCTGCGGGTTGCCGCCGAAGATCCCCATAGTCATCACCAGCGGTATGAGGATCTGCATGGTGGTAACACCGAAGTTGCCTAAACCCGCATTGAGGCCGAGGGAGGTTCCCTGCACCCGCTTGGGGAAGAAGAAGCTGATATTCGACATGGATGAGGCGAAGTTGCCGCCGCCAATACCAGAGAACAGGGCGAGGAAGTAGTAGACCTCGATGGGTGTGGCCTTGTTCTGCAAGGCGAAGCCTGTGCCGATTGCCGGGATCATCAAGAGGGCAGTCGTGAAGAATATGGTATTACGCCCACCGGCGATGCGGATCAGGAAGGAACTGGGAATTCTGAGCGTCGCCCCGGTCAGCCCCGCAATCGCCGAGAGGGTAAAGAGTTGCGATTGGGTGAATGGATAGCCCAGGTTGATCATCTGGACAGCGATGATGCTCCAGTAGAGCCAGACGGCGAATCCGCACAGCAGGCTCGGGATCGAAATCCAGAGATTGCGGGTGGCGATCTTTTTGCCCGTGGCATTCCAGAACTGCTCGTCTTCGACATCCCATTTATCAAGATTAATCGACATGCGCGGCCTCCTTGGCGTAATCTTCAAATATCGTTGCTTTCTCTTCTTCAATCTTCTGCATGTCTTCAGGGTGTTTCTCGCGCATCATCTTCTGCACGGTAAGGTGCATCCAGAGCAGGCAGGCTAGCGAGAGGGCGAACATGAACATCCAGCAGCTGGTCCATAACCCCGTGTATTCAAGCAGGTAGCCAAATATGATCGGGCAGAAAAAGCCCCCCAGGCCGCCGAGCACTCCGACCATGCCGCCGACCACCCCGACCTCTTCCGGAAAATAGTCCGGAATCAGTTTATAGACCGCCGCCTTGCCGATACCCCAGATGCTGCCGAGCAGGATAACGAAGACAGCGAAGATCCAGACGTTCGCCTGGAAGAATATCCGGGTCACACCCTTGGCGAGGAGTTCCTTCTTCTTGACCGTCTGACCGACTTCCACCGCCGGTTCCTGCCAGGCCTGCTTGGTCGGGAAGATCAGCATCTGGCTGTCCACGTAATTTTCAATAGCGGGCTTCTGCTTGATGTTGTAGGTCACGTCCCCGACGACGACCGCCGTATCCGTTATGGCGGTCACCGTACCGGTACGCTTCGCCATCACCCCCCGCCCCGGTGAGTAGATGTCCATCTTCGGGATGATGACCAGGAAGCTGATCAGCACCGAGGCGCCGAGGACCCAGTACATCACGGCCCGACCGCCGAACTTGTCGGACATCCAGCCGCCGAGGGCCCGGATCACCCCGGAGGGGAGACTGAACGCCGAGGCGAAGAGGCCGGCGGTGACCAGCGGCAGGTAATAGACATTGACGAAGTAGGGGACCAGCCACTGCGAGAAGGCGACGAAGCAGCCGAACACCAGGAAATAGTAGAGTCCGAAGCGCCAGACCTTGACATCGCTGAGCGGGGTGAGCATCTCCCGGAAGCTCTTGGTCGACGAAGCCGGCTTCTTGTTTTCGGCGAAGATAAAGAAGACGACGCCCATGACGGCGAGCATGATCGCGTAATAAACCGGGAGCTGCCGCCACCCCTCGAGGTTGGCACCGTTGTTGGTCAGCTTGTTCAGCAGGGTTGGCGCCAGCAGGGTGGTCAGCGCCGCTCCGGCGTTGCCGGCGCCGAAGATGCCGAGGGCGGTCCCCTGGTTTTTACGCGGGTACCACACCGATGAGAAGGCGATGCCGATGGAGAAGCTGACCCCGGCCAGGCCGAACCCGAAACTGCAGAGAGCGAAGGTCGTGAAACTGTCTGCTTTGGAAAGCAGGAACATGGGGATCGCGCAGACGAACAGGAGCGTCCCGTAAACCGGCTTGCCGCCGAATTTGTCGGTCAGCATCCCCGCCGGCAGGCGGAAAAGTGACCCGGTCAGGACCGGGATGCCCATCAGCCAGCCGATCTCGATCGGACCCCACTTAAAAACCTGGTTGTCGGCCAGGAAGGTCACCAGCACACCGTTAAACATCCAGGCCGCGAAGCAGACCGTGAAGGCGAGCGTATTCAGAAAAAGGACTTTATGCGACTTGGCGGTTGCGACTTCTAACATCTGGCCTCCTGCAATGTTTGAACTGACAGATCCTCGGCAAGGCTTTTAACGCCCATGCGCTTTTCTCACTCATGACGCAATGGAAACCTGTGCGCTAAAATCAGTCTTTCCTCCAAGGGAAAGACAACTCACCCGGCCCGACGCTCCCGGTACCAGACAACCACCTGGTAGGGGCGTGACAGATAAGACAGCGGCACGCTGACGACATGCACCAGACGTGAGAATGGGAAGATTGCAAGGATCAGAAAAGCATTGAAAGCATGCAGCTTAACCACCGCTGGCAGGGCAGCCAGGTACTGAACCTGGGGATCGAACTTCACCAGAGACCAGAGCCATGGGGTGGCCGTATGCAGGTACCAGACAGAACCCCAGCGCAAGGTGAAAGCGATGTAGACTCCCGTCGCGACTTGCAGAAGAAGTGCTGCCAGGACCAGCCAGTCGACGATCGTGGTGACAACCGAGACCCGGGCGTTGAGAACCCTGCGGAAAATCAGCAGGGCAAGTGCAATCAGGGTACTGATGCCTAGGCCCAGGCCGGTCACTTCGAGCAGGTAAAGCCGGATCGGCCGGCCGAGCAGCACGCCCCACCCCGAAGGGAAGAGGAAGGCCAGGAAGTGGGCCATCAGGATTATCAGAATGGCGTAGTGCCAAGGGACCGAGCCCCAGAACAGGACACGGCTTTCCAGGAACTGGGAGGATTGCGACGACCAGGAGTAGCGATCGACACAATACCGGTAGATACCGACAGAGATCAGTAGGGCTACCGCCACGTAAGGAAACGCGCCAAACAGAATCATGTCACTCATGATAAACACTCCTTTTGCCGGCCGGCTGCCAGCCGATCGCTGTCAGGTGTGGCTGTCTCGGTCAGAAAGCATTGCAGGGCCTTGATCAGGGCGAGATAGGGGTGATTTTCCGTCTCGATCCCCAGGGTGATTTTTTCCAGTGCAGGAAGAAGCCCATCCCGGATAATCTCCAGCCGGCAATCCTGGTCGCTGATCGAGCCGATAAAACGCAACACCTCGCTCAGGTGATCGGGGAGCTCATTGCCGGGGGTGAAGCCATGCTGCCGATAGAGCTCGGCCAGCTTGAGCATGAACATGGTGCGCTGCTGGCTCTCTCCGCAGAGTTGGTATCCGACGTAGGGGTGGCAGAGCGCCTGCAGATCGAAGGTCCCGGTAAAAGCCTCTTCGATGCGAGAGGCCTCACTTGCACCAAGAAAATCGCTGAACCTTCCCACGAAATCATGGGCCTCGGCGCTGATCCCCTTTAGCCGCTCGGCACACGCAGCAGCACGTTCTGCGGCGCGACCGTCGGGATAAGAGAGCAGAGCCGCAAACTGCCGGCAGATTTCCTGATGTCTGACCAGTTCATTCATGATTACCAACGCCTCTTCGGCGGAAGACGGCTGCCGAAGCCCATCTCCTGCTTATATTGCTCTGGGTCCATGCCGGCTTCGATCGCCTGTTCGCGCAGCATCGGCGGGATGACGATGCGCTCCTTGATCCTGGTCAGCGCGGTCATGCGGTAGATGGCGTCAACGGTCTCAGAGTTCAGTTCAGCGGCAGCGCAGGCCTTGGCCGCTTCTTCCGCGGAAAGGTCGCCGACACTCAGGTGACGTCTCTGCAGCCGCACTGCAATCAACTTGCGATAGACGGCCTTGACCTCTTCCTCGTTGCCGCCGGCGAACAGCCCGGCCAGGTATTGCATCGGCAAACGGGCCCGCTCCAGGGTGGTGAAAAAGTCATCGGCCAGCTTCTGTTTGCCCAGGTTGTCCATCGACAGGACCGGCAGCAGGGGCGGCACGTAAAAGAGCATCGGCAGGGTCCGGAACTCCGGATGCAGCGGCAGGGCGAGCCCCCATTCCTTGACGAATTTGTAAACC
This sequence comes from Geobacteraceae bacterium, assembly GCA_024640545.1. Classification (GTDB taxonomy): domain Bacteria; phylum Desulfobacterota; class Desulfuromonadia; order Desulfuromonadales; family BM103; genus JAHEDT01. The sequence continues at coordinate 7,409 of JAHEEU010000005.1, forward strand.
GGCGATTTCTGCGCAGCCTTGACGACTTCCTCCGGCACCCCCGACCTCTTGGCCTCGGCGATCACCTGCGGGTCGAAGGGGTCGAGAATCATCTCGCGCTGGGCGGCGACCAGTTCCTTGTCGCCCTGCATGGCGGCCGACTCGATGCGGTCGGCGTCGTAGAGCAACACCCCGAGGAAACGGATGCGTCCGACACAGGAATGGAAGCAGCCGGGAGCCTCGCCAGCCTCCTGGCGCGGGTAACAGAGAATGCACTTTTCCGATTTGCCGCTGGACCAGCCATAGTAGGTTTTCTTGTAGGGGCAGGCCGAGACGCACATCCGCCAGCCGCGGCACTTGTCCTGGTTGATCAGGACGATGCCGTCCTCGCCGCGCTTGTAGATGGCCCCCGACGGGCAACTGGCGACACAGCCGGCATTCAGGCAGTGGTTGCAAATGCGCGGCAGGTGGAAGAAGACCATCTTCTCGATGGCGAACAGCTGCTGCTGCTCCTCGACGCTGAGCTGCACCACACCTGGATCGTTGGCGGCATAGATATTGGAGCCGGAGAGGTCGTCATCCCAGTTGGGCCCGGCCTCGATCTTCATCGGCTTGCCGCTGACCATCGAGACCGGCCGGGCGGTCGGCTGATCGTCGCCGGCCGGGGCACTGGTCAGGTCGCTGTAGCGATAGGTGAACGGCTCATAGTAATCGTCCATGGTCGGCAGGCTGGGATTATGGAAGATCTTGCCGATCAGGCTGGCCCTGCCGCCGAGCTTCAGGTTCAACTGCGAGCCGGAACGTTCCCAGCCGCCATTGTACCGCTCCTGGTCTTCCCACTTGGTCGGGTAACCGGTCCCGGGCTTGGTCTCCACGTTGTTCCACCACATGTATTCGGCGCCCTTCCGATCGGTCCAGAGGTTCTTGCAGGCGATGCTGCAAGTGTGGCAGCCGATACACTTGTCGAGATGGAAAACCGACGACACCTGTGCACGTATATTCATAGTCATAGCTCCTTGATCGACCCTGGCTGTTACCAGTTCGGCTCCCCTTTGAGTTTCCGCACCATGATGTAGGTGTCGCGGTTGGCGCCGGTCGGACCCCAGTAATTCCAGCCGTAGGTGAACTGCCCGTATCCGCCGAGCATCAGGTTCGGCTTGAGCCGGATACGATTCAGGCTGTTATGACCTCCGGCCCGCTTGTTGCCACGCAACGGCGACTTGGGGACGCCGACGGTGCGTTCCGGCGAGTGGTAGAGAAAAGAGATGCCGCGCGGTAATCGCGAGCTGACGATCGCCCGGGTCACCACCACGCCGTGATCGTTGTAGACCTCGACCCAGTCGTTGTCGACAACGCCGATAGCCGCGGCATCCTGATCGTTGATCCAGAACGGGTGGCAGCCGCGGGACAGGGTCAGCATGCGGTGGTTGTCACTATAAGTGCTGTGGATGCTCCACTTGCCGTGCGGCGTCAGGTAGTTGAGCATGATGCTCTGCTCGTCGGCCTCGGTCACCAGGAAGTCCTGCAGCGTACTGTGGTCCGGCTTCGGCTTGTAGGTCGGCAGGTGTTCACCGGCAGCGATATAGCCCTGGTGGTCGAGATAGAAGTGCTGGCGACCGGTGAGGGTTCGCCAGGGGACCAGCTTCTCGACATTCAGGCAGTAGGCCGAGTAGGCGCGACCGTTATTGGTGAGGCCGCTCCAAATCGGGCTGGTGAGCAGGCGGCGCGGCTGGGCGTCAAGATCGGCAAAGGTCGTGCGCACGCTACGACTGTGCTCCGCCAGGTCGGTCAGGGGCAGGCCAACCTTCTTCTCCTCGGCCTGGAAAGCGCGGTAGGCGATTTCGCCGTTGGTTTCCGGGGCAAGATGCAGGATGACATTGGCGGCGTCGGCCGCTTCCGCCAGCGAGGGGTACTCGTGACCGCCCCACTTTTCAGTTGGGCCCCTCTCCTTCAGTTCGTCGTAGAAATCATCAACCGCGAAATTGAGGCCGTGGGCGCCGATGCCATTCTTGGGCACCTCCGGCCCATAGGAGATGAACCGCCTGTAGAGGTTGACATAGTCACGCTCCACGACCACCAGCCCGGGCATGGTCTTGCCGGGGATCGGTTCACACTCTCCCTTGCTCCAGTCCTTGATCTCCGGCTGCGCCATCTCGGCCGGGGTGTCGTGCTGCAGGGGCACGGCAACGACCTCGCGGACCGGGTCAGGCAGGTGGGTTACGGCGAGCTCACTGACTTTTTTGGCCAGAGACTTGAAGATGTTCCAGTCGCTGCGCGACTCCCAGCACGGAGGCACCGCTTCCTGCAGCGGATGGATGAAGCTATGCATGTCGGTGCTGTTGAGATCGTCCTTTTCGTACCAGGTGGCCGTCGGCAGGACGATATCCGAGTAGAGGGCCGAGGTATCCATGCGGAAGTTGATGTCAACCACCAGGTCGAGTTTGCCTTCGGGGGCCTGCTTGTGCCACTTGACCTCCTTGACGAACTCCTCGGCGGTTTCCGGGGCCACGCTGTTGGTGTGGGTCCCCAGATAGTGTTTGAGGAAATATTCATGCCCCTTGGCACTCGACATCAGGGCGTTGCCGCGCCAGATGATCCACATGCGCGGCCAGTTCTCCGGTGCATCGGGATCCTCGACGGCAAACTTCATTTTTTTCTCCGCCAGTTGACGAACCGTCCAGGCGACGATCTCCTGGTTGCTGCCGGCACCGGCCGCTTCAGCCTCATTCACCACCTCGATCGGGCTGCGGTCGAACTGGGGATAGAAGGGCAGCCAGCCGTTGCGGACGGCTCGGACCTGGTGGTCCATGGTGTGGCCTGCAGTAATCGCGTTGCTTTCCGCCACGGGGTTGATCCTGGTCTCGTCGGAGGTCCGTTCGTAGCGCCACTGGTCGCTGTGCACATAATGGTAGGACGGCGCATTCTGGAACCGCGGTGGCTTCGACCAGTCGAGGGCGCCCATGATGGTCGCCCAGGGGGCCACAGGCGCAAGTTTTTCCTGGCCGACATAGTGGTTCAGTCCGCCGCCGTTCTTGCCGACGCAGCCACACAGCATCAGGGAGACGATCCCGGCCCGGTAGATCAGGTTGGCGTGATACCAGTGGTTGATGCCAGCACCGATGATAATCGAACACTTGCCCCCGGTCTGCTCAGCGGTGGACGCCCACTCACGGGCAAACTGGATGATGTTGGAGCGGTCGATGCCGGTGTATTTTTCCTGCCAGGCGGGCGTGTAGGCGCCTTCGGAGTCATAGTCCGCCGGGTAGTCGCCGGACAGACTGCGGTCGACCCCGAACTGGGCCATCAGCAAATCGTAGACCGTGGTTACAGCGATCCGGCCCTTGGCCGTTTCGAGGTATTTGACCGGCACGCCGCGCTGTACGGTGCCGCCACCGCCGAAATCGTCAAACGCCACCAGCAGGACATCGTCGGAGGTTTCCAACAGGGAGAGGACTGGGTCGAGTTCGCTGCCGTCCTGGCCGTCCTGCATCTGCAGGTTCCACTGACCTTTCTTCTCCTGCCAGCGGAAACCGAGCGTTCCCAGAGGCATGCGCGGCTGAGCGCTGGCGCTGTCCCAGACCAGGTATTTGAAGCCGGCGTTCTCTTCTTTGTGATAGCGCTCCAGGCCGCTGGCCGTGGCCATGCGGCCCGCGGTGAAATGACCGTCTTTTTCCTGCAGTTCGATCAAAAAGGGCGTGTCGCTGTAACGTTTCAGGTAATCGATGAAGTAAGGCGTTTTGGCCTTGTGGTGAAATTCAGAGAGGATGACATGATTGACCGCCATCCAGAAGGCGCCGTCCTGGCCGGCATGGAGCGGAATCCACCAGTCGGCGTATTTCGAGCTCATGCTGAAATCCGGAGAAAGAACGGTCACCTTGCTGCCGTTGTGGCGGGCCTCGGTCAGGTAGTGCACATCCGGGGTCCGGGTCATGCCCGGGTTCGAGCCCATAACCGCGATGTACTTGCTGTTGTACCAGTCGGCGCTCTCGGCCACGTCGGTCTGCTCCCCCCATATTTCCGGCGAGGCGTTGGGCAGGTCGCAGTACCAGTCATAGAAGCTCAGGTTGGCTCCCCCGAGAAGCTGCATGAAACGTGAACCGCCGGCGAAGCTGAGCATCGACATGGCCGGGATCGGCGAGAAACCGACCAGGCGGTCGGCGCCGTACTTCTTGATGGTGTAGATCGTCGAGGCGGCGATGATTTCCTCGACCTCATCCCAATTGGAGCGGCGGAAGCCGCCCTTGCCGCGGGCTTTCTGGTAGCTTTTGCGTTTGACCGGGTCTTCGACGATCGCCGCCCAGGCGGTAACCGGGTCGTCATGTTCGGCGCGTGCCTGGCGCCAGAGGTCGGTAAGCACGCCGCGCAGATAGGGATACTTGATGCGTAGCGGACTGTACAGGTACCAGGAGAAGGAAATCCCCCGCTGGCAGCCGCGCGGCTCGTAAGGTGGAATACCGGCTTCGAGTTCGGGGTAGTCGGTTGCCTGCAGTTCCCAGCCGACGATACCGTCCTTGACATGCACATTCCAGGAACAGCTGCCGGTGCAATTGACACCATGGGTGCTGCGCACCACCTTGTCGCACTGGTTGCGGTTGCGATAGAACTCTTCCCACTTCCTGGACTTGGGGTCGACGATATCCTTGATCCAGCTCATGCGATCTCTCCCTTCCCGTAACGGGTCCTCTCGACCAGTGGCTTCCGCACACCCTGGAGCCTCCGCCAGCCCAGCAAACCGATCAGCACCAAGAAAAATACGGTTGCCATTGCTGTATGCAGGGCCAGCGCGAGACCGGTATGTGCCGTCTCACCCTGGGAGACGCTGCTGAAGAAGGCAACCAGGTCAGCCTGTTCAGCCTCGGTCAGTGGGCGTTCCGAGTAGATTGCGTTCATGCTTTCGAAAGATAGATCTTCCAGGACCCCGACAACTCCCTCTTCGCCGTAATCGGCAAACAGGGCCGTCAGGTCGGGGCCGTAACTGGCTCCGGACGCATAGCCCAACTCATGCCCGGCGATCGCGTGACAGGCCAGGCAAGGCGCGCCCCCATTTGAGAAACTGATGGTGCCGACAAAGAGAGCCTCGCCACGCAGCGGGTCTCCCGATTGGGCCAAAGCCGGCGCTGAGAACAGGAGCAGCCCAGCTGCCAGCAAAGTAAAGCAATGCATCGCTCGTCTAGTCATCGGTCTCCCTCTTCCAGCCGAAAAGCGCCAGGATATTCAGTTGTTGTGTTCAAGACTCGAAAAGATCTGGGTTGCAGCTATGTAAAAGCAACTTGTTGGTTTGAAGGTGAGGAACTGTTGCGGGAAGGACGCTGTTCGGGCGGGCAACAATTCCAGATGGCCTACCTATAATACAATGTTTTATCGATATAATTGACCTGCATCAAAAAAGCGCAAAACAACCGGTTTCATTTTTCAAACGAGCTGATTATACTGATTTCGCTATGCATATTTCGCACAACGCACTCATGGACGACATCACCGGGGTCCTTCTGGCGGGCGGCAAAAGCCGCCGCATGGGATACGACAAGGCACGCATAATGGTCGGCGGGCAAACCTTGTTTTGCCGATCACTCGACCTGCTGCGCCGGCATTTCCAGGCGGTTTTCATCGCCGGCGACCGTCCGGACCTGGCGCCCCCCGACCTGCCGGTGATTGCCGACATTTATCCTGGCAGCGCCCTGGGCGGTCTCTATACCGGCTTGCGCTCTGCGAAAACCGAGTGGATCTTCGTCGCACCCTGCGACATGCCCCACCCCGACGCGCGGATTCTCGAACTGCTGGTCAGCCGGCGCAACGGTTACGATGCCGTCGTCCCGCGTACCCCGGAAGGCTACGAACCGGTGTTCGCCCTCTATCACAAACGCTGCCTGCCACAGATGGAGGCGATGCTGCAGCAGGGGCAATACCGCATCTACGACTTCTACCAGCGCATCAATATCCATTTTCTCGACTGGCATGAATTGCCAGGCGATTGGCAGCGCAGCCTGTTGAATATCAACACCCCGGATCAGCTGGCCCGACTCAGGGAGGAACTCTCATGACCCCGCCTGTCGTTTCGATCGTCGCCAAGAGCGGCACCGGGAAAACCACCCTGCTGGAGAAGTTGATTGTGGAATTGAAACGACGTGGCTACCGGGTCGGGGCCGTCAAGCACGACGCCCACAGTTTCGACATCGACCGCGAGGGGAAGGATTCCTGGCGGCTGACCCGGGCCGGTGCGGACACCATGCTGATCACCTCTCCGGAAAAGCTCGCCATGGTCAAGCAGTATCATGCAGAACAAGAGCCGACCCTGGCGGAAACCGTTGCCGCCCATTGCGGTGATCTCGATATCGTCCTAACCGAAGGATTCAAGAAGAGCGCAATGCCGAAGATCGAGGTCCACCGCCGCGAGCGCAGCTCAAAGCTGCTGTGCCGAGACGAAGAGCAGGATCCGACCCTGATAGCGGTTGCTTCGGATAGCGCCCTGAATCTCGATGTGCCGCTGTACGACATCAACGATGCCGAGGGTCTTTGCGACTTCATCGTGGAGAAATTCCTGTCATGAGCCAGCTCCGCATACGCAGCAAAGTCTGGTTGGAAGTCGATGGCCAGCCCTTTCTTGGCGATGGGCGCTATCGCCTGCTTTCAGCAATCCAGCGCAACGGCTCGATCAATGCCGCGGCCCGCGACCTGGGAATGTCGTATCGCAAGGTATGGGCCCAGTTGCAGGCAATGGAGGAAACGACTCCTTTCCCTCTTATGGAGCGCAGGACCGGCGGAAAAGATGGCGGGGCAACTCACTTGACAGCCGAGACGCTTACATTGATGAAACGGTTCGGGGAGGTGCGCACCAGAGTCAACGCGGCAGCAGACCATTGCTTTCACGAATGCTTTGCAGGGGACCATGACGATGTTGCTACGTAGCCTTGCATGTCTTGGTTTGCTGCTGGCAGTCACCGCGCCGGCCCTGGCCGGGCCAACCCGCCCCGTCGTGGTCTTTGCCGGCTCCGCAGCACAACCGCCGCTTGAAGTCGCTGCGGCAGCCTTCCAGGCAAAAACCGGCACCCCGGTGATCCTCCACCTGGGGGGCTCCGGCGCCATGCTCAACCAGATTCGATTGACCGGCCTCGGGGATCTCTATATCCCAGGATCACCGGACTACATGGAGAAAGCCAGGGTGTTGGACCTGATCGAAGACGCTGAGTTCACGATCGCTTACCTGATCCCTGCGATCCTCGTCGCCAAGGGGAATCCTCTCGGGATCAGCGGCTTGCAAGACCTGGAGCGGCCGGGGCTGCGCATCGGCATTGCTGACCCTAACGGGGTCTGCGTCGGCCTCTACGCGGTGGAAATTCTCGAGGCCAATCACCTGACACACAAAGTCCGGCCCAACCTGCGCGGCATGGTGGAAAGCTGCGCCAAGGCGGCGTCCATGATCCCTCTCAACCAAGTGGATGTCGTGTTGGGCTGGCGTGAATTCGCCGCGTGGCAACCCGACGCCATGGAGACCATCCCGATCGACGCAGGGGCCGTCCCTCGACTGGCTTACATCCCTGCTGCGGTGCTGCGTCATGCGCAGAACCGCCCCGGAGCCATGGCTTTCGCTGCCTATCTGAAATCCGCCGAGGGCCAGGCTTTTTTTCACAAGTGGGGCTACCTGACCGACGAGAAAGTCGCCCGTGAGCTGGCTCCTCGGGCACGTATCGGCGGCACCTATACACTGCCGGAGGATTGGTGATGCTGCGCCGCGACACCGTCTTTAGATTCACCATGCTCCTGCCGCTGGTCATCCTCACCGGCTACTTTCTGCTGCTGGTCGGCAGCCAGTCGGCGTTCTTCAGTCTCTCCGGGTTCTTCGAGCAGTTATCCCAGGCGGATATCCGCTCGGCGATCGCCCTGAGCCTGCTGGCCGCAACGGCCAGCAGTGCCGTTGCCGTTGCGTTGGCGATCCCCTCCGCTTACGCGCTGGCCCGCCTCGACTTCCCCGGAAAACGTCTGGTCGACACGTTCATCGATCTGCCGATGGTACTCACGCCGATCGCTCTCGGCACCCTGATCCTGATGGCCTGGAATACCGCCTTCGGCAGGATTCTGGACAGCTTCGGGTTGACCTTCCCTTTCACCATGGCCGGCGTCATCCTGGCCCAGTTTACCGTGGTGGTGGCCATCAGCGTACGCATGCTCAAGGCCACCTTCGAGCAGGTCAGCCCCCGCCAGGAGCAGGTCGCCCGGTTGCTGGGATGTTCGGCCTTCGGCAGCTTTCTTCATGTCACCCTGCCGCTGGCCAGGCGCGGCATCCTGGCAGCAATCATACTGACCTGGGCCCGGGCTGTCGGTGAATTCGGCGCCACCGTCATGGTGGCCGGTACCGCCAGGGGTCAGACCGCAACCCTGCCAAGCAGCATCTACCTGGCCATGTCGATGGCAGACCTGCCGCGCGCCGTGACCCTTGTGGTGATCCTGATCGGCATCTCGCTCCTGGTCCTCTTCGGAGTTCGCCTGGTGATGGAGGAACGAAGATGATCCGGGTCGAGCAGCTCACGGCTCGTCGGGGGCAGTTTACCCTGGGCCCCATCGACATCGATCTCGAGGGGGATTCCTACCTGACTCTGCTTGGGCCTTCCGGTGCCGGCAAGACCCTGTTCCTGGAAACCTGCATGGGACTGGCGTCCCCGGCAAGCGGACGCGTCTGGCTCGACGGCAAGGATGTCACGCGAACCGTTCCGGAACAGCGCCATATCTCCTACCTGCCACAGGACCTGGCGCTTTTCCCGCACCTCGGCGCCCGCGACAACATCCTTTTCGGTGCCAGGCGGCGTCAGCTGAAAAGGGAACAGGTTGATGCTCGGCTCGACAGCCTGGTTGAACTGCTCGATCTGCACAGTATTCTGGGCCGTGATGACGTGTCCACCCTCTCGGGGGGTGAAAAACAGCGTGTTGCCCTGGCCCGCGCCCTGCTGCCCAATCCCCGTCTGCTCTTTCTCGACGAACCATTTTCAGCACTGGACGCAACCGTCAAACGACAGCTTCAGGTTAAATTACGCGAAATCAACCGGCAGTTAGGGGTCACCATTCTCCACGTGACTCACGACCAGGAAGAAGCATTCATGCTGGGAGAGCAGATTGCCGTGATGATTCACGGCCGCCTGCAGCAGGTCGGCTCCCGTGATGACATCTACTATCGGCCGGCCACGATCGACGTGGCCCGGTTCCTGCGGAACCAGAATATTTTCGACCTGACGGTCGAAGATATCCTGCCGGATGGATCCTTGCGGCTCGGCAATGGTATCAGCCTGATTGCGCCAGGATATGACGGCGCCGAAAGAGGTGTCCGGCTCGCCACAGGCATCCGCTCTGAGGAAGTAATGGTCATCCGGCCGGACCGGCCGATCGGCCCGGAGCTGCAGGACAACCTGTTCCTCGCCACCGTCGACGATATCCTCGTCTTCGGCGGCACCCATACACTGTCTGTCCGGCTCCAGGACAGCGGCGTCACCGTCGATGTCGAACTGCCAAACTGCGCCATGCGCGACCTGGGCTATGCCGTCGGCGATACCCTGCAAGTCTGCCTGCGCAAACGCAGTCTTTGGACGATCCCGCTCAATGGCACAGCGGTTGCGAAGGAGGCTCCGGATGATCAGTTACGATGAGGCACTGGGGCGGGTTCTTGACAGTTTGTCCAGCCTGCCAGCACATGAGGTCTTCCTCGAAAAGGCGGTGGGCCTCGTCCTGGCATCCCCGGCCAGGGCCATCTGGGACATGCCATCCTGTGACAACTCGGCTATGGACGGCTTTGCCATCGCCGGAAAGCCGGCGGACCTGGCCATTGGACTGGCAGTCGCTGGAGCGTCCTATGCCGGCCGTCCATATCCCGGCATACTGCAGCCCGGACAAGCAGTGCGCATCACCACGGGTGCGGCCCTGCCGCGAGGGGCCAACACTGTGGTCCCTCTTGAAGAGGCCGAGGAGAGGAACGGATCTATCCACCTGACCCAACCCCCGCAAGTCGGCCAGCACGTTCGTTACCAGGGAGAAGAGTGTCGCGGCAGCGATGTTCTGGTTGAAGCGGGGACTTTATTGCGCGCCGGTAACATTGCGCTGTTGGCCAGCGCCGGTGTCGATCGCATCAGAGTCTACCGGCGGCCGCGCGTTGCCGTGATCTCGACCGGCGATGAACTGGTGGAACTCGGTCAGCAGCCCGGCCCCGGCCAGATCATCAACTCAAACCTGCACCTATTGAGAACCCGCCTGACGGAATGTGGCTGTACCCCTGTCTGCATCGGGATCGGCGCCGATGATCCCGGCCAGCTTGAGCAACTCATCGACCATGCCCTTGACGCCGACGTCATCATCTCTACGGGCGGCGTATCGGTTGGTGAAAAGGATCACGTACAGGCTACGCTCGAAAAACGGGATTTCAGGAAAATCTTCTGGAAGGTTGCTATCAAGCCAGGCAAACCTGTGCTTTTCGGCATGCTCGAGGGCAAGCCGTACTTCGGGTTGCCTGGAAACCCTGCGGCTACGGCAGCGACCTTCGAACTGTTCGTCAAACCCGCGTTGAAGCGCCTTGCCGGACACACCTTTGTCCTTCCTGAGAAGCGCAGGGCGGTCTTGACCGACGAGGTCGCGGGCGGCGGTATGCGACAGGTTTTTCTCTGGTGTCGGCTCGAGTGGCAGGAAAGCAGCTATCGGGTCACGGTCTCACGACACCAGGGATCAGGACAGAATCGTTGTTTGAGTACCGCAAACGCCATAATTCCAGTGCCTGTTGGCATCAGCAAGCTGCAAGCGGGAGAACTCGTAGAAGTTTTTCTGTTTTAGCAGCCATGGCACGCCCTGGATGCAGTGATGCGTCCAGGGCGTTTTTATAACTGACGATTCGTGTGACAGGCATGGGCCTCCCGTGCCCTTGCACAGGTGACGCAAACTACCCTTGAACCTCCCTCGGGTCGGTCATGTTTTCCGGCTTGAGCATCTCGTCGAGCTGCTCCTTGGAGAGATACTGCTTCTCCAGGACCAGGGCGTAGACGCTGCCACCGGTCTTGAGCGCCTCCTTGGCGATGGCCGCGGATTTTTCGTAGCCGATCACCGGTACCAGCGCGGTCACCAGGCCGATGCTGTTCTCGACATAGCTGCGGCAGACCTCGCGGTTGGCCTCGATGCCGACGATGCAGCGCGAGGTCAGCGTGATGCAGGCGTTTTTCAGGATCATCATGCCGTGCAGCAGGTCGAAGGCGATAATCGGCTCGGCCATGCACAGCTCCAGTTCGCTGGCTTCGGCGGCCATGGAGACGACCGCGTCGTAGCCGATCACCTGGAAGCAGATCTGGTTGACCAGCTCGGGGATCACCGGGTTCACCTTGCCCGGCATGATCGACGAGCCCGGCTGCATCGGCGGCAGGTTGATCTCGTTCAGCCCGCAGCGCGGACCGGAGGAGAGCCAGCGCAGGTCGTTGCAGACCTTGGAGATCTGCACGGCACCCCGCTTGAGCGTCGCCGACATCTGCACGAAGGTGCCGGCATTCTGCGTGGCCTCCACCAGGTTGGCGGCGCGTCGGAAGGGGAAACCGCTGACTTCGGCGAGTTTTTTGGTCACCAGGGTCGCATAGCCTGGCGGGCTGTTGATGCCGGTGCCGATGGCCGTCGCCCCCATGTTGATGTTCAAAAATTCGTCGGTGGCCTTTTCGATGGCGGCCATGGCACTGCCGATCATCACCGCGTAGGCGCTGAATTCCTGGCCGAGGGTCATGGGCACGGCATCCTGGTTCTCGGTCCGCCCCATTTTCAGGACATCATTGAACTCCTCGCCCTTCTGTTCCAAAGCTGTACACAACTCCTGCATGGCATGGATCAGATCACTGGCCGACAGCAGCACCGCCAGCTTGATCGAGGTCGGATAGGTGTCGTTGGTCGACTGGGCGCGGTTGACATGATCGTTCGGATGCAGATGCTCATACTCCCCTTTGTTGAATCCCATGAGTTCGAGGCCGCGGTTGGCGATCACCTCGTTGGCGTTCATGTTGGTCGAGGTCCCCGCTCCTCCCTGGAACATGTCGACGGTAAACTGTTCGCGCAGTTTGCCGTCGAGCAGTTCGTCGCAGGCCGCGCAGATCGCCTGCATCTTCGGTTCGTCGAGCGCGCCGAGCTCGCAGTTGGCCAAAGCGGCCGCTTTCTTGACCAGGGCGAAGGCTTCGATCATGTGCTCGAAGTTGCTGATGTAAATACCGGAGATGGCGAAGTTCTCCATGGCCCGCTTGGTCTGGACGCCATAGTAGGCCCCGAGCGGAATCTCGCGCTGGCCGAGGGAGTCGTGCTCGATGCGGAAACCGCTGACGACCTGCGGTGTCGTGTCGCCCTCGAAAATCTGGTCGGAGAGGACCCGCAGGCGCTTGTTGATGTTGACGGCAACCCGCGCCACGATCCGGTAGAAGATGTCCGGACTCTTTACACGATAACCCTCGATTTTCTGCCTGCTGATCTGCCAGACGGTGGCACCCTGGCGGGTGTAGGCTCCGGTACTGTGAGAGTCCCCTTCCAGGAAGGCACCCTCGCTGATCAGCGCCCCGGCAATCAGCGAGCCGATATGCCGCGAAGACCCGTGCAGTCCGCGTACCAGTTCAACGTCACCGTCGAGGACGATTCCGGCCCAGTCCCGCGGGGTTGACTCATGGAACAGCCATTCGTTCGGCTTATAAGTCCGCTGCTTGCCTTCAGCAAAAAAGACCTGGAGATCCTCTTCACTGATACCAGAGGTTCGCGAAACCTGCTTGATGATCTGTTCTGTAAGAATCATTGCCCGACTCCTTTGTGCAGATTTTTGGCGCTAAAGGATTAGACCTCCGAACACGAATCCCAGGATCACGGCAAAGACTATGGTGCAGGTGCCTGGGATCAGGAAGGGATGGTCGAAGACGTATTTTCCCACCCGGGTGGAACCGGTATCATCAAACTCGATGGCAGCAAGCAGGGTCGGATAGGTCGGCAAAACGAACAGGGCGCTCACGGCCGGGAAAGCGGCCACCGCCGCCAGGGGAGTGACCCCGAGAGCGAGGGCTGCCGGCATCAGGGCCTTGGTGGTCGCGGCCTGGGAATAGAGCAGCATCGAGGCAAAAAACAGCACCACGGCCAGAAGCCACGGCTTTGATTCGAGCAGGTTGCCGGCAAAGACGTTGATTTCTTCGAGGTGGGCAGCCACAAAGGTTGTGCCCAGCCAGGCGACCCCGAGAACGCAGATGCAGGCGCTCATGCCGGACTTGAAAGTGGACGCATTGAGGATATTCTTCGCCTCAACCTTGCAGGATAGGGTGATCAGGGTTGCCGCGGCCAGCATGAAGGTGATGATAGCATGGTCCCGCCCGATGACAGGCTCCCTGACAAGACCGACCGATGGGCTGATGGCAACGGCATAGGAGAGAACACAGACGATACTCAGGCCGAAAATCAACACCGATCGCTTGGCCTGCGGGGTGATTTCCCTGGCCTCGGATTCCCCGGTGGCAGACGCTTCCTTGATCAGCCCTTTGGCCAATCGTTCCTGGTAGTAAGGGTCGTCTTTCAGATCTTTCCCCAGGAAGTTCGTCACGAAAGCGGCCAGCATAACGGCCAGGAAACTGCTTGGAATGCTGACCATAAGCAGCTGGATATAGTCGAAACCGATTTTTTCCAGTTCACCGGAAAAAAAGACCACGGCAGCAGAGATCGGTGAGGCGGTTATCCCGATCTGGGAGGCGACCGCGGCAATGGAGAGCGGTCGGGAAGGCCTGATCCCTTCACGCTTGGCAACTTCGGCAATGACCGGCAGGGTGGACAGGGCAGTGAGGCCTGAGCCGGCGAAGAGGGTCATTGAATAGGTGACCATCGGGGCCAGGAAGGTAATATATTTCGGCTTGCTTTTCAAAACCTTCGTCGCGATGTGCACGAGGTAATCGAGCCCCCCGGCTTCCTGCATCGCGGCGATTGCGGAAATGACCCCCATGATGATGAGGATGACGTCGACCGGGATCGAGCCTGGCTTGAGCCCGAACACGACGCCGAGGACCAGGACGCCGAAACCTCCGGCAAAACCGATACCGATACTTCCCATCCGTGCGCCGACCCAGATGAAGAGCAGCACGATCAGCAATTCAACGATCCACATGACATCGCTCCTTTTTCGTCATCAGGCGTCATGGACAGATTGCTTGAGTCGCCCGGGACGCTTTGCTCAGGGAACCTGGTAGGTGCCTCGCAGATCCAAGGTCTGTCCTGTTACTGACGATTTTCCCGCTTCCTCCTGAAAGGAAAGGGACGACCAGATGAAGGACAGCTCTCCGGTGATCCCCTTGAGGTGTTCAGTGCCGCCGACAATGGTTCCTGTGAACCGGTTGTCCTTTTGCAGTTTTTCACTCTTTAAGGTCATAAAGACTTTTGGCCCGGCGAAATCCTTCCAGACGCAGCGGGCCTCGATTCCGGTCCCGGTGTCAGCGAAGCCGACGCAATCGGACCAGTAATCCTTCTGCCTGCCAAGACTTGTCTCCAGGTTCACATGGCCGGACAACTTGAAAGTGTAGATTTTTCTTTCATCTCCAAAAGGGAACATCTCCCGTTCGCCATTGGCGATCCATGTCCCGCTGAACTCACCTGATTCCGCCGCATGGCCAATTGTCGGCAAATCAGCCATAAGGAACAGGACACTCAGTATGATCATCAACCGGCCCCATTGTTTCTCAGAATGATTGCCGCCCATCGCGCATCCCCCTAAATATGTTGGTGTATGTTAAGTTTAAATATATAATCAACCCGACAACATTCAAGCCGTCAAATGAACAATCTTTAATGTTTTTTTTTATTTGGCAGACCTTTCAAGTGGCAATTTATCAGGGTAAATCTTGTAAGGAGGCTGTGCCATGAACCATCGAATCCGCCTGCTCCCCCTGCAGGTTATCGCTGTACTTTCCCTGCTGTTTATCCTGCTCGGTGTGAGCAACCTGCTCTTTTTCTGGCCGCTCGTTATTCTGCTGCCGATCCTGTTCCTGGGCCTCTGGGACCTGCAGCAGAGGAGCCACAGCCTGCTGCGCAATTTCCCGATCCTTGGCCACTTCCGCTACCTGATCGAGGAATTCGGTCCACCGCTGCGCCAGTACATCGTCGAGGACAACCGCGAGGGGAAACCCTTCAACCGGGATTTCCGCTCCCTGGTCTACCAGCGGGCGAAAAACATCGAGGCCAAAAAACCCTTCGGCACCGAACTTGATGTCTACGATCCCGGCTACATCTGGATGGGCCATTCGATGACCCCGAAGGAGGTCGCGAAGGAACTGCCGCGCCTGACCATCGGCGGCCCCCAGTGCGGCAAACCTTACTCGGCTTCGATCTTCAACATTTCGGCGATGAGTTTCGGTTCGCTGAGCGGCAACGCAATCGAGGCCCTGAACAAGGGCGCCCGCATGGGTAATTTCTTCCACACCACCGGCGAGGGAGGGGTCAGCCGCTATCACCAGAAGCACGGCGGCGATCTCAACTGGCAGATCGGCAGCGGCTACTTCGGCTGCCGCGCCGCCGACGGCAGCTTCAGTGCCGACCTGTTCACCGAACAGGCCAGCCTCGAACAGATCAAGCTGATCGAGATCAAGATCTCCCAAGGGGCCAAGCCGGGGCACGGTGGAATCCTGCCGGCGGGCAAGATCACTGCGGAAATCGCCGAGGCGCGCAAGGTGCCGATGGGCGAGGATTGTATCTCCCCGGCTCACCATTCAGCTTTTTCCACCCCCATCGAACTGCTCGAGTTTGTCGCCAGGCTGCGGGAGTTGTCCGGCGGGAAACCGGTCGGCTTCAAACTCTGCGTCGGCCACCCCCACGAATTTCTGGCCATCTGCAAGGCGATGCACTCAAGCGGGATAGTGCCGGACTTTATCATCATCGACGGCGGCGAAGGCGGGACGGGGGCCGCACCGCTGGAATTCTCCGACCGGATCGGCTTCCCGCTGCGCGAGGGGCTGGTGTTTGCCAACAATGCCCTGATCGGCATCGGTGTCCGCGACCGGATCAAGCTCGGCGTGAGCGGCAAGACCGCAGCCGCAGGGTTGCTCGCCGGGGCAATGGCGCTCGGGGCGGACTGGGTCAACGCGGCACGGGCCTTCATGTTCTGCCTCGGCTGCATTCAGGCGCAGATGTGCCACAGCAACAATTGCCCGGTCGGCGTGGCCACCCAGGACCCGAAACTGCAACAGGCGCTGGTCGTTGACGATAAGGCCGGGCGGGTTGCCAACTACCACCGCAACACGCTGAAAATGCTCAACGAGATAACCGCCGCAGCGGGACTCGAGCATCCCACGCTGTTCCGTCCGGAGCACTTTTTCCAGCGCACCGGGGCGGTTGGCGTGCAAAGCTATGCGAAGCTTTACAACCAACTGGAACCAGGCGAACTGCTCGATGGCACGGAAAGCCCGCTCATGGCCAGGTACTGGACAATGGCCCAGGCGGAAAGCTTCACGCCCAAGAGTGCCTGATCGCTGTTGGGGAAATGAACGGCCCCGCGACTGGCCGCAGGGCATTGCACCCCTGGTCGATTAAAAGTATGCATGTTGCTTCGAAAGTGCCTGCGCAGTTCGACGGGATCAGCGTGACTCGCTACCTGGCATGCCGCTTTACCTACTTGCCGGAGGCTGGCTGGCGGGAGCTGGTCAGCGAGGGAAGAATTTACTGCAATGGGACCCGCTGTGACGGGACATCCACCGTCTCCAGGGGAGACCTTGTCGGATGTGATCTGCCCGATTTCGAGGCACCGGCCATCAACCTCAATTACACCATTGTTTATAAGGATGAGTGGCTGCTGGGCATCGACAAGCCGGCAGGGTTAAGGGTGCACAGCCGGGGCAAATTCGTCAACGCCAACCTGATGTACCATCTGCGCCACATCCATCGGCCGGCCTACCCGGAAGCCAACCTGGTGAATCGACTGGACGCCGACACATCCGGCCTGGTGCTGTTGGCCAGGGATCCTGCGGTGCTCAGGAAGATGATGGAACAGTTTGCGCGGGGGCTGGTGGAGAAACGCTATCTGGCCGTGGTCAACGGACGCCCCTCCCCCGCTGCAGGCAGCATCGAGTTGCCGATCGGTCCGGTCACGGGTGCCCGGGTCCCCCGGTTCGGAATCGACCGGACCACCGGCAAAACATCTTTAACCCATTACAGCACCGTGCGCGAACTGAACGGCAACCTCACCTTGCTGGAACTGCGTCCGGAAACTGGCCGGACCCATCAGCTTCGCGTCCACCTGGCGGCCATTGGCCATCCGATAGCCGGCGACGCTCTCTACACCATGGGCGATGAAGAGTATCTCGACTGGGTGCGCAACCCACCGCTCCAGACCGGCTTGCTGCGCCAGGCGCTGCACTGTCACCAGTTGCAGTTTCTCCATCCCGTCCGCCAGGCCCGGCACATCCTGACCGCACCGCTGGCTGCCGATATCAAGCAGTTCATTCGTGAAGGAGCGGTAAAGGACCGCGGTTAGCAAACAGCAGGGCAGCCCCTTATGTCGATTATACGTTCAAGGCGTGTTGCCCCCCCATGAGTACTTGATCCCGGCACCCAAAGCATTTGACCCGCCCCTCACGCCATTGAACAAGCCGAAAACGCCGGACCGATGATGCAGGCGGGTGAACAGGCTCCACCCAGGCACATTCGGCACTTCGAACGCAATCTCGAACGCAAGGTAATTGAGCAGTTTCGAGGTTTTGCCGTTCTTGTCTTTTTCTATTTCAGGGTTCTGGGTGGCGTAACTGAGACCCTCCCCGACTGCAAAACTGGTATCCAGATAATCATCCCAGGGAAACGGCAGCCACCGGAAAACCACATCGCCGTTGAGCTCGAAATGGTCCTGGTACCCCCAGTGTTTTGCGACCTGCCCTTCCGCTTCGACAGCGATCAGCTCTTTATAAATGGTCAGGTTCTTGCCAAGGGCCACGACAAGGAACCTGGAGTCCTCGAATTTAAGGTCCCGGGAAAGAATGTCGTCAATACTGTTCTCTGTGGCCTGGCCCCCATAAGTGCTGACAAACCACTCGTTTTCGGAGGCAGCCAGGCACTGTCCCCCCAGCATTAAAACCATCAGGGTGACAACAACAAACCGGAACAGAATGGGTTGCATAAATGAGCTCCAATCCTCATCAAGAATTGTCGTACAAATTCAATCTGAACTATAGAACCACAGCAAGTTTTTTTTCAAGCCCTTACGCCCCCGCAGCAAACTGCAAAGTCTCCTGAAATTCCGGAAGATCAATCCATAGGATATACAATTTACATCGAGAACAAAGCCCTGCAGCAGAGACACGGAATATCTAGGGAGAATCTCTCGTTCGTGGAAAGTGGTGGGAATACCCTTTTGAAGAGATCCGCTTTTTTTGTTTTCTCGAGAGGACGTCTGCTCAGCGGGGCCAGAACCTATAGCAGTGCGCCCATAATCACAAGGGCCCGGTTAAGACGACCTTCAATTCACGAAAGACCTCCCGCTCCATGTTTCCCTTGAAATTGGCAGGCAGCGAATGTTGCAGTACTGCATAAGCCGCCTATCAGCGATGCGGGGGGATCGACCGGATCCCCCATGAATTCATAAGCAGCCCTGAAAAACCTGCGCCTTGTCATCGAACAAAAATGGCTTGTGCGATAAGTATATTTTATGGTACCACAATACCATAATATGGATTTAACCTGCCGGCACAAGTGGCGCAACGGCTCCTATGGCCACGCTTAGCCCAGACTGCCGCTGAGCAATGGATATTGAGATGACTGACCTGGTCACCATCCGCAACGCCGTGATTTCAGACTTTGCAGCCGTGATCGAGCTCGACCTGGTCGGCGATCCGGCAGAGAAGCCAGACTATTGGCGAAGCATCTTTGACCGCTATGTGACTGCCGGCAGGAAAGGCAGGATTTTCCTCGTCGCCGAGCAAGCTGGCAAGGTGATCGGCTTCATTGTCGGGGAAGTGCGTGCCTGGGAATTCGGCTCGGCACCCTGCGGGTGGGTCTTTGCCTTGAGCGTGTCGCCCCACACCCGGGAATTGGGGGTCGGCCAGCTGATGCTCACCGAGATGTGCCGGCGGTTGAAAAAGGCCGGGGTAGCCACCGTTCGGACCATGGTCGACCGGGAGAACAAGCTGACGCTGTCCTTTTTCCGCAGCCAGGGGTTGCGAACGGGCCGCTATGTCGAACTCGAAAAACCGCTCGATGAAATTTAACCGGGCCTTCGCGACTGGGATCCTCTCATGAAAATTCACAAGGCGAGCCTGTTTGCCCTCTATGCCGTGCTCGAACTGGCCAGCGATCCGGAACGCCAGCTTTCGGCCACCGAAATCGCCGACAAGTACGGCATTTCCACCCACCATCTGGCGAAGATTCTGCGCACCCTGGTGCGTTCGCGAATGGTCCAGGCCGTACGCGGCGCCGGCGGCGGCTATCGCTTTACCGGGATTGTCAATCGCACCACGCTGCTCGATGTCATCGAGTTGTTCGAGACCCTGGAATCAGACCTCGACGCCCCGGGCCCTAGGACCCAGGCTGGCGAAGCCATTATCGAGGAACTGCAGAGCATCACCCGTGAGATCGACGACCTCACTAGGGCGGTTCTCGACACCATCACTCTGGAAACCGCACTTAACAGCGCCCGCCAGCGCGCCGGGACAGCTTCTCAAGAATAAGCCTTCGAATCCCCCCCCTGCTACCACGTTTATTTCAGTTAAGGTCCTGCCCAAGCTCGGCGTTGATTTGTGGAAATCAATTGTCCTGTGGATTTTCAAGCAGTCCATGCGGAGATCCTCAGAGGAGAGCCCCGACTGATGGCAACCGGCAGGGACCAGCCTGAACTGAAAAGCTTCCTTACGGGAAACCTCTTCGGAGTCTGATGCAGTGCGGCGCGCTTGATCACCGCAATCCCGGCAGTCGAATTTTTTTGCAGAGCCCTGTGGCTCTGCTATGGTCACTTAACTTAGGTGCGGGCGAGACGGCTTTCCTCAGCGATCGGCTTAATCTCTACTTGATTTATCCTAGCAATGATTGATAATGAGGGAGTTTATTGATCAAACGCATGGTGAATCTTTACGAGCCGTTCTTTTTGTTATAATTGCTCGGCGATTCGGACCGTGTCTTCGCTATGGTGTTTTCTCGAAGCCTGGGAATCCATCGCCGATCCATACTTGGCAGCATAAATAATATAATTTGTTCGATCTACAAATAATTTGCCAAAGGAGTTCACCATGAAATCAGTCCTGTCCTGGGCCCTCCGCAGTGCCCTCCTGGCCCTGCTGCTGGTTCATCTCCAGCCGGTCGATTCCATTGCTGAAAAGACCATCAATATAGGTACCGGCAGTATTACCGGTGTCTATTACAATACCGGCAGTGCCGTGGCTAAGATGTTCAACCAGAAGCGGCAGGAGTACGGTGCATGGATGCTCAACCGGCCGTCGGCAGGGTCGCTTGAAAACATTAACGAAGTCCTGGGAGGACAAAACCAGTTCGGCATTTCCCAGGCCAATTTTCTTTTTAATGCCTGGAACGGGATGGGCCTCTGGGAGAACTCGCCCAAGAAGACTCTGCGGGCCGTTCTGGGGCTCTACACCGAAGACCTCACCCTGATCGCCGCCGATGACGCTGAGATTAATACAGCGATCGACCTGAAAGGCAAACGGCTCAACATCGGCGAGCCCGGATCGAGCGACCACGAGACATCAGGAGAAATTCTGGCCGTGCTGGGCATTGATCCGGCAAAAGACCTGCAGCTTTCCGAAGAGCCGACCTATATCGCATCGGAAAAAATCCAGTCCGACGACATCGACGCCTATTTCTACACGGTCGGGCACCCCAACCTCTCGGTCATTGAGGCGATATCCGGTGAGCGCAAGGTACACATCGTCCCTTTTGAGCCTGATTTTATTGACAAGCTCGCGGCGCTGAGACCTTACCTGTTAGCGGACCAGATCGACGTCACATTTTACGAAAAACTGGAGAGCAAGGCCCCGGTTCCGACCATCGGCATCAAATCGGTTCTTTTTACCAGAGAGGACGTCGGTGAAGAGACCGTCTACCGGGTGGTCAAATCGATTATGGAGAATCTTGACCTGTTCCGTCGCCAACACCCGGCCTTCTCCAGCCTGACGAAGGAAAATATGTCGCATGGAGTCATTATCCCTTTGCACCCCGGAGCCGAGCGCTACTTCCGCGAAGCGGGGATCGCTTATTGAGGTCGCCGATAGTTTCGTTATTGGGCCTTTTTGATATAACTATCAAGTGCAGGAGGACATAATGCACAAAATCTACTTGCTGGTTCTGGTCTGTTTGCTGACGGGTCTTCTGGCCGGTACGGCGGAAGCGGAGAAGCCCTACTTCTTCCCGTATGTCAACCCCTACGAGGCGACGGTCATGGAAGTGCCTTCGATTTACGAAGCGCAGCTGCCGGCCGAAGTGCCGACCAAGGATTTTCGCATCCATCCCTTCCCGGACCGCAAGACTCCTGACGTTTTCTGGTACGACAAGGGCCTGGCCTGCTCCCTGGTTTACCAGAAGCACGAGGCCCCGCTGGTGTTCATCATTGCCGGCACCGGTGCCCGCTATAATTCACCGAAGATGATCAACATGCAGAAGGCCCTCTACCAGGCCGGCTTTCATGTCATTTCCATCTCTTCACCGACCATTGCCAACTTTATCATCAATGCCTCGGAAGGCATGGTTCCGGGGAATCTGTATGAAGATGCCAAAGATCTTTACCGGGTCATGGAAATGGCCTACGAAAAGGTGCAGAACAAGATCAAAGTGACCGACTTCTACCTCACCGGGTACAGCCTTGGCGGCATCCAGGCCGCCTACGTGTCGATGCTCGATGAGGAAAAAAAGCGTTTCGATTTCAAAAAGGTCCTGTTGATCAACCCCCCGGAAAGCCTGTATAATTCGGTGTCCAAGCTTGAGAAGCTGCTGGGCGACAATATCCCGGGTGGCGCGGCCAATTTCGATCTCTGGTACCAGCAGCTCCTCGACGATCTCGCCGGAATCTATGAAGAGATGGGATTCTTCGACCTGACCGGCGACTACATCTACAAGGCCTACAAACGTCATCCCCCGCGGGAGGATTTCCTGGCGGCCCTGGTCGGGCTGTCATTTACCTTGAGCTCCTCCGATATGGTGTTCGCCTCCGATGTCATGCGCGGTGGCGGCTACATCACCCCGAAAAATGTCATCATGAACAATTCGACCTCATTGCGGCCTTTTGCCCAGGTCGCCAACCGGACCAGCTTTACCGATTATTTCCGTGAATACTTCTACCCGTATTTCCGCCAGCAGGAACCGGGCCTGACCGAGCAGAACCTGATCGATCGACTGACCCTGAAGAATATCGAGAGTTACCTGCGCAGTGCCAGGAAGATCGGCCTGCTGCACAATGAAGATGACATCATCATGCTCCCCGGCGAGGTCGATTACCTGCATGGCGTCTTCGGCGACCGGGCACAGATTTATCCCACGGGGGGGCACTGCGGAAACATGAATGATCCCACAGTGGTCCGTTTTATAGTTGATTTCTTCAAAGGGCAGGAGGGCTGATCATGACTGCATTCATTCAAAGAAAACGGCTGCTGCTGGTCTTGCTCTCAGGGCTCCTGCTGTTGAGCGCCTGTTCGACAACCCCGAAGACCACTCCCGAGACCGAGCCGCCGATGCGGACGTATGAGGAACTGGTTGACCAGAGCAAGAGCTCCCCGATCGATGTCTATGACCCGCTTGAAGGTTTCAACCGCGGGGTATATCGTTTCAACTACTACTTCGACAAGTTCATTTTCCTGCCGATTGTCAACACCTACGAATTCATCATGCCGACCTTTGCCCAGAAGGGTGTGTCGAACTTTGTCGACAACGTCTACGAATTCAGTAACTTCACCAACAACCTCTTGCAGTTGAAGTTCAAACAGAGCGGCATCACCCTGGCACGTTTTGCGATCAACACGACCGTGGGAATTGCCGGGTTGTGGGACCCGGCAACAGAAATGAATCTATACAGGCAGAAAGAGGACTTCGGGCAGACCCTCGGTCACTACGGGGTTGGCAACGGACCGTACCTCGTGCTGCCGATCCTCGGGCCGTCCAACCTGCGTGACGCCACTGGTGTGGTGGCCGATTCCGTTGCTTTCAGCAGCTTCGGTCCCCCAGCCTGGGTGGACGACGATGACGCGACCCTGGCTTTCAACGTCGTAACCGCGATTGACAAGCGTCACCGGGTCCCGTTCCGCTACTATGGAACAGGATCGCCATTCGAGTACGAGATGATTCGCTTGCTGTATACATCGCAGCGGCAGATTGTTATCGAGAAATAAAGGACTTACCCTGTCGAACCCGTTACGGCCGCATGCTTTGCGGCCGTAACGGGTTTCCGGGGCCAAGTCCAGACAGTCGGAGAGGCGGCCGACCAGCACATGCTCGGTGATGTTCTTGAGAACCTTGCTCTACACACCACGTCCGGGGCATTCAGACCCTGACCATCAGAAAAAAAAGCCCCATAGTCAGGAGTGACTATGGGGCAACGGGTTTATGGGTTTTTCTTTTAGGAGGGTAGAACATGAAGAAGTATGTTCTGGTGAATATATTACCCGTTTAGTTATATATGTCAAGCAGAAAATTTGCTCGCTCAACATAGCCACCCGTCACTGGTCCAAACAGCAATTTTCATTTGGGACAAGCAGGAGACGAACTGTCTCCATCAATCCTCCCCCGGACTCCTCCTGTAAGACTTGCAAACGTTCAGTAATGGACCTCGCCTCTGGTCACCCGCAGCGATTATTTCCCGGACTATCTATCTCCTTCAAGGCCTGATGCCTTGACCGCAACGTTAAAACTCATAATGGGGCTTTCTCAGCATTCATTGCCTAGCCTCTGAGAAGCGACCCTATATGGAGCGATCTGGTCCGGTCCGTCACAAGGCCGGCACCAGTCGCCAATTCAGGCCATAAAATCTTGGCTCCGAAGAAGTAGAGCACATTGACACGACTCAATGAAGAGTTAGAATAATAAATATGGCATTAATTTTACCAATGATTCGCTTCGACCACTCGATGATCAGGCCCGCCTGAAAATACTTATGGTTTGTTCTTGAAAGTCTCCGATCCACCAGCTGCCGGCCTTAGGCCCTAGCCATGTAACACACCCTCACACGCTTGCCTGTCAAAAGGAGTTTGTCCATGACCCGTCAGGAAATAATGAAAGTCATTCAGGAAAAGAGTGTTAATTTCTTCCGTCTGCAATTTGTCGATATTTTTGGTTTCATGAAAAACGTTGCGATCCCTCTCAGCCAGATCGAAAAGGCCCTGGACGGCCAAATGATGTTTGACGGGTCGTCGATTGACGGTTTTGTGAGAATCAATGAATCGGACATGTATCTCAAACCAGATTTCAATACCTTCGTGGTCCTGCCCTGGCGAAGCAAGAACGGCGTCAATGCGGCTCGCATCATCTGCGATGTCTACAAGTCCGACGGGACACCCTTCGAGGGATGCCCAAGGGTAAACTTGCAGAGGGTCCTGGCAGAGGCCAAGCATCTCGGCTACACCATGAATGTTGGGACCGAGTGTGAATTTTTTCTTTTCAACAAAGACGAGAAGGGGAACCTGGCCACGGAAACAAATGATGTCGCCGGATATTTCGACGTTGACCCGGATGACACGGGTATCGGCTGCCGCCGAGAGATCATTGAAACCCTCGAGGCCATGGACTTTGAGGTCGAGGCCTCTCATCACGAGGTGGCCGAGGGCCAGCATGAGATCAACTTCAAATATGCCGATGCTCTGAAGGCCGCAGACAATACCGTGACATTCAAGTGGGTGGTCCGCTCGATAGCCGCAAAATACGGCTTCCACGCCACGTTCATGCCCAAGCCGGTTTTCGGCATCAACGGCTCCGGCATGCATACGAATCAGTCTCTCTTCAACCTGGACGGCAGCAATGCGTTTTTTGATGAAAAAGGGCCGCTGAAGCTAAGTGAAACGGCCTATCATTATATCGCCGGCATTATTAAAAACGCGCGCGGGTTTACTGCCGTGACCAACCCCCTGGTCAACTCCTATAAACGCCTTGTGCCGGGCTATGAAGCTCCGGTTTACGTCGCCTGGTCGGCCTCCAACCGCTCGGCGATGATCCGCATCCCTGCGTCTCGAGGGCTGGGCACCCGTACCGAAGTGCGCTGCCCGGACCCGGCCTGCAATCCGTACCTGGCTCTGGCAATGATGCTCGGTTCAGGTCTCGACGGGGTGAAGAACAAGCTTGCCGCTCCGGCTTCGATCAACGTTGATATTTTCAAAATGACGCCGGAGGAAAAAGAGGCCTCGGGCATCGACAGCTTGCCTGCCAACCTGCAAGAGGCAATTGATGCCTTCAAGGAGAACCCGATCGCCAGAGAGGCCCTTGGCGAGCACATTTACAACAAGTATATCGAGGGGAAAGAGAAAGAATGGGATTCCTACCGGACGGCAGTCACCGACTGGGAGGTTAAGACATATATGAAAAACTACTAGGATTCTCGGCAACCGGGACGTTGATCAAACATCGGCCTGTGTCGCCAGTCTCTCTAAAAGAACCCGGTGACGAGAGTTTATCAAAGAGGTGAACGCCTGATTAAAACACCGCGAAGGAATATCGGGGGTTTTTAACTTTTAACTCTCCTAGCGTTCTGCGTTGATATTTGGTTGATCAAATATCCTTAGAACTTCTGAGAAAGACTGGCAGCAATACTTATAAGAAAGCCCCAGCCAGCGAAGTCTGGTTGGGGCTTTTTTGTCTCAATTGAAGCGCAAAAATCTTACTGGCCCTGCAATCTAGGAATCCGGCCCCTGCCTTTAATCCGTCCTGTCAGTAGTAACAAAAAAGAAGGAAGAGGGTTATAGAGGAGAACGCCTGTCGGGGCCGTTAAAGGGGCGATAGGCCTCACGCCTGTCCTTCACTCTAATAGGGTCAATACCAACAGTTACCCAACCACTCGATCGTTTAAATTTCATTAAGTATTTCTTTTCGAGTAGGACATCAAGTGCTGAAGACGTCAGGTATTGATAAGTCCCATCTCTTGTAATGACATGAAGAAGCTGTTGCTCGGTTCTGGGATCAGACATGTTCATCTCCTTTCTCCCTTAACCTTAGTAAAATACTGCCTATAACAATCTACATAGACCTCTCGCAACAATTATGCCGTTAAAAAACTTTTAATATCCAATGAGTTGCGCTTCACCTCCTAGCGAACTGGCGAGGATGTAAAATTATCCGACGTGAATTTGCTAAGCTGATAAGCATGATAAGCTCTTTCAGTTTTCACAGCAGAGATAATACAGAAACGTTGATCACACGGCCCCAGCCATCCCCGGTTGGGGCTTTTATTTATCCGCATCATTTGGCATTGCTTAGATTGGCGAAAATGCAAAATTCTTATGTCTGCAATGTAAGAAAAAGCCCCAGGTCCCGAGATCGAGGGCTTTCGCGTCTGATTGATGGTGATCAATAAGAATGGCCCCCCCAAGTCGGAAGTGCCATTTTCATGCCTTACAGATGGAATTTATTGCGGAGGGTCAACCACGCAGTAGAATGAGGTATCATCCTCACACGGGAGATAATAAATATCACCTTCCTCCACGTAGTAATAGGTTTGACCTCCAACAACGACAGTTCTTGCCCCATATGGTAAAGTAGCTCGTCGGGTGCCCACGGCAACATTTCCATGGGGACCTTTCACCGCAACGTTACCTCTTGGTCGTTCTACAACTTCTCCACCATGTCGACCTTCAACAGCTCTCTCTCCACGGGGAAAGGCCTCTACATTACTCCACAAGCATGAAAAAACCATGACCGCAACCAAAAGTAAAAATGAAGCCAGATTTCTAGGTTTCTCTAATCTCATAATATACCCTTTCAGGATTCTGAATATGTTGAATATCCTTTAGTAGTTGGAGGTATCTATTATCTAGTTTGGTTATTTTCTCGTGTCATTCATCCGTATCCAACCCTGTCTGCTGCGGATGAAGTAATACCACTGACTATTTCCTGGCCACAGACTAAACCGTGGGAAAGTTGTGGCTTGTAACGCTATTCAATCCAACCTTGTTCCTGGAACCGCTTTTTAAGTACGTCTGCAATTTCCTTTGCAATGTCCCTAGCCCTGCCCTCGAGCGAGTCGTTGCCGGTTTTGTGATCATGTATTTTCATGCCAGTGCTGACAATGAGACCCAAAGGGTTATGTGTGGCAGCTAGTGCCAGGACACCCACCGCCCCACCCGGGGTTTTGGGCCCTGTCGAATCTGCCGAACCAGACCCAAGTTTGCGCAATCCATTAGCTGTCATTTGGAAGCCTTCGGCCGCCACCTTCAATTCAGATTCTCCAGAACCAAAGCCGATAACGATCCGCTTTTTTTCACTGCCCTCAGACACGGAAACGAGGGCTCCCCGAATAACAAGATCGTTGACCTGTGGCTTGGTCTCCGCCGTTGGCCTTGCTGCCGGCATCCCCATGGCGCTGATGTTTTTCACCAGGTTGGAGGCAATTTCAGCACCCAGTTTGCGGCCTGCGTCGATTTGCTCAGTAGTTTGTGGCGTGTCATGATCAGAAAATTTCTCGGACAGCGCAGAATCCGCAGGAACATCGGCTGCTGTGGCGACGAAGTCGTAGACCCAAATGTGATCTGGTTTAGGGATTTCCTGAACCACGATTTCGTTTCTTTCTGTGATTTTTGTCCCAGCGTAAACCGCGAGGGGCAGTAGCAAAAACAAAAAAAGCAGAATATAGCTACGTGTTTTCATTGGAGACCTCCCTTTAATAGATTTAAGTTGAAAGGTTACCTAATAAACATCATGCATGATATTGATTGTTTCATTAAACGTGAATAATAAGATCACTAAGATGGTAATTTGGGTATAACAACGCCCAAGGACACTATGCATCACCAAAATGTACTCAACCCAACGACGAAACTGTCCGAATCAACGCCGTTAGATTCCAGCGTTCGAGTGCCTACGTAAGATATTTTGCCTCCAAAGTGACGATTCAAAGGTATACCGACGCCGAGTGCCCATATCAGGTCCTGCTTACAATCGTCTTTTTGGGTCCCGTCAATTGAGGAACGGCCGCCATAATCATATCCGGCACTCGCGCTCGCCCAAACCCCAGGGCGGAAGGTATAAATGAGATGCCCATTCAGTGAGTAAAGCGGGTCCTGCTCAAGTTTATGTTTGTTAAGGAAATCGTTATTGTCAGTATATATTGCAACGATTGCGGTCGTTTCAAACGACCATTTCCCTCGAGCATGGATTAATCCGATCTGGGGGCGGAAGGTGAACCGGTTGGTGCCGAGGTTGATGAGTTTATCGTCCATGTATTCACCGGTAGGCAGTTGAACTGACAGCCCTGTGCCGACAATGGTTTCAACCTTCGTTGCTGCACGATATTTAGCGTACTCCTGAGGCTGCAGAGGCGGTGCACCGTAAAGATTGATCGCAAGCCGAACAATAGTGTCAGTCCAACCATTCCGCCTGACAGTTGTTGGGACGCCGTCAACCAATCCTTCCCAACGGCCCTTCTGGTACCCTTGCAGAAAATCGATCCTGGCTGATTTATCAAATAAGGAAAATGTTCGAGTGTACTTCGCTACCCAGGTATCCAGATCTACTTGAGCATCTTCAATTTTGAGGACAGGGTCAAAGCTGATGTCAGCATTGGTATAGGCATAGCCCGCGCCGGCAAAGTTCGTATCAATGGGGAGATGGGC
The DNA here is from genome assembly GCA_024640545.1 of Geobacteraceae bacterium. Taxonomy (GTDB): domain Bacteria; phylum Desulfobacterota; class Desulfuromonadia; order Desulfuromonadales; family BM103; genus JAHEDT01. The sequence goes on from JAHEEU010000005.1 coordinate 36,121, forward strand.
CCATCTCCTAGGCTCTAACTCCTCTGCAAGGCCTGAATTTGCACAGGATATTAACAATTGAAACAAAAGAAGTCCGTAGACAAATCTATTTCCCAATTTACATTGGAAAAACATGCGACGACCCCCCAGCAATTTTCAAAAACCCAGATAAATTAAGGTCTCGTCAATCTACACTAGGCGTGTTTCTAGATCAAAGAGGAAAGTCTCTCAGTTTTTTTAATTGGTTTCCTTATCTAAAGGCTTCCTGAACCTTGCCGCTATTGGTAACTCTCTTAAGGACAGCGTGGTCTTGTTAGTAGCGTTCGGCTCGGGAAAGATGATATGTTAACGCCTAGCTTTGTTTATAATTAATGCAGGGCCATTTCGAGACTTGTGCCTTCCTTTGCACCGTGTCCACCTCCAGAAGTCTCCTCATGCGAGTTTGCTGCCTTCAAGCACATCAAACCCAAGCCGGGAGCCCTGCAAGGTATTCAGGCGGCATTGCGCCAAGAGCAAAGATCATCGCTTTGGCAATATCACAAGTTGCCCCGCCGAACATTACAACGCTCATATAAAGAACAATAAACCATGTAGCCGCAAGGAATTAAAAGCTTTTTCACAAATTTCTCTGGCACTTATGCAGAAGTAAAAGTTTCCAAAAAATTCAAGAGGACTGATGCATGTTCTTCACCCGAAAAGTAATCAGCGTAGAGGTTCGCTGGCTGTTCTGGCTTTTTGTTTTCAATATAATTCTGGCCGTAGCGGTGTCATGCCTATACCTGAGGACTTCGGGGGCGGCGCCTGAATCAACGGCTCTTGCCCTGTGGTTACTCTCCGCGATAAGCCATTATTCATCAATTGGCATCATCCCGTTTTTACTGTGCTATTTTTATCTCTTATCCTTAAGGAGAAGCCCTCGCTGGTTGAACATATTCGTTGTGATATTGTTCTCCTTCGCAGCATCTTTGCTGTTTGTTGACGTTATCGTATACGGATTATATCGTTTTCATCTGAACGGTATGGTGTGGAACCTCATTGTAAGTGGGGTTGCCCTAGAGGTGCTATCGATACCCTGGACGACTTGGCTCGCCTTTGCTTTAGCCGTTGGCACAATCATCCTGGTACAGATCATTGCTGTGACATTGTTGCAGCGATATGTGCACAAGCTGCCGAAAATTCTCACCGTTGCAGTGTTCCTTGTGGTGATCATGATCGCCAACCAAGCCATCTATGCGTGGGCAGATTTTGTGCAATATTCTCCCGTGACCCGTTATGCCAACCTGCTCCCCGCCTACCGACCCCTTACTGCTAAACGCTTTCTCACCAGAATAGGGTTCAAACCAGTCTCGCACCCGCCCGCTTGGTCCGAACCTGTCTGGAGCAGCCTGCACTATCCACTTGAAGAACTTCAATGCGCCCCCCCTGAAAAACGCAAGAACATCCTAATGATTGTCATCGATTGCTGGCGCTTCGACATGCTGAATCTGGAGGCCGCCCCGAAAATCACTGAATTTGCGGCTGACAGCTTGGTTTTTGAAAACAACTACAGTGCGGGGAACACCACAAGGTTCAGTTTTTTCTCGTTGCTGTACGGAATATACGGTACATACTGGCAGGCCTTCTTGACCGAGCAGCGGGGGCCTGAGTTGCTGCACCAGGTCAGGAAAGCCGGTTATGATGTCGGTATATACGCAAGTGCACCACTATCCAACCCTGAGTTCGACCAGACCGTATTTGTTGACCTGCTCGACAGAATCAGCTTGAATCAACCAGGCAACCGGCCAGTGGACAGGGACGTGACCATTACTGATAAGATGGTTAAGTTCCTCAAGGAGCATGACCCTTCACGGCCGTTTTTCGGTCTGCTTTTCTATGACGCCATTCATGCAAAACAGTTCCCTCCCGAGTTTGCCAAACACACTCCCTACCTCGAAAACGTCAACTACATTACTCTTGGTCCCGGGCAGGACCCAGTGCCGATGCGCAACGCCTACCTCAATGCCATGGCCTTCGTCGATGCCAATATTGGAGCAGTGCTTGAAACGATCGGGCAACGGGGACTTCTCGACGACACCGTGGTGATCATAACCGGTGACCATGGCGAGGAGATCAATGATCTTGGGCTCAACTACTGGGGACACAACAGCAACTTCGCCCAGTATCAGGTTCGCACCCCTTTGATAGTGAGAGTTCCCGGGCAGGTTCCCAGACGTTTTACCCATGTCACCACCCACCTTGACGTCGTACCGACCCTCATGCAGGTCGTATTCGGTTGCACCACGCCATCGTCGAGTTACAGCAATGGTTATCTTTTGACTGATCCTGTCAGTCGACAGTTCGTGCATGTGAGTACTTGGGATAGCTTTGCCTTGGTGGAGAAGAACAGGATAAGTATCTTCGAGAATAAGGGTAGCTCCGAGGTGGTAGACGCCAGCTATCAACCGATCGAGGGGGCAGCGGTTGAACCAAAGCTTTACCGGGCAGCCCTTGAAGGAATGAGCACCTTTTATGCACGATAACAATTTCTTTTTCAGAAAGTTGTGGTCAAAGCTGGGGGGCTTATTTATATTCCTACTTTTTCCGGGTGCTCAGATTACTCCCTAAAGGTATACCCACCCCAACTGTTTTGCAGCATGACTTACCGGGCGTTCCCACGGAATTATGACCTGTTTCTCATCGCGTCCAATGACCCAAGTGGTATATTTGAATCATTCTTATCCAACTGCGGAGGTAGTCATGTTCAGGAAATACGTGCTGACGACAGGGCTTTTCTTGGCGATGCTGACCTATGCTTCTGCAGAGGTCTATCGTTGCCGAACCGCGGATGGCCGGTTGGTTATGACGGACAACCAGACCAAACTGCCTGCTGGTTGCACGCCGGTTGAAAATCCTCCAGGGACGGGCACCTTCAATGTCATGCCGAGCACCGAAGGGAGCGCCGTCCAGAGCCCTGCAAGGCAAAGTGAGGAGGCAGCCAGGCCCGACGCAACCGGAGGGAGTGCCGTGCAGGACCAGGCTCAAGCGCTGGTGCAGGGCTATAATGATGCCGTGACCAGACGCTACCATTCGAGCCGGGTCGTTGAGCAACAGCGGGCCATGCGGGAGATTACTGAATTGCGGCAGAAGAAACAGGAGACCCTTGAAAGCCTCGCCAAAAGCAGTCTAAGCCTTGATGAACGCAACTCAGTCAGAAAGATTCTCGATGGTATACCGCCCCGATGACGGCTGTTATCGTGCACGTCCGGGAACACAGCGCTTCGTGGCAGGGAAATCATCGCCTCGGGCGGGGCGGCGCCGGGAATCATGGCTCCGACATTGATTTGTCTGGCAAGACATCACAGCTGAAAGGCATCGTGAGAAGTTGACTTATGACCCAGGGTTCCTTTGCTGGTGACATCTTCTGGGGGCTGCATTTTCTCATCCAGGTCACGCTGATCGTCAGGGTGCTGCTGCGGCCTCATCGGGATCCTGCGTCACGGGTCGCCTGGGTCGTGGTCATCATCGCCCTGCCGGTGCTGGGGTTCCTGGCCTACATCCTGCTGGGCGAAACGAACATCGGCCGACGCCGCAAGGAGCGCATGCGCATCATCCTTGCCCAGTTGGCGGAGGTGAACGTCGACCCGGAGGCTCAGAAGGCGAACCTTCCCGGCGATGTGCCCCAGGATTACGCGCACCTGTTTCAGGCCGGGAAAACGGTCAACGGCTTTGACGTCATCGGCGGCAATCGGGCGCACCTTCCGGAGGACTCAAATGCGACCATCGCCTCGCTGGTGGCAGACATCGACGCCGCGACTGACCACGTCCACCTGACCTTCTACATCTGGCTGCCGGACAACAACGGCTGCAAGGTGGCGCAGG
>JAHEEU010000249.1 GCA_024640545.1 Geobacteraceae bacterium
GCCTGGTGACTGCAGGCGAAATCCTGTCTTCAAAGTCGATCATTCGTTGACAGGCTTGCGGTCCTGGCGCAATATGGCGGCTTCTTCCTGGAGATGCCATGACCGCTGATCGCCGCCGCCCAAAACCACCGCGTGCTGTAAAACCCCGTGCCGAGGAACTGACCCTGACCATCGAGGGGATCGATGAGGATGGTCTCGGCGTGGCAGCCCATGAGGGCAAACCGGTCGTGGTGTTCGATGCTCTCCCCGGGGAAAAAGTGGTGGCCCGCGTGACGCACGCCGGGCGCTACCGGGTCTTTGCCACAACGCAGCGAATCCTGCAGCCCTCTCCTCAGAGGGCCTCCCGGCATCCCTGTCCGCATTTCCGCAACTGCCAGAGCTGTGCCATATTGAGCTGGCAATATGCCGCCCAGTTGGCCGGCAAGCAGAAGCGGGTGGCCGATGCTCTGGCGGTCTATCCGGCTCTGTCCAAGGTTGCTCCCGGAGGAATCTGGGCCGCTCCGGAGGGGTTCGGGTACCGGGCCAGCGCCAAGCTGGTCGTGGCCCGCAAGCGCGGCAGGCCCCAGGTTGGCATGTACCGCCGTGGCAGCCATGACGTGGTTGACATCGCCGATTGTCCGCTGCATCACCCGCTGATCAACCGGGTGGCCGCCGTGGTCCGCGAAGAGCTCGAGCGACGCAGCATCTCGGCCTACGATGCCAACCAGAGACGTGGTCTGTTGCGCTACCTGCTGGTGCGGGTCAGCCCGACCTACGACAAGGCGATGGTCACCTTTGTCACCAGTGAACGCAACTACAGCGAGGTCACCAACCTGGCCAAGTGGCTGCAGCGCAAAGTTCCCGAAGTCATCTCCGTCCACCAGAACGTCAACGCCGGTTCCGGCAATGTCATCCTTGGCCGCGAGACTTACAAAATGCTCGGCACACCGGACCTGATCGACAAGGTCGGCGATGTGCGCTTGCGGCTCGGTCCGACCTCGTTTCTGCAGGTTCATCATGCCCAGGCCGCACGCATCTATCGCCAGGTCCGTGACTGGTGCGACCTGCGGCCCGGTGAATCGGCTCTCGACCTTTACTGTGGCGTCGGGGGGATCAGCCTGCACCTGGCAGCCAGTGCCCGCCAGGTGCTCGGCGTCGAGACCGTTGCCGAAGCGGTCCGCCATGCCCAGGTCAACGCCAGGATGAACGGCTTCGACAACTGCAGGTTCATCGCCGGAGATGTCGAAGAGATTCTCGGTGACGAATTCCCGCTGGCGGAAAAGCCGGGGGCCGTGGTGGTCAACCCCCCGAGATCCGGATGCAGCCAGCAGGTCCTTAGCGCCATTGCCGCCATGCAGCCGCGAAAGCTGATCTATGTTTCGTGTCACCCGGACAGCCTGGCCCGCGACCTGGCTGTTCTGGTGGAGCACGGGTTCCGGGTCGCTGAAGTGCAGCCGGTCGATATGTTCCCCCAGACGCCACATGTTGAGAATATTGCCCGGCTGGTCTGTGCTGCCGACTCGCCGCCGACCGGTGCGACTGTGCCACGGCGGGCAAGAGGGCAACGCTAAAACGGCCGCCTGATGGCTTGAAGGTCCGTGTTTGCCTGGTCCGTAGCCGGCGCTGCAGCGCCAACGTTTGTTTGACACCTCGCGTGCGTAGCATTTAGAATATTTTTGTGGCGATTGGCCTGACCTGGGGGGTTGGGACAGCGACGGGTTGGTTGCAAGTCCCGGGTTCAAACTATCGAGGAGCCTCTGAACGCTGACGGCTGGCTTCAGTCGCTTCCTGAAAGTGTTAATTCCATGGAGGGGGATAAGAATGGTTCAGGGACCCAGAGTCTAGGCCCCGTATAACTCCATGGAGCATGACCTCAATGAGTTACGAAATGTCGGTTGTCTTTACCGGCGAATATGTCCTGGCGCACTCCGTTGGTGACAAGAGCTATCAAACGGCCGTGGCCCTCTGGAAACAGATCACCGCAGTCTGCGATCAACACAGCTGCTACAGGGTCCTCGGCATTGCGGAATCGACCTCTCCCATGCCGATCATGGACTCCATGAGCCATGCCCAGCTCTTCAAGGATTTCGCGATCACGAACAGGTACCGCATTGCCTGGGTTGAACTCAACCCGAAGGCTCTTGGCAATCTCAAGTTTCTCGAAACGGTTCTGCTCAACCGCGGCATGCTCAACGGCAAGACGTTCGATAACGTTGCAGAAGCCAAACAGTGGCTGCTAGAGGGTTAGCCCGGCGTTCAGTTGATGGTTTGCCGGGATGGATTTCCCCCAAGCGGCTGGTTGTCGCCTGATCGGGTCACCGTGACGAGAGGGCTCCTCCGAAAGGGGAGCGGCCAAGCCTATGCGCTATCTCTGGTTGATCATTTTCCTTGCCACCCTCATATGGTCAGGCATCCACCCGAAGGACCGTCTGACCTGGTTCCTCGAAGTCCTGCCGGCCCTGATCGGCTTGATCCTCCTGGTTGCGACCCGTCGCAGTTTCCCGCTGACCGGACTGGCTTATGTCCTGATCCTGCTGCATTGCATCATCCTGATGGTCGGAGGGCATTACACCTATGCCGAGGTGCCGCTGTTCGACCGGATTCGCGACTGGTTTGATCTTGGGCGCAATCATTACGACAAGCTCGGGCATTTTGCCCAGGGTTTCGTCCCGGCGATTATCGCCCGGGAAATCCTGCTGCGTAAAAAAGTCATCTCCGGGCGGGCGTGGCTTGCGTTTCTGGTTGTCTCTGTCTGCCTGGCGATCAGCGCTTTCTACGAGCTGATCGAGTGGTGGGTGGCGGTCTTTTCGGATGAAGCCGCCGAAGCCTTCCTCGGCACCCAGGGGTATGTCTGGGACACCCAGTCGGACATGATGTACGCATTGGCCGGCGCGATTACGGCGCTGGTGCTGCTGGCCAGGGTGCACGACCGGCAGATGATTCGTCTCGCGCGAGGCGAGTAGCGTGAGGCACGAAAGTCTCAACATGAAATAGAACAGGGGCCAGGAATTCGATTCCTGGCCCCTTCAGGTTTTTCGCGCTACCCGCCGCGCGCCGCACGCTTCTATGGTGCAATCGGCATAGTGTAATCTGTCATGACAACGTCCATGTTCAGCAGGAAGCGACCGAATTCATTGAAGGTCATGCTGGCCGGTTTGACCAGGAACAGCGCGACCACACCGATGACCGTGGCCGCCGCCACCCAGTTGAGTACCAGGTTGCGCAATTCCCAGTTCGGTTCCTCGACCACTTC
>JAHEEU010000250.1 GCA_024640545.1 Geobacteraceae bacterium
TGCAGCGCTGGGCGGAGCTCGAGCTTGACCGGCTGGTCACTGAATCGGGCCGGGAGAAACCGAACTTTACGCTGCACGACGGCCCTCCCTACGCCAACGGCAACATCCATATCGGCCATGCGCTGAACAAGATCCTCAAGGACCTCGTCATCAAGAGCAAGCGCATGCAGGGCTATTATGCGCCCTACGTTCCGGGCTGGGACTGCCACGGCTTGCCGATCGAGCTGAAAGTCGACCAGAAACTCGGCCAGAAAAAGCGTGAGATGAGCAAGGCCGAGGTGCGCAAGGAGTGCCGCAGCTACGCCCAGGAGTGGGTGGCGATTCAGAGCGAAGAATTCCGTCGCCTGGGGATCTTCGGCGACTGGCAGCACCCCTACCTGACCATGACCTCCGATTACGAGGCCGCCACCGCTCGCGAGCTGGCGCGCTTTGCCGAGCGCAAGGGGCTTTACAAGGGGCGCAAGCCGATCCACTGGTGTTCGTCCTGTGTCACAGCCCTGGCTGAAGCCGAGGTTGAATACGACGATCACACCTCGCCGTCGATTTATGTCAAGTTTCCTTATCGCGACGAGCTGCCCCCGGGGTTCGAGGAACTGAGCGGCAAACCGCTGGCCTTCGTGATCTGGACGACAACGCCCTGGACGATCCCGGCCAACCTTGCCGTCTGCCTGCATCCGGAGCTGCCTTATGTGGCAGTTGATACCGGCAGCGAACTGCTGGTCATGGCCGAAGGCCTGTACAGCAAGGTCATGGACGCGCTCGGCATCAAGGACTACCAGGTCGTCAAGACCTTCCAGGCCGACCAGTTTGAAAAACGCGCCTGCCGCCACCCCCTGTACGACCGCGACTCACTGCTGGTACTTGGCGACTACGTCACCCTTGAAGCAGGCACCGGCTGCGTGCATACCGCTCCCGGTCACGGTCAGGACGACTACCTGACCGGCCTGCGCTATGGCCTTGACATCTACAACCCGGTGGACGATTACGGCTGCTACCGGGAAGACCTGGAATTCTTCGGCGGCGCCAGAGTGCCTGACGTCAACCCCCGGGTCACCGCCAAGCTGGCTGAAGTCGGCGCCCTGTTGCAGGAGAGCAAGATATCCCACAGCTACCCGCACTGCTGGCGCTGCAAGAAACCGATCATCTTCCGCGCCACCGAGCAGTGGTTCATCTCCATGGAGGCGAACCAGCTGCGCCAGAAGGCGCTCAAGCACATCAACGATGTGCAGTGGATCCCCCATTGGGGCCGGGACCGCATCTACAACATGATCGAGAACCGTCCCGACTGGTGCATCAGCCGTCAGCGCAGCTGGGGAGTGCCGATCACGGTCTTCTATTGCAATCAGTGCGATGAAGCCCTGGCCGACGGCAGGATCATGCACCATGTCGCCGACCTCTTCGAGGAGGCCGGCAGCGACATCTGGTTCGAAAAGGACGCCAGTCAACTGCTGCCTAACGGCACCCTCTGCCCGACCTGCGGCCACGGCGAATTCCGCAAGGAAATGGACATTCTCGACGTCTGGTTCGATTCCGGTGTTTCGCATGCCGCAGTGCTGGAGAAGAACGATCACCTGCAGTCGCCGGCGGACATGTACCTGGAAGGCAGCGATCAGCATCGCGGCTGGTTCCATTCCAGCCTGCTGGCTGCGGTCGGCACCCGCGACGCTGCCCCCTACAAGGCGGTGCTCACCCACGGCTTCGTTCTCGACGAGAAGGGCCGGCCGATGTCGAAATCGGTGGGCAACGTGGTCGCCCCGGAGAAAGTCATCAAGCAGTATGGCGCCGAGATTCTGCGTCTCTGGGTGGCCACCCAGGATTACCGCAACGACACCCGGGTCGGCGATGCGATCCTCAAGCAGGTCTCCGAGGCCTACCGCCGGATCCGCAACACGGCGCGCTACATCCTTGGCAACATCCATGACTTCGATCCAAGCACCGACAGTGTGGCCGACAGCGACCTGCTCGAAATCGACCGTTGGGCGCTTTCCCGACTCGAAGGATTGGTCAAGCGGGTTCTGAAAGCCTACGAGGCCTACGAATTTCACGTGCTCTATCATGCCGTGCACAATTTCTGCGCTGTCGACATGAGCGCCTTTTATCTCGACGTGCTCAAGGACCGGCTCTACACTTCACCGACCACCAGCCTGGCCCGTCGCAGCGCCCAGACCGCCATGTACCGCATCCTCGATGCCCTCACCCGCATGATGGCACCGGTCTTGTCATTCACTGCCGAGGATATCTGGGGATTTTTGCCGGGCGAGCGCGAGGTGAGCGTTCACCTGGCCGGGTTCCCGAGTTTTGCCGCCAGCCTGATCGATCCTGCGCTCGAGGCTAAGTATGAGCGCTTGCTGACCGTGCGCGGTGACGTCGCCAAGGTTCTGGAACAGGCGCGCTCGGAGAAGACCATCGGCCATTCCCTTGATGCGCGGGTGGAACTCGCCGCCGACGGCGATCTGGCCCGCCTGCTCAAAAGCGAAGCTGACAAACTTGCCGAATTGTTCATCGTCTCCCAGGTCGAAGTCTGCGACAGCCTCCCGGAGGGGAGCACCGGGGAGAGCCTGCCGGGGCTGAAGATCAGGGTCCATAAGGCCGAAGGGGTAAAGTGCTCGCGCTGTTGGAACTACGCCACCACGGTCGGAGAAAACGACACGCATCCGGAAATATGCCACCGCTGCCTTCAGGCTTTGGCCTGAAAATTATCAGGAAGCGGCACGAAAACCACTCTGAGCGGGCCTGCAGATTCGACGAAGCCGGGAACAGGCCTGTTAGCTGCCTGGTTTTCCAGACTCGCGTTCCGCGTCACTTGCCCCGTGCTTCGAGGCCCTATGTCGAGATACCGCACCTTATCGATCATCTCCCTGGTCATCCTGGTCCTGGACCAGGCGACCAAGCTGTACATCGATGCCAACTTCCGGCTGCACGAAACTGTGCCGGTGATTCGTGACGTCTTTCACCTGACCTACGTACGCAACAAGGGTGCAGCCTTCGGGATCCTTGCTGAAAGTTCCGTGCGCATCCCTTTCTTCATCAGCGTGTCAATCGTTGCCATGCTCGGAATCCTCTGGTATGTCAAGTGCATCAGGGACAATCAGAGACTTGCGCTGATAGCCCTGTCGTTGATTTTCGCGGGAGCCTTAGGCAACCTGATCGACCGTATCCGCCTCGGCGAGGTGATTGACTTTCTCGACGTCTTCTGGCGGAGCTACCACT
>JAHEEU010000092.1 GCA_024640545.1 Geobacteraceae bacterium
ACGATCACCTGTGCGGTATAGCGCGGAAAGTCGGCCCCCATGTTACGCCAGAACTCCTGCCAGTGAGGCGTCAGCCAGAGAACCGCCAGGCTGGCCGAGCCCAGGGTCAGAATATAGACAATGAAGATGCTGCAGGTCCGCGAGAAGGCTTTTTCCAGTTGCGTGACCAGCGGGTCGAGCAGGAAAGACATTACCAGTGAGAGGAGCAGGGGCAGAAAAAGTACCGAAAAAGCCGTTTGCGACAGGCCGATCAGCGACGATGCCGACGAATAAACCGCCAGGCCGCAGGCGATGGCGGCCGTCAGGACAAGGAATGCCAGGGCGACCTGGGCGCGGGTCCAGCCACGGTGCTTCTGGGCGAAGTTGCTCATGTTTCGACGTTCTCAGGCGCTGGTTGTTCGCCGATCTGCTTCTGCAGTCTGCGGATCTCCAGGCTGGCGGCCTGCAGGCGTTCGCTGACGACCCGCGTCAGCCCGAGGAAGATGCTGCTGGAGATCGCCGGGTACTTCTCGGCCAGTTCGAGTATGTCCGCACGGAACAGGCCGACCAGCTCGGTGGGTTCAAGGGTCCGGGCCGAGGCACTGCGCGGCGCCGGGGCGGTCAGGGTGGTCTCCCCGAAAAAATCTCCCTGGGCGAGCGAAGCCAGCTCATTTTCTGAATTGTCCTGGCCGCCGGAATAGATCTTTACTGTGCCGCTGCGGATCATATACATTCCGGAACCCGGGTCCCCCTCCTCAAAGATGGTCTCATTGCCCTTGTAGCTGCGGACGTGCACGATCCCCTCGAGAATCTTCAGGGCGCGCGGCGAGAGCTCCGAGAAAATCGGCAGATTTTTGAGAAAGAACGCCAGGGACTCTTCAGAAAGTTTTTTGCGGAAAATGTTGGTCCAGAGTGGATCCATCAATTCCTCCTGTCAATGCCCTTGAGGCGGGACTGGATGTCCTCGGAGAGCGGCTGGTTGACCTGGTAGTTGTTGAAGAAGATCTCCAGCTTCTCCTCGAGTCCCGGCCTGCGATTGACGCGCAGCATGCTGGCCGGCAGGAGGTAGCCTTCGACCTCGGTAAACCTGGTTTCAAAAAGGTCGTCGATGTTACCGTCCGGGCTGGTGATCTTTATGCGTTCCGGAATAGAGCCGCCGGATGCGGCAAGGTAACGGAATTCGGCGGTCAGTCGCAGACCGTCGCCACTGACGACAAGCAATTCACTGACCGTGCTGGTCCTGGTATCGATGTCGAAAACCAGCTCGGTGACCTGCTCCTGGGGCAGGGGCACGCCGGCCACATAAAAGGCCTCGTCGAGATCGGTCGGTTTCTGAAACGTGATTTCGAGATGTTGTATGAGGTTGTCTGCCAGGGAAACCTCGCTGAGCATGACTCTGGCGCCTTTTCCCAGCTCGCGGCGTTGTGCCTTCCGATCTGCCGGCAGCAGCATCTCGAGCGGCTCGGCGGCCAGGTTGTCCGCAAGCAGCTTGAGCAATTGATCCACATAAGCGGGCTGCTGGATCTCGTTGGTGAAGACCAGGATGGGGCCATGGCGTTGCCAGAACTTGTTGATGACGGGCAGTGGTGGCGTGACATCAGCCGGCAAGGCGTTGGTTAATCGGATCATGACCTCCTGAAGGCGCGGTGACTCGACGGTCGCCAGGTAATTCTGCAGCCCCGGCTGAACCTGTGCGTTGGCGCTCGCCACCGATTCAAGCACCTCCAGGTTGCCTTCGGCCAGCAAGCTCGCCGGCAAGGCGAGCGTCAGGCCGAGCAGGGCAAACAGAGAGGACCTGAGCATGGAATTTCTCCCGCTGGCGGGGCAGCCGGTTGACACCCCATTTGCGCGTTGTTAACTTGAGAATGCAGATGCAAGAGTTGCTTAAAACCCGTATATCACGAAGATAATCGATTGCTTAGAGAGTTGCAAGGAGCTTCTGTGGCCCGTTTTGACCTGCGCAGGCAGCCGACTTCTACCGGTGTCTACCTGATGAAGGATGCCGACGGTCAGGTCCTTTATGTCGGCAAAGCCAAGAATTTGCGTGCGCGACTGCGCAGTTACCTGCAGGCCGAGCGCGATTCGCGGCCGCAGGTCAAGTTCCTGATGGAGCGGGCCGCAACGATTGAAACGATCGTCACTGACACGGAAAAGGAAGCCTTGATCCTCGAGAACACCCTGATCAAGAAGTACCGCCCGCGCTACAATATCCACTTGCGTGATGACAAGACCTTCGTTTCACTGCGGATTGATCTGCGCGATGAATTTCCGATGCTGGAAGTCGTCCGCCAGGTCCGCAGGGATGGTGCCCGCTACTATGGGCCTTTCGCCTCGTCATCGGCGCTGCGCCAGACCCTTAAGGAGGTTTATCGGATATTCCCCCTGCGCCACTACCCCGTGGCCAAATGCCGGCAGCGGGGACGCCCTTGCCTGTTCCACCAGATCGGCCAGTGCAGTGCTCCCTGTCATGGGCTCATCACCCGGGCGGCCTACCATGAACTGGTGTCAGGCGTCATGGCCCTTCTCGAGGGGCGTCAGGGTGAAGTCGTCGAGGCCCTGCGCCAACGGATGGCGGCCGCTTCCGGAGAGCAGCGCTACGAGGAGGCCGCTCTGCTGCGCGACCAGGTCCGCGCCATCGAGGAAACCGTCGAGCAGCAGAAGTCGGTACGCTACGGAGTGATTGACCAGGATGTCGCGGGAGTTTTCCGCCAGGGCGGTGAAGTCGAAGTCGTCATGCTCTTCTACCGGCAGGGGAAACTGACGGCACGGCGCAATTACAACCTCAACTGGCAGCTGGACGAGGATGAACTCCTGGCGGAGTTCCTTGCCCAGTTCTACGGTCGCGACGTACCGATTCCAGACGAAGTCGTGCTGCCGTTCCCGGTCGAGGGGATGGCGGCGCTGGCGGAGTGGCTTACGGAGCGGCGTGGCCGCAGGGTCCGCCTGCTGACGCCCCAGCGTGGAGAGCGCCGCCGCCTGGTTGAACTGGCCAATCGCAATGCCGGAGAAGTCTGGCGGGAGCGTGGCAGTCGCGATGAGGCGCGCCGCAAGGTTCTCGAGGAACTCCGACAGAGGCTGCATTTGCAGCGTGAGCCGGCCCGGATGGAGTGTTTCGATGTCTCGACGATCCAGGGCCAGGCCACGGTGGCCAGTATGGCGGTTGTTCTGGATGGCGAACCTGCTCCGGCCGAATACCGCCATTACCGCATCAAAACGGTGGCCGGCACGGATGATTATGCGGCCCTGCAGGAAGTCCTGCGGAGACGCCTCGTGCGTGGCCGACAGGAGGGGAATCTCCCCGACTTCATCCTCATAGACGGCGGCAAGGGGCAGCTGGGCGTCCTGACATCAGTGCTTGATGAATTGAATCTATCCGGAGCAATCGATGCCGCCGGGATCGCCAAGAGCCGCGTCAAGGCGAATGTCCATGGGCGCGTCGTGGAACGCAGCGAGGAACGTTTTTTCCTCCCCGGCCGCAAGAACCCGCTGGTTTTGCGGCGTGGTTCAGCAGCGCTCTTCCTCCTTGAGCGGCTGCGTGACGAAGCGCACCGCTTCGCCATCACCCATCACCGCAAGCTCCGTGGCAAGACCCAGCTCCAGTCTGCCCTGGACGATCTCCCGGGGGTCGGGCCGAAACGCCGGATGGCGCTCCTCAGGCAGTTCGGCAGCCTGAAGGGAATCAAGGATGCCAGCCTGGCCGAACTGCGGGCCATGCCGGGTTTGCCGGAAGCTGTCGCCGACCAGGTCTACCACCGCTTTCACTCGACTGACCAGGAGTCTCCCCCTTAAGGATGAAAAAAGCCCCCGCAAAAGTGCGGGGGCTTGAGAGCATTCACTCGGTTTTTGGCGTAGCTTGCTTACTCAACCGTCACTTCGGCGTCTTCAACAATGACGTCGTACTTGTAGCCGTAGCCGAAGTCCTTGTCGATGGCCAGCACCCCGCTGATGACAATCGTGTCGCCCATATTGGCGGTCGCGCTGGTCGTGACCGTGAGGTCGTTGCTGCCGGCGGCACCGGTGCCATCCTGGACGTGAATCCAGTTCTTGCCCATGATCGCGGGACTGAACTTGACGACCTTGCCGCGCACCTTGACCGGCTTGCCAGTCAGTTCGGCCTTCTTGGCGAAGACGTCGGCTACGGTCTGGCCGCCTTCGGCAGGCTTGATGCCCGAGAGGTCGACATCGGTTTTCTCGACAACCGTTTTGCTGCTACCGTTCATCTGCGGCTGACCGGCAGGCATGTCTGCCGCCAGCTGCGCGGCGCCGCCGACCAGCACGGAGGGGACGAAGTAAACCACTTCGAAGGTGCGGTCGAGGCTCTTGCTGTGGTAGTTGGGCATCGGCATGCCTTCCGGGACGACAACCTCATCACCAACCTTGACGGCAAACTGCGGCGCTGCCGCCCAGAGCTGCTCGCTGCCGGTATCGACATTGACGTAGGTGTAGCCAGCGGCATCCATGGTCTCTACAACCTTGCCGGTCTTGCCGGGAGCCGATGTGGGGACCGCCGGAGCGGCAGGCGCTGTCTGTGCCGAAGGCTTGGCGGCTTCCGTTTTTGGTGCCGGGGTGTCTTCAGTGCAGCCGGCGAACAGGGTCAAAGAGAAGATGGCGATGCTGAAAAGGGTCATCAGTCGTTTCACGGGTAGATCCTCCGATCCTCATGATTCCTGGGCGAAATGCCCGGTTTTTAGTATGCCTGATCCTTAGGGCGATATTTTATAACATAAATGTTGTGGCGGCGGCAAGTACTACTGGCTGCGCGTGCGATGATGTCTTGCGGAGAGCCTGGCCAGGCGCTCCGCCAGCTCGTCGGTCAGGGCGTCTGGTGCCATCTGCCAGCTCCAGTTGTCCGTGGCGCGACCGGGAGTGTTGAAGCGCGCCTCACTGCCGAGGCCGAGCAGGTCCTGGCAGGGGATGATACAGAGGTCGGCGACGCTGGCCGCGGCCAGGCGGATCAGGTCCCAGGGCATGTCCGTTTGACGCACGCCGAGATAGTCAAGCACCCGGTCCTGCTGTGCCCTGGCGAGTCCCTGCCACCAGCCCAGGGTCGTGTCGTTGTCATGCGTGCCGGTATACACCACGCTGCTGACGGCATGGTTCTCAGGCAGGTACGGGTTGTCAGGTCCGGAATCGAAGGCGAATTGCAGGATCAGCATTCCCGGGAACCCGAAATCATCGCGCAGCTTTTCCACTTCAGGAGTGATGACCCCGAGGTCTTCGGCAACGATCGGCAGGTCTTTCATCTGCGCGCGCAGCTTTTCGAAGAGCGCGCGCCCCGGGACTTCGACCCACCGTCCATTGACGGCCGTCTGCTCTTCTGCGGGAATCGACCAGCAGGCCTGGAAACCGCGAAAATGGTCGATGCGGATCAAGTCGCTGTAATGCAACTGGTGATCGAATCGGCGCAGCCACCAGCGGAAATCCTCTTCAGCAAGCTGGTCCCATCGATACAGGGGATTGCCCCAGCGCTGACCTGTCCTGCTGAAGTAATCGGGGGGCACCCCGGCGACCGCGGTCGCTCGTCCCTGGTCGTCAAGTTGAAACAGGCCCTGGTTGGCCCAGACATCGGCGGAATCATATGCGACAAAAATAGGGATGTCGCCGAAGATCCGGATACCGTGGTGGTTCGCGTAGCCTTTCAGACGGCTCCACTGCTCGGCAAACACGTATTGCTGGTAGCGGTAGAGACGGCAGCCCTCTGCGAGCGTCTGCCGCCATTCTTGCAGGGCGCCAGGGTTCCTCCTGCGCAGCGCCTCGGGCCAGTCCGACCATGCCTGTCCGCCAAAATTGTCCCGCAGCGCCATGAAGAGGCAGAAGTCTTCCAGCCAGTCCGAATGCCTGTTGCAGAAGGACTGGTAATCTCGGCTTCTTGCCATGGCCGGACGCTCAAAGAATTGTCGGCCCGCCTCCCGGAGCAACTTGCTCTTCACTGAGTGCCCCTGCATGAAATCAATCCCGGAACAGTCAGCGGCGACAGCCTCGAAGCGCGATCCCGGCAGGTCGCCGCAGTCGACGAGCTGCTGCAGGTCGATCAGGGCAGGGTTGCCGGCAAACGCCGAGAGGGCATTGTACGGCGAGTGCCCATAGCCGGTGGGCCCAAGGGGTAGAATCTGCCAAACGCTCTGGCTCGACTTGATGAGAAAGTCGACAAAGCGGTACGCTTCCCTGCCAAGGTCGCCAAGATGGAAGGGCCCCGGCAGGGCTGTCGGGTGGAGCAGGATGCCGCTTGCTCGCTGCATGGATCGTCTCTCCTGTGGGCGGATTATGCCACAGGGGGGGGACGGAGCAAGCAGAAACTGTGCCCCGGGGTGATTCTCGAGGGTTGGACCTGAAAAACCGATGGACCTTGGCTCTTTACGAAAACTAATGTATATTCACTTATGTTGACCGTCGGACACCCGCGGTCGATCTGCATACCCTGCATAAATCGCTGCAATGAACGGGGCTCTGCATGTTGCGTAACAAACTGCTTCGCAATCTTCTGGTCCTGTCCCTGGCCATTGCCGTGCTTTTCCCTGCTTACGAGTACCTGTTCGTCCATCCTGCCTATAATCAACTGCTGGCCGAAGAGACCGAGAACGAGGCGGTACGCTATGCCAGTTACATCGTCAGGACCCTCGGCCTGGAAAACCAGTCGCTGACCAGGTCCAGCTTGCCGGAGGGGCTGGAGGAGCAACTGCACCCGGCAAGCCGTGACAACCGTCTGATCAAGCTGCGCATTTTCTCGGGACGGGGGGAGATCATCTTCTCGACCGTGCAGGGAGAGGTCGGTTCCCTGAATGAGAAGCAATATTTCAGCGATATTGTCGCCAAGGGCCGGGTTTACTCAAAAATCGTCAGGAAAGACACCAGAACCGCCGAAGGGGATGTTGCGCAGATGGATGTCGTCGAGACTTATGTGCCGTTCATGGCCGGCAACGTCTTCGGCGGCGCCGTCGAAATTTATTACGATATCACAGCAAGCGCCACCAGGATCAAGCAGCTTTCTTGGCATTCCATGACCACGACTCTGCTCATGTCGCTCGGCTTCCTCCTGGCCATATGCATTGCCC
This sequence comes from Geobacteraceae bacterium, assembly GCA_024640545.1. GTDB lineage: Bacteria > Desulfobacterota > Desulfuromonadia > Desulfuromonadales > BM103 > JAHEDT01. The sequence goes on from JAHEEU010000092.1 coordinate 7,032, forward strand.
TCTGGCGCGCCCAACTGAGCCTGCTTGCGCGTGACAGGGCGAACGAGGCCCTGCGCGTCGCCAATGAAGAGCTTGAGCAGCGCGTTGCCGACCGAACCCGCGAATTGTCCGATGCCAACGAGCAGATGACTCGCCAGATTGCCGAACGCAGTGAAGCGCAAAAGGCCCTGGCCCAGGCGCTTGAAGACATCCAGATAGATCGGGAGAAACTCGCCGGTATTTTAGGCTCGGTTCCGGACGGCGTCATTGTAACCGACGGTGAATTGCGCGTGCTGCACATGAATGCCGCCGCTGAAAGCATATTGAACCTGACGCTGGATGAGGTCCTGGGGAAACCGGTTGACAAACTCAGCCAGGAAGTGGATTTCCTGAAAATGGTCAGTCGGGGGGCCAGTACCCCTCACGGTTCCCGCTCCTTTGATTTTGAACTGCTGGGCGTTGACAACCAGCCTTCCCGTATCTTCCAGGGGCGCATTTCTCAATTCGTATCCCAGCAAACTGAGGCTCCGGGAATGATCCTGCTGATTCGCGATGTCACCCGTGATCGCGAGATTGAGCGCATGAAGAATGCTTTCCTCGGCATGGCCGCCCACGAACTCAATACCCCGCTCACGACGATCATCGGTTACAGCGAACTGCTGACCGCGAAGGAAACCTCGGGTAATTTCGACAGCGCGCAACAGAAAGAGTATCTGCAGTTGATTCATAACAAGGCCTTGGCCCTGGGGGGGCTGATCGATGACCTGCTTGACGTGAGCCGATTCGAATCAGGTCGCCCGCTGACCCTCAGGTACCAGCAATTCAGTTTCGCCGACTTGCTCCGCGGGGTAACTGCAGCTTTCCGAGAAGAGTACGGTGATCACCAGTTTGAAATAAGCCTGCCGGAACCTGCGGCGTACATCTGCGCGGACCAGTCGCGCCTTGAGCAGGTCGTCGACCATGTGGTCAGCAATGCCGTCAAGTACTCTCCGGGGGGGGGCACCGTGATGATCAGCCTCCTGGCGTATGCCGCCACCTATGAACTCATCGTCGTTGACGAAGGAATCGGCATGAGCGAGGAGCAGTTGGCGCACATATTCGATCGCTTCTACCGCGCAGATTCCTCGGATACCGCAGTTCAGGGCGTCGGGCTGGGAATGAGTATCGTGCGGCATATCGTCCTGGCCCATCATGGCGATATTCGGGTCGAGAGTCAGCCCGGCTCAGGGACCAGGGTTCGTGTCGTCCTGCCGATGACTCCCCCGGTCGGTCATGACGATGGCCGCCGGCCTATCGCCTTTCCCGATTGACCCGTTCGCCCCGGATGCGTTAAAATTCAACTTTAACGGGCTTTATGCCCGTTTTTTCTTATCAAGATCGACCCCGTGCACGAGAAGAGGCCAGTTTGAGCAACCGTTTTCTAGAGGAAATAAAAAAACGCCGGACCTTCGGCATCATCAGCCATCCCGATGCCGGCAAGACCACTCTGACCGAAAAGCTGCTGCTGTTCGGCGGGGCCATCCAGATGGCCGGAGCGATCAAGGCGCGCAAGGCGTCGCGGCATGCGACCAGCGACTGGATGAAAGTGGAACAGGAGCGCGGCATTTCGGTGACGACCTCGGTGATGAAGTTCGCGCATCGCGATTGCGAAATCAATCTCCTGGATACGCCGGGCCACCAGGATTTCTCCGAAGACACCTACCGGGTCCTGACGGCCGTCGACAGCGCATTGATGGTGATCGACAGCGCCAAGGGCGTGGAGGCGCAGACGGAAAAGCTGATGTCCGTCTGCCGGATGCGCAATACCCCGGTCCTGACCTTCATCAACAAGATGGACCGCGAGGGACAATATCCTCTCGAACTGCTCGCCGATATCGAGGACAAGCTGCAGATCGAATGCGCACCGATGTCCTGGCCGATCGGTATGGGGAAGCGTTTCAAGGGGGTCTACAACCTTTATCGCAGGGAGCTGAGGCTGTTCCGGCCGGGTGAGGAACGGCGCAGCGAGGATGTCCGGATCATCAGGGACGTCAACGACCGCCAGCTTGATGAACTGCTCGGCAGCGCCGCGGACGAACTGCGTGAGGATATTGACCTGCTTGAGGGTGCGGCAAACCCTTTTGACTTGGCGGAATACCTCAAGGGCAACCAGACCCCGGTCTTTTTCGGCAGTGCCATTAATAACTTCGGCGTCGAAGAGCTGCTCGATGCACTGGTGGACCTGGCCCCGCCGCCGGGCCCAAGAGAGACCCAGAGCCGGCTGGTGACGCCCGATGAGGAAGCCTTCTCCGGCTTTGTCTTCAAGGTGCAGGCAAACATGGACCCCGCCCACCGTGACCGGATCGCTTTCCTGCGCATCTGTTCAGGCCGGTTTCAGCGCGGCATGAAGGTCCGTCATCATCGGATCGGCAAGGAGGTCAACCTGTCCAAGGCGATCATCTTCATGGCCCAGGACCGGGCCAACGTCGAAGAAGCCTTTCCTGGCGATATCATTGGTCTGCACAACCACGGTACGATCAAGGTCGGTGACACCTTCACCGACAAGGAGCCGCTCAAGTTTACCGGTATCCCCAGCTTTGCCGCGGAACATTTCCGCAGGGTGCGGTTGAAGTCTCCCCTAAAAGCGAAGCAGCTCGAAAAGGGCCTGACCCAGCTCTCGGAAGAGGGCGCAATCCAGGTGTTCAGACCGTTGATCAGCAACGACTACATCGTCGGCGCGGTGGGTGTCCTGCAATTCGACGTCACCATGGAGCGCCTGAAAACCGAATATGGGGTCGATGCGGTCTACGAAAGCGTTGAATATGCCACTGCCCGCTGGATCAGCAGCGCCGACGCCAAAAAACTGGCCGAATTCGAGAAGAAGAGCCAGGCCAACCTGGCCCTGGACGCCGAAGGCAATCTCAGCTACCTCGCACCCAGTGAATGGCGCCTCGGCTATGTCATGGAACAGTGGCCGGGGATCGAATTCGCCAAGACGCGGGAGCATGATTAAAGGTCTGGTTTGATTGACAAACCATTCCCCGTGGTTTATTGGTCGCTTGGCAGGCAATGCCTGGACAAGATAACCAGAGTTGTATAGAGGTGCGTATGGACAGATCGGACTGGCGCCAGGATCGCTGGCGGGTTAAGAGGATACTGCAGGCAGAAAAGCTTCAGGGCGAAGTGTTCGTCCAGGGTTGGCTGCGGACTGTGCGGCGCAGCAAGGGGGTGGTCTTCCTGGCCCTCAACGACGGTTCCTGCCTGGACAGCCTGCAGATCGTGGTCGGCGAGGAATCCGCTGCCTTTGCGGTGGCGGGAGAGCTCGGCACCGGGGCCTGCGTCGGTGTGCGCGGCTTGATGGTCCCGTCTCCCGGCGAGGGGCAGAACTGGGAGGTCCAGGCCGGGCAGATCACGGTTTACGGAGCGACTGACGAGACCTTCCCTCTGCAGAAGAAACGCCACGGTTTCGAGTTCCTGCGCTCGATCGCCCACCTGCGCCCGCGGACCAATGCCTTCGGCGCCGTGTTTCGCGTGCGCAGCCGCATCGCCCACGCGGTGCACAGCTTCTTCCAGGAGCGCGGCTTCGTCTACGTGCATACGCCGATCATCACCGCCAACGACTGCGAGGGTGCCGGGGAGATGTTCCGGGTGACGACCCTTGATCCCGAAAATCCGCCGTTGGCCGATGGCCGCATTGCCTGGCACGAGGATTTTTTCGGTTCCAGGACCGGCCTGACTGTGAGTGGTCAGTTGCAGGGCGAGCTGTTTGCTACGGCGTTTACCGACATCTATACGTTCGGCCCGACCTTTCGGGCGGAAAATTCCAATACCAGCCGCCATGCTTCCGAGTTCTGGATGATCGAGCCGGAGGTCGCCTTTGCCGACCTGGCCGTCAATTGCCGGCTGGCTGAGGATTTCTTCCGTTTCATGGTGTCCTACGCCCTGGAGCACTGCCGTGAAGACCTGGAGTTCTTCAACAAGTTCATTGACAACAGCCTGATCGAACGCCTGGAGAAAGTGGCCGGGAACGCCTTCCAGTCGATGAGCTATACGGAAGCGGTCGAACGTCTGCAGCAAAGTGGCCGGAGCTTCGAGTTCCCCGTGGAGTGGGGGTGCGACCTGCAGTCGGAGCATGAGCGCTACCTGACGGAGCAGATCGTCGGCGGGCCGCTCTTCGTGACCG
>JAHEEU010000251.1 GCA_024640545.1 Geobacteraceae bacterium
ACCCTGCAGCGAAAGGCCGAACCATGCACATGGCAGATGCACTCGTCTCACCCGCTGTCGGCGGGGCTATGTGGGCGACTTCGGCGGCGATGATCGGCTACTGCTCGGCGCGGGTGCGCAGACATCTCGACGAGCGTAAAGTGCCGCTCATGGGCGTGCTGGGGGCGTTTGTCTTCACCTCCCAGATCATCAATTTCACTATCCCGGCAACCGGGTCGAGCGGCCACCTCGGCGGCGGACTGCTGCTGGCCATCCTGCTCGGCCCCTCGGCGGCGTTTCTGACCATCGCTTCGGTGCTGATGGTGCAGGCACTGTTCTTCGCCGACGGGGGGTTGCTCGCCCTCGGCTGCAACATCTTCAATCTCGGTTTTTTCCCGGCATTCATCGCCTACCCTCTCATCTATCAAAAGCTCATCGGCCGCAACCCGCGCCAGTCACAAATGATCGTGGCGACGGTCCTCACCGCGGTGGTCGGCCTGCAGCTCGGGTCTCTCGGCGTGGTACTGCAGACGGTCGTCTCAGGGATCTCCGCCCTGCCGTTCAAGACGTTCCTCCTGCTGATGCAATCGATTCACCTGGCCATAGGGGTCGTCGAAGGCCTGGTGACCGCACTGGTGATCTCTTTTGTCTACCGTGCCCGACCGGACATCATGGAGAGCGTCCCGCAGGGCGCTCCCGCGGAAGAGTTCCCGCTGCGTGCATTGCTGGCCACGTTTCTTGCCGCGGCAATAATGACCGGCGGAGTCTTGTCCTGGTTTGCATCGGAACACCCCGACGGTCTCGAATGGGCCATCGCCAAAGCCACAGGATCGACCGAATTACCGAACGTCCGGGGCCGTGAGCACGAGGCGTTAGCGGCCATCCAGGGCAAGACGGCCCTGCTCCCGGGCTACGCCCTGTCCGACGGCGCCAGGGGCGATCCCGAGTCGTCCGCCTCCCCTGCTGAAGGACGCACCGGCAAGAGCCTTTCCGGGCTGGTCGGCGGCGTCATCACCCTGGTGCTCTGCTGCCTGGCCGGCCTCCTTTGCAGGAGACGGGCAGCACCCGAGAAGATTCGACGAGAACGCTGACTCCCAAGACGTGCCGGATTTTGTGCCGGCAGCGGAATCCTCCCATGCAGGCGATAGACGGCACATTCCTCGATTTCAAACAGCTCGACCTGCTGGCGACGCGGCAGACGGCGCTGCACCGCCTCGACCCGCGGGCGAAGGTACTGACGACCGCCTGCTTCATCCTCTGCGTTGTTTCTTTCGACCGCTACACGATCTCCGCGATGCTCCCTTACCTGCTCTTCCCGGCGATTCTGCTGGCGGCCGGGGGGCTGCCTTTCGGTTATATTCTGCGCAAAATCCTGATCGTGGTTCCCTTTGCCCTCGTCATCGGCATCTTCAACCCGATCTTCGACCGGCAGGTGATCATGCAGATCGGGGCATTCGATATCCGGGGGGGATGGATTTCCTGTGCCTCAATCCTCATCAGGGCCACCCTGACTGCCAGCGTCGCCATCATCCTCGTCGCCTTGACCGGATTCCCGTCAATTTGCGCAGCCCTCGAGAAACTCGGCATGCCCAAGGCTTTCGCTGTTCAGCTCCTGTTTCTCTACCGCTACATCTTCGTCCTGACCGACGAAGGCGTGCGCACAACCCGGGCCTGCCAGTTACGCAGCTTCGGCAAGCGTGGTTTAAGCATGCGCCAGTTCGGATCTCTGGTCGGTCACCTGCTGCTGCGCACCTGGGCCCGGGCAGAGCGCATTCACATGGCGATGCTGGCCCGGGGGTTTTCCGGAGAATTTCATGCCAGCGGTCCGCAACATCGCTTCGGCCGCGAGGAAGTGGTCTTCATGGTCGGCTGGATCGCTCTGTTCATCGTGCTCCGCCTTTACAATACCCCGCTGCTGCTCGGCAGCCTGTTCACTGGAGACATGCCATGAGTCATCATAAAGTCGAGGTCAGGAACCTGCAGCACGTCTACCCCGACGGCACCGTCGCCCTGCATGACGTGTCCTTCCTGATCCACCATGGTGAGTCGGTTGCCATAATCGGTGCCAACGGTGCCGGCAAGTCAACCCTGCTGCTACACCTGAACGGCTACCTGGCCGCCACCTCCGGTGAGATCGTGATCGGCGACGCGCTGTTGTCCCGGGAGAACCTGGCCGGGATTCGACGCACCGTGGGGATGGTTTTCCAGGACCCCGACGACCAGTTGTTCATGCCGACCGTGTTCGACGATATCGCTTTCGGACCGCAGAACATGGGCCTGGCGATGCCAGAGGTCGAGGCCCGGGTCGTTGAGGCCCTGGAAAGGGTGGAAGCCGTCGAGCTGCGCAACAAAGCGCCCTACCATCTTTCCGGCGGCGAAAAGAAGCGTGTGGCGATCGCCACCGTGCTCTCCATGCTGCCGGAGATCCTGGCCCTCGATGAGCCGACCAATGGGCTCGACCCCCACGCCCGGCGTCAATTGATCGCACTGCTGCGAGCGTTCCACCATACGCGCATCATCACCAGCCACGACCTCGACTTGGTCCTGGAATTGTGCGAGCGCACCATTGTTCTGCAGGATGGCCGGGTAATGGCCGATGGCCCAACGCTGGAGATCTTCCGCAACCAGGAGCTGCTCGATGCCTGCAGGCTGGAAAAACCATTTGCCATGCAGGCATGCCCGGTTTGCTCCCCCGGCAGACAGGCCATGCCGGAGCAAAAGCCGCTGGTTCCACCGCACGGCGACGGCTATCATGACCATAAGCACTGAAAACTGCCAGACACCGCAAATCAACCGGCCTCTACCCCTGCCCACAAATCAGGCAAAAATCTTTAAACCATTGTTTTATTTAGAAAAATGTTCTTTTTGCTTAGACAAAAGACAAAAACCGGGTTACCCTGCTCTGCGTTCGGAAAACCGGAAGTCCGACCAGAGGGGAGACTTCCTCTGAGCGAAAAAATCTGGGCGCCATTTGACAAAGCCGCAATTCTGAGCAACTTTTAACAGGTTGAAGCTGGCGCCCGCTACGTGTTGACACCAGACCGGGCCGGTCGAAGGAGACTGCCCATTTAAACCCATTTCCTGCGGAGGGTAATTACCCATGAATATTCACGAGTACCAGGCCAAGGCAATCCTGCGTAATTTCGGGGTTCCGGTTCCGGAAGGACACGTGGTCTACAACAGCAACCTGGCCCGCGACTGGGCCAAGCGTCTCGGT
>JAHEEU010000093.1 GCA_024640545.1 Geobacteraceae bacterium
ATACCTTCATGCACCGCGTTCAGTGTCTCGGCCTGCCACTGGTTGTCGAGGTCCTGCTGCAGGTACCAGGCCCAGTCGCCCACATCGAGGGACTCCCCTTCGAACAGCCACTCCCCGGGTGCCCCGCGCAGTTCCTTGGCGACACCGTCCGACCAGATGGCGGGAGTGGACAGGTTGTTGCCGGAGGAGTCTTCTCCACCGCCACCACCGTGACCGCCGCCACCACCGGAGCCGCCGCCACCACCGGAGCCGCCGCCACCACCGGAGCCGCCGCCACCACCGGAGCCGCCGCCACCGCCCGAACCGCCGCCACCACCGGAGCCACTGCCGCCGCCCGGCTTGCCGGCGCTCGCGGTCCAGTTGTCGGTCAGGCGCACCGGGGTCCGCCAGGTCCCGAATTGCGAGCCTGTGCAGTAGCTGTACCAGACGTCGGTGCCGGGGCTGACCTTGGCGCCCGAAGCGCCGTCGCCGGGGCCCTCGGCCTCACCGGGCTGCAGGCCGCGCGGGTCCTCCTGCCAGATGATCGCCCAGCCGCCGTTCTGCATGCCGCGGCTGACATCCTGGTTGGCGTCTCGGGAACCGTCGCTGAGCCGGGTCACGGTCCAGTCGGCTGCGGTGTCCACCGCGCCGTTGGCGTGGGCCGCGTAGACGCAGCCGAAGGGCACCTCGCGGTCGCTGCGCTCCGGATAAGTCACCGTGCGCTGCGCCGTGGGCTGGCTCCCCTCACCAGGACAGTAGTTGTCCACCCAGGTGATCACCACGCGGTCGCCGGAGCTGAACATGCTGGGCTTGCCGGAGTCGCCGTAGAACGGCATGCGCACCGCGCTGCCGTCGGTATCGCCGTTCCAGTCGCTGGCGATGCTCGAGAGGTGCGCGGTGTTGGAGAGATTCAGCGGTGCGGTCCAGTTGTCCGGATCGTCACAGTCGCCGAACAGGTTGTCGCAGGTGCGCACGAAGATGTCGCGCGCCGGGCGCTGCACGTCGCCCTTCAGCTCGTAGACATACCTGGCCGGGTTATTCTCCACCGCATCGCCGTAGACCATCACCAGCGTGCCGTTGCCGAGCTGGGCGATGCGGGCCTTGGCGGCCCGGTTCAGGTCCGGGGACTGCTCCGAGAGGGTCACCGCCGAGGCGAGACGAAGCGGCGCAGACGACCCCTTGTTGGAACCCGCGCTCGCCACAAAAACAGTTCCGACCACCATTGAAAGACCAAGAAATCCCAACCGACTTGCCTTCGCCGCGATCTTTCCACTGGAAGCGCCCATATCCAACCTCCCTGAGAATTTACCGAAGCAGGTCTGAGGCCTGACAGTTCAGAACAACTCTTTGCGAGGAGCTGCAACTCACTCGTCACCCCCTGAGAAGAATCGAACACATGGCAAACGGCCGGGGAAGATCTGCCTGCTCTTCCCCGGCCGGTTATGCATGCAACCAGTTGGGGTCACTTGTCGTTAGCTGCATGTTATTTGTAGTGACCAACCTTTTTACCTTTACCACTTTCACCAGGAACTTTATCGTAATTAGGAGTACTTGTCGGCTTACCGCCGCCGATACCAGCACCACCACCGGCGCCGCCACCTCCACCAATAGCTGAAGAGATGCTAGCAGGTGGGCCACCGCCGCCACCAGGGCCACCGCCACCGCCACCGCCACCGCCGCCTTGCGTCTTGGCGACGATACAGATGTCGAGATAGGTCAGGTTGTTGGCCACATCAACCACCGGCTGGTACAGCTCCGCTACAGCCGGGGTCCATGACGACGTCGCAGTGTTAAAAGCCGCCGCCGGAATGACTCGCTCCTCAGATGGTACGGCGGGTGGAGCCGCCAGGTTATAATAGTTGTCTCCAACGAGCGGGTCGGTGAACTGAATTTTACCGGTGGGGTCGTAGAAAGTCAGGCGCCACCAACCGGTCTTCTCAATTCCCAAAGGCACCTCTACGTCCGCCATCGGCAAGTTATAGCCGTAGACATACTTGCCACCGACACTGGTTTCGACGCTGAAAGGATCGTTTCTAAAAGTGTAAACGGCTAATGACCAATTGTTATCGATCCAAACACCCGCATCGGGAACATCGTACGCAGCCAATGCCACTTCTCCTTCATCTTCACCGCCACCAGGGCTTGGGCATTCCGCGCTCCCTGCACCCAGCTTGGCAATGTTCAGCATTGCACTGTCGGTCTTGATGATCTGGAACGGCGAATCGTAATTGTAGGAGACACCTTCTTCGCTGGCACGCACGCCCCAGTGCTCGGTAATCCCCTGGCCGGAGACGTGCCACATCTGGAAGCCCACCTTGCAGAAGTCGGCCGCATAGTCTCCAGCCACAGCCGCACATGACTGGTCAGGGGTGTAATCCAGGATCGTGCTGCTCCAGGGCTGGGTTTCCACCCGGACCCTGGAACGTTCGGTCCAGGAGACCGCCTCGAGGGCGTCACCCCAATCCAAATATTCCACTACAGCTTGATTCGCTACTGGCTGACTGGCTATGTCGTCCTGGTCAGCCGACCAGAGATTGTCAGCGTTTTTCTGCCAGTAGATGCGAAAAACATCCAACCCTGCACATTTACCAGCTTCGCACTGCGCCTTCGTGTGATAGACGGTGGGGTTCATCAGATCGTCGACACAGGAAGTATTGGGATACTTGTATATTCCGGATATCTCCTCCCCTTCGCAGCCGTATGAATAGTCGGCACCAAGTTCGGCATCGGCCGGCACGGTCCAATAGGCTGCAATAGACTGATTGTAGATGGCCGGGGACGACATCCTGTTCGGTGCAGCGCCTTCACCACCTTCCGGTGGACCTGGGACACCTCCCTTTGCGGCCATGGCAGTGCTGCCGAGTGCGAGCAGGCACGCCAGAGCCAACGCCGCGGTAACAGCAAATATGCGCGTTTTCATCGCTCTAACCTCCTCCACCCCTATCATTGCCTCGCCGCAACAGTTCGCCTCAGGGGGTTAAGGCCACTTCCATGCAAATGATGGAGCTGCTGCGGCAGTTGCGGAGCCAAGCACGTGCCTGCGATGCGCCTTGCTGTGGGTCCTCATCGGTGTCAATCCTTTCTCCACTGCCTGCCTCCTGAAAAAAGGCCGGGCTGCCTTTTTATAAGGCAGCCCGGCCGTCCGTCATGTGCGGATCCAAGACTTTCCGTCCCTGCCTTGCGGCAGGTTTGGCTTTTTCTTATTCTGACATTTAATTATTTACACTTTCTAATTTGTTATTGCTAATACGATACAGCTCCATGAGCCTTTGTCAAGCATTAAAAAATAAAAAAAATCAAGGGCTTACCACAAACGACTTAATCAACAATCATAAGTAAATACCCTAGTTAAACAATCAGGAATAACAGGCCAGCAAGAGCTGAGCTGCGTGACGACCGAAGCCGCCGGGCAGCCCTCTTCAGCAGCAGGCTGTTGGTGACCACGGAAACGCTCGACAGGGCCATGGCCAGCCCGGCGAATTCCGGTTTGAGGACGACGCCGAAGGCGGGGTAGAGTACCCCGGCGGCCACCGGGATGCCGACGACGTTGTAGAAGAACGCCCAGAACAGGTTCTGCCGGATCTTGGCCAGGGTCCTGCGGCCGAGGCGGATGCCGCGTTCGACGTCGCGGATGTCGCCCTTGACCAGCACCAGGTCGCCGGTCTCCTTGGCCACATCTGTGCCGCTGCCGATGGCGATGCCGATATCGGCCTGGGCCAGGGCCGGCGCGTCGTTGATGCCGTCGCCGACCATGCCGGTGAACAGCCCCTGCTCCTGGTAGCGGCGCACCACGGCCTGCTTGTCGCCGGGGAGCACCTCGGCTTCGACCTCGTCCAGGCCAAGCTGCCCGGCAACCGCGCGGGCCGCGGCCTGGCGGTCGCCGGTGATCATGACCGTCTTCAGGCCCAGCCGACGCAGCCCGGCCACGGTTTCGGCCGCCCCCTCCTTGAGCGTATCGGCCAGCGCCAGCACCCCGAGCGCCCGCCCTGCCCTGGCAAGGTAGATCACCGATTTGCCCTGGTCAGCCCATGTGCTTGTCGTCGTCTCCAGTGACTGGACATCAACCTGCTCCCGCTCCATCAGGCGCTGGTTCCCGGCCAGGATCCTGATCCCCTCGAGGGTACAGGCCAGGCCCAGGCCGCCAAACTCGCGGACATCGGCGACCGGGGCGGGAACGACCGCCCTCTTCCCGGCATACCGCACCACGGCCCGGGCCAGCGGGTGGCTGCTCGCCGCTTCCACGGCCGCGGCAGCCTGCAACAACTCCTCCTCGTCAGTGCCATGCACCGTCTGCACGTCGGTCACGGCAAACTCGCCCCGGGTCAGGGTGCCGGTCTTGTCGAGCAGCAGCACCTGCAGGCGGGCGATGTTCTCCAGCGCCGAGGCGGTCTTGAAAAGGATCCCGGCGGAGAGCCCGACGGAGCTGCCGACCATGATCGCCGTCGGCGTGGCCAGGCCGAGGGCGCAGGGACAGGCGATCACCAGTACGGCGATCGCCATCTTGAAGGCAAACAGGAAGCCGGCCGCAGCCAGCCAGTACCAGGCCGCGAAGGTGACCAGGGCGACCACGATGACGGCGGGGACGAACCAGTTGGAGACGGCGTCGGCGAGGCGCTGGATCGGCGCCTTGTCGCCCTGGGCGGCTTCAACCATGCGCACGATCTGCGCCAGGACCGTCTCGTTGCCGACCCGGGTCGCTTCGATGACCAGGCGGCCGCTGGTGTTGATGGTCGCCCCGGTGACTTCGGCGCCCGGCCCCTTGTCGATCGGCAGCGATTCGCCGCTGACCATCGATTCATCGACGGCCGAATCCCCCGTGATCACCAGGCCGTCCACCGGGATTCTCTCGCCGGGGCGCACCACCAGCCGGTCGCCGACCTTGACCTGGTTGAGGGCGACGTCCTCTTCCCGGCCGTCGACCAGCAGCAGGGCGCGGTCGGCCTGCAGCTGCAGCAGGGCCTTGAGGGCCTGGCTGGCCTTGCCCTTGGCCCGGGCCTCGAGCCACTTGCCGAAGCGGATGAAGGTGATCAGCATGGCGCTGGTTTCGAAGAACACCTCGCCGGTCAGGCCGAACAGGTGGAACAGGGCCAGCAGCGAGTAGCCGTAGGCGGCCGTAATCCCCATGGCCACCAGCACGTCCATGTTGGCCGAGCGGTTTTTGAGCGACTTCCAGGCGCTGCGGTAGAAGGTCAGGCCGGCGCTGAACTGGACGATGCTCGAGAGGCCGCAGATGACATAGATGGTTGCCGGGCCGAACGGGGCCAGCCACATCAGCGGCATGATCGGCAGCGCCAGGGCCGCGGCGAACAGCAGCCAGGCCAGTTCCGTGCGCCCCTCCGCCAGGTCGGCGGTCTCCTCGGGGAGGGCCCGGTAGCCGAGATCGCCGACCTTGGCGACCAGGTCGGCGCTTTGCAGCTGGGCCGGGTCGTAGACCACCGACAGCTTTTCCGCGGCGAAGTTGACATTCGCCGAGGCCACGCCGCTCATCCGGGCGACCCCCTTTTCGATGGTTCGCGCACAGTTGGCGCAGGTCATCCCCTGCAGGACGAAGATGCTCGTCCGGGTGGCTGTCGCCGCCGCCGGGGCCTGTGCCGTCTCGGCCGGTTCTTCAACCGCGGCAGCGACCGTCTGAAAGCCTGCCGAAACCACGGCCTCGAGCAGGCGGTCACGCTCCGGGCCGGGGTCCGCGACCGTCACCCGCCCCTGCTTGTCCTGCAGGGAAACGGCAACCTCGGCAACGCCCTCTACGGCCAGCAGGGCGGCCGTTGCCTTGGCGACGCATTTCTGGCAGCTCATGCCATGGATCGGGATGATGATTTCTGATTCCTGATGCAAAAACTCACCTGCTCAAGCTGTGTTAATCGGTCATGTAACCGGGTGGAAAAAGAGGGCCGATCGCTGGCCATGCGCCTGCGGCTGAACGGCCGCCCCAAAATCAAGCCTAGCATGTCGCCCGAGGCTTGCATAGCGCTTACGATTCCGCCTGCCTGGCCCGTTTCCGCCGGTTGGGGGCGCCTGGTCGTTAAACCGTCCGGGAGCAGGTTCCGAACCGGCAGTCGGCGGCATTCACCCGCAGCGGATGTGCTCCGCAATCAGCTCGGCCCGCACTTGCACCACGAGATTCATCAATCAACCGGTTTCAGTGCAGTTGACACGACAATTGCCCGTCCCTATAGTGACGCCCATGCGAGCCATCTTTTTAGCCGACGCACATCTGTGCAAGCCTGCTGACCCCAACTACCGCGCCCTGCTGGCCTTTCTCAAAGAGCAGCGCGGCAGAACGGACCTGCTGGTCCTGCTCGGCGATATTTTCGAATTCTGGATCGGCAAGGCAACCGTGGCCTCGGACTATGTGCCGTTGATCGACTGCCTGGAACAGCTTCACCATCAGGGGACCAGGCTGGTCTATGTCGAGGGCAACCACGACTTCCACCTCGGCCCGGTGTTTACCCGGCGGCTGGAATGCCGGGTTCTCCCCGACGGTGGCGGCATCGAGCTCGACGGCAGGAAAGTCTTCCTCGCCCACGGTGACCTGGCCAACCCCGAGGATCTCGGTTATCGGCGCCTGCGCCGGCTGCTGCGCAGCCGGCTGCTGCAGGGTCTGATCCGCATCGCACCGAACGCCCTGACCATGGCCATCGCCAACCGGGGCAGCTTCGAGAGCCGCAAAAATTCTGCGGAACGGCATCGCCGCTGGCCGGCCCGCAAGATCCTGCAGCCCTACGTGCAGGCGATCCTTGCCGAGGGCTACCAGGCGGTCGTCACCGGCCACTACCACCAGCCCTACCACGAAAAACAGGACGATGGAGAACACATCGCCCTGGGTGACTGGATCACGCAATATTCCTACGCCGTCTACGAAGACCGGAGCTTCTCGCTGCACCGCTACGCGGTGGATTCTGCCTCTCCGGACGCTGCCGGCTGACTCTCGGCCGACTCGGTCTGCAGGACCAGGTCACGCAGCGTCATCCCGGCCAGGGCCCGCCCCTCGGCATCTTTCAGGAGCTCCGCAACACCGGCGACCACCCCACGCTCAACAGTCTTGCGCAAATGCCTGTAGTCGGCGCCATCGGCGGCAAGCCCGTGGATGACCTCATGGAGCTTGATCATTTCGAGCGCCTGGGCCGGTTGATAACCGACTCCCTCGTCCTGCTGAGCCGTCGCCACGATCAGGCCGAGGCGGGTCAGTTCGTCGAGGATAGAACGCATCAGGCGCGAGGGGACATCCAGGCGTGCCGACAAGTCCTCCTGTCCCAGCGCCCGCCGGCCGAGATAGAAGCGGCGGCCGATGCAGAGCAGCACCGTCAGGGCAATGAACTCCAGGCTGGCGAAGTTGACCCGTCTGCCGCGGAGGTCCTGGCGGATCGAGCGCAGGTTCTGGGTGGCATAGGTCATCTCCAGGCCGATCAGGACGATCACCCATGACAAGTAGATCCAGACCATGAGGATCGGCAAGGCGGCCATGGTGCCGTAGATGGCGTTGTAGCGGGCCACGCCGACCTGGAAGTTGAGGTAGCCCCACTGGCTGACCTGCCAGAGCGTGCCGCCGAAGATGCCGCCGATCAAGGCGGCCCGCGGGCTGACCTTGACATTCGGCATGAACAGGTAAAGCCCGGCAAACACCAGCCACATCACCATGAAGGGCAGCACCTGGAAAAGCGCTAGCAGGGCCTCGCCGACAATGGCATGATCAATCAGGGCTTGGACGAGCTGCTGGCTTTCCAGGGTGCTGGTCATGGAGATGGCTGCCACCACCAAGATCGGGCCGACCGTCACGACCGAAAAATAATCGGTGAAACGCCGCAGCAGGGGGCGGGTCTCCTCAACCCCCCAGACGCTGTTGAACGCCTGTTCGATATTGGAGAGCAGGGCCAGGACGGTAATGATCAGGAAGACCAGGCCGAAAGAGCCGAGCCGCGCGACGTTGGTGTTGTTGATGTATTCGACGATCTTGGTGACCGCCTGGCCGCCGCCGACGGCCAGCTGTTCGAGGAGCAGAGGCTCGAGGACTTTCTGCACCCCGAAGCCCTTGAGGACTGAAAACACCAGCGCCAGCATCGGCACCAGGGACAGCAGGGTGGTGTAGGTCAGCGCCGAGGCGCGCAGCATGCAGCCGTCGTTGAAAAAGCCCCGCACCACCAGGGTCAGGATCTGGCCCTGGTGGAGCAGGAAACGCCGCCACCAGCGCTTGTCGGCGGCATCCAGCTCCCAGAGCCCGTACTGTAGGAAATGCCGGCTGCGATTGAAGAGTGTGCGCAAGGAACTCAAAGAGCCCTCCCTTATCGAGGCTTGTCCAGGTCGACGTCCGTGACCGGCAGACCCAGACCGTCCAGTTCGCTGCGGAACTCCTGCGGGTTGCCGACCAGCACGATCTGCTGCCTGGCCAGGTCGATGAATTCACGTGCGACCCGCTGCACATCGGCGACCGTGACGGCGGCGATCCGCTGCCGGTAGTTTGCCAGGTAATCGGCAGGATAACCGTAAAAGGCCTGGGACATCTGCTGGCTGACCACCGAGTGGGTGTTCTCGAAGCCAAACACGAACGAGTTGATCTGGCTCTCCTTGGCCAGCTGCAGTTCCTCTTCGGTCACCGGGTGATCGCGCAGTTCCTGCATGATTTGCCGGGTCAGGTTGATGGCCGGCCCCACCGAAGCATTCTTGGTTTCCGTGCCGGCGACGAAAGGTCCGGGCAGGCGCCGACCGACCTGGAAATACGAATAGGCTGAATAGGCCAGACCGCGGTCCGAGCGGATTTCGCGCATCATGCGCGAGTTGAAGCCGCCGCCGCCGAGGATGTAGTTCATCACGCGCACCGCATACTGGTCGGGATTGTCCTTGGTCAAGCCCCGGTCGCCGATCAGGATCGTGGTCTGTGGCAGGTCCTTGGCCGCGACCTGCACCGAACCGGACTGCGGCTGGACCAGGGCAGGAAGCGTCTGCTGCGGGACCTCCCGCCGGGCCCAGTCAGCGAAGTTCTCCTCCAGGGTGCGCAGCAGGGCCGCGCGGTCGAAATCCCCGGAAACCGCGATCCAGAGGTTGTTCGGCGCGAAATAAGCCTGGTGGAAATCGACCAGGTCCTGCCGTGAAACGGCCGTCAGGCTTGCCTCGCTCGGCGAATAACCGAGATAGTGGTTCGGGTAGAGTGCGGCCATCAGCAGGCGGCTGGAGACGGCCCCGGGGTTGTCGTTCTGGCGGCGCAAATACTCCAGGGCCTGCCGTCGGGCCAGTTCCAGCCGTTCGGCGGCAAAGGCCGGCCTGCGCAGCAGATCGCCGAGCACGGCGACGCCCTGCGCAAGGTCTTCCGAACGCAGGGACAGGTCGACTTCGGCCGTGTAGGGGCCCAGGCTGGTGCTCAGGTTGGCGGCCAGCTGATCAAGATAAGCGTCCAGCTCTTCGGGGCCCCGAGCGCCGGCCCCACCGCTCCGCCAGGTGCTGCCGAACAGGCCTTCGAAGCCGGTCTTCTCCTTCGGGGTGGTCATGGCCCCGGAACCGATTATCGCCGTCATCTGCACCAGGGGGAGTTCCCGGTTCTCTTTCAGGTAGAGACGGATACCGTTGGCAAGGACCAGGGTCTCGACTTCCGGGACATGGAACTCCAGCACGGGGTAGTGCAGCTGGTCGGGAGTCTGCGGCAGCGGCGCAGCGCAACCGGCGAGGATCACCAGCAGCGCCAGCCCGCCCATGAAGGCGATGCGAATCTGAAGGGAGAGTCTCATCATGTTGCATCCTCCCGCTTCAGCACGACCACGGTGCGATTGGCCGGCCTGAAGTATTCATCGGCCACTCTCCTGATGTCGTCGGCAGTCAACTTGTCGATCTCCTGTTTGTAGGTCACCAGGTAGCGCCAGTCCCCCGCCAGGGACTGGTAGCTGGTCAACAGCCCGGCCAAACCGGCGTTGCTGTCCAGCTGCCGCAGCTGATCGGTGAGCAGGCGGTTCCTGACCTTGGTCAGTTCAGCGTCGCCGACCAGCTCGGTCCTGAGCTTGTCAAGTTCGGCGTAAATGGCGCTTTCGAGCTCCCCGGTCGTATGCGGGTAGCGCGGGACGGCATCGATGACGAACAGGTTGGGGTAACGCGAACCCGGTGCGCCGTAGACCGAGACCGAAGTGGCCAGCTGCTGTTCCTGCACCAGCGCACGGTAAAGTCGCGAGGTCCGGCCGCTGCCGAGGATCTGGTCGATCAGGTCGAACACGTAGTCGTCCTGGTTCGGCATGGTCGGCTTGTGCCAGGCAATCGCCAGGCGGGGTTCGGCGTCAAACAGGTCAGTCACCCGTTTTTCACCCTTCTGCTCAGGCTCGACGGCAATCACGTCCGGAGCCGGGGTCCCCGGCGGGATGTCGCCGAAGTAACGCTCCACCAGGGCGATCGCATCGGCGGCCTTGACGTCCCCGACCAGGGCGATCACGGTGTTGACCGGCGCGTAATACTTGTGCAGGAACTCGCGGGTCTTCTGCGGGCTGAGGTTGGCGATGTCCGAATGCCAGCCGATGATCGGGTTGCGATAGGGATGAACGTTATAGGCGCTGAGCACCAGGGTCTCGTAGAGGTTCCGCCCCGGGTTGGTGTCGTAGGAACGGCGCCGCTCCTCGCGGATCACGTCGCGCTCGGTGTAGAACTCGCGCAGCACCGGGTGCTTCATGCGGTCCGACTCGATCAGCGCCCAGAGCTCCAGCTTGTTGGACGGCAGGGAGATCAGGTAGGTGGTCAGGTCCTTGCTGGTAAAGGCATTGTAGCCGGCTCCGCCGTTCTCCGAATAGATGGTGGAGAAGACGTCCTTGACCACGTATTGCTTGTGCTCCTCCTGCAGCCTGGCCAGTTCCTGTTCGAGGGCGGCGACCTGGGCCGGATCGGCAGCCTTCTGCACGCGCAGCGCATCCAGGCGGCTGCCGACTTTCTCGATCGCCTCGAGGATCGGCTTTTCTTTCCGGTAGTCCGTGGTACCGAAGGTTTCCGTGCCCTTGAAAAGCATGTGCTCCAGCAGGTGGGCCACGCCGCGGGTCTCGCTGGTTTCATGAACGGAGCCGACGCCGACGGTGATGTAGGCCGAGACGATCGGCGTATCATGCCGTTCGACCACCAGCAGCTTCATGCCGTTGGTAAACTGGTGCTCAATCACTTTCTCTTCGAGGGTGCTGCTGCCGAGCGCC
>JAHEEU010000094.1 GCA_024640545.1 Geobacteraceae bacterium
GGCTCCTTCCTCAACGTCTGCATCTATCGCATCCCAGAAGGCCTATCGATCGTCAAGCCGCGTTCGCGCTGCCCGCAGTGCGGGGCACCGATTGTCTGGTACCATAACATCCCGATCCTCAGCTGGGTGCTGCTCAAGGGGCGCTGCGCCACCTGCAGCGCGCCATTCTCGGTTCGCTACCCGCTGGTCGAGGCGCTGACCGGCGTACTCTTCGCGCTGTTTTTCTATCGCTTCGGCTTGCATCCGATGACCCCGGTCGTTCTGCTGCTGGTGGCGGCGCTGGTGGTGATCACCTTTGTCGACCTGGACCACCAGATCATCCCCGACGTCATCAGCCTGCCCGGAATCCCGGTCGGCTTCCTCTGCGCCTTTCTCATTCCCTGGGTTTCATGGACAGATTCGTTGCTCGGCATCCTGCTCGGCGGCGGCTCCCTGCTGGCCATCGCGCTCGGCTACGAATTTCTGACCAAAAAGGAGGGGATGGGCTTCGGCGACGTCAAGTTGCTGGCCATGCTGGGTGCCTTTCTCGGCTGGACGTCGATTTTTCCGATCATCTTCATCGGCTCCCTGTTGGGCACCCTGGTTGGCGTCCCCCTGATGCTGATCAAGGGGGCCGACCGCAAGCTCGCGGTGCCTTTCGGGCCCTTCCTGTCGGCGGCGGCGCTGGTCCATCTGTTCTTCGTGCAGCACTTCGATCCGCTGATGCGCTGGTATGTCGGAATGATAGGCGAATTGTGGCAGTCATTCTGGTAAAAATCCCCTCTTTTCAACTCAAAATCACCCCTGAAAACGCGTTTTTTCGAAAAATCTGCAAAAAAAATTCACACTTTATCTTGTGGTCAGGGGATTAAGCGGCCCCCTGATCTTGTGTTGATCGCGGTTATTTGTGATATTCCACACCCACATATGGTCTTCATATAGATATAATTTATTGACAATTGTTTTAATTTACCTATAATTGCACCTAATTTAGCATAATTACGTCCACTTTAACTTAATGGATGCCTATGAAAAATCAAGTTAGAGAAATCCGCGAAGCCCAATTGATGAGCAAGGCAGAGCTGGCTCGCAAGGCCGGTGTTTCCCCCGTGACCATCGATCGTATTGAAAACGGCGCGGAGTGTCGGATGTCCACCCGGCGCAAGATTATTCTTGCCCTCGGACTCAAGTTGACCGACCGCAACGAAGTTTTTCCGGATGACGGGCTATGATTGGTACGTTGTTTGCTCATGATTAAGATTGTTCCGGGGATGGATTCATTTTGAACAGCGTTACTCATTAGCGGTTTGGCCAGGGGCGCACATGTTATTCCAAAAGAAAAAAGACATCATCGGCATCGACATCGGCTCCAGTTCTGTAAAGCTGGTGCACCTTAAGGAGGCTAAAGGGGGGTATCTGCTGGCCGGGCTGGGTATGGCCACGCTGCCCACCGAAGCGATCGTCGATAACGCGATTATGGACTCGGGTTCCATCGTCGAGATCGTCAAGGGACTGGTGGAAAGCCAGAGGCTCAAGACAAAAAATGTCGCTACGTCCATTTCTGGGCACTCGGTGATCATCCGCAAGATCCAGTTGCCGATCATGACCGAGGAGGAAATGGAGGCGTCCATCCAGTGGGAAGCTGAGCAGTACATCCCCTTCGAGATCTCCGAAGTCAACCTGGATTTCCAGATCCTCGGCCCCGACCCCCACGACGCTTCCATGATGAACGTCATCCTGGTCGCGGCCAAAAAGGAATTCGTCAACGATTATGTCGCCCTGTTCCGGGAATGCGGCTTGAACCCCCTGGTCATGGACATCGACTGCTTCGCCGTCGAAAATGTCTTCGAAGTCAACTACGGGACCAACGAGGATGAGATCGTCGCGCTGATCGACATGGGCGCGAGCTCGATCAACGTCAACGTGCTGCGCGGCGGCATGTCGGTCTTCACCCGCGACATCCAGGTCGGCGGCAGCACCTACAACGAAGAGATCCAGAAGCGCCTGGGACTGAACAACGAAGACGCCGAGATCGCTCTGCTCGGCGGTGAGATCGCCGATGTGGCGCCGCAGGCGATTGCCGACATCATCGAGGACGCGACCGAGAGCCTGACCCAGGAAGTGCAGCGCTCGATTGACTTCTTCTCGGCGACGTCTTCCGACGAGAAGGTCCAGAAGGTCTATATCACCGGCGGCGTCTCCAAGGTGCCGGCGGTCAAGAAGTCGCTGGAACACCGTCTCGGCGTCGAGGTCTTCGCGCTCGACCCCTGGCGCCAGATCGCTGTCAACGAGAAAGATTTTGACCCTGAGTACCTGCAGGCTATGGGCCCGATCTACACCGTCGCTGCCGGCCTGGCCATGAGGAGGATGGGAGACAAATGATTCGCATAAACCTGCTACCCGTAAAAGCGGCCCAGAAAAAAGAACAGCTGCAGAGACAGCTGCTGGTCGTTGTGCTGGCCCTGATTGTGACCGTAGGCCTGTGCGGTGCGGCTTTCATGTACGTGACCGGCGAAGTCGAGGCCCGGCAGCTCAAGATCGACCAGAAGAGGGCCGAGATCGCCAAGCTGGCCAAGGTGATCAACGAGGTCCGGGACTTCGAGAAGCGCCAGAAAGCGCTGCGGGCCAAGCTGGACGTCCTCGAGCAGCTCAAGGCCTCGCGGGTCGGGCCCCTGTACGTGCTCAACGCGCTCTACGAGGCGCTCCCCGACAAGCTGTGGCTGACCAAGTTCCAGGAGAGCGGCGGGCGCGCCAGCATCAGCGGCATCGGCGTCAACGAGGAGACCGTGGCGCTGTTCATGAAAAATCTCGAGGCGTCCGATTATTTTGACGGCATAGAGCTGAAGGTGACCAAGCAAATCGTGCAGGACCAGATCAAGTTCCAGCAGTTCGACCTGACCTGCAAGGTAAGCAACCTCAAGCAGGACAAGACGAAATAGACGCTGCCGGGTCTGCTTTGTATCAACATCAGGGAGAAGGTTAGTCGATGAATCCAAAGCTTGAAAAACTTCTCAAAATGCCTCTTCACAAGAGATTGCTGGTCCTCGGCGCGCTCATGCTTGTGGTCATCGGCGCCTTCGTCTGGTTCCTCTGGCTGCCTGAATATGAAAAGCTCGGCCCGATGGACCAGGACATCGCGCGGCTGGAGGCGGAGTATCTCCAGAAGAAGCAGATCGCCGACAACCTGCCGAAGTTCAAGGAAGAGTTTGCCAAAATGGAAAAACTTCTCGAAGTGGCGCTGACCGAACTGCCCAACAAGAAGGAAATCCCGACTCTTCTGACCAACCTGGCGGCCCTGGCCAAAGACAGCGGGCTGGAGGTTGTCACCTTCACCCCGCGTGGGGAAGTCAACAAGGGTTTCTATGCCGAGGTGCCGGCGTCGGTGGACCTGATCGGTTCGTTTCACCAGATCGCCGAGTTTGCCCAGGCGGTCGGCAAGCTCTCGAGGATCGTCAACCTGGGCAACCTGGACCTGTCCTCGCCAAGGGTCGATGGAGACACTGCCATACTGAGGATTAAGTGTAACGTGACCACGTTCCGTTTTGTTGAACAATAAGGGTGGATTGAGATGACACGTTGGTATCTATGCCTGATCTGTGGTGTTTTCATCCTGGCTGGCCTGGCTGGCTGCTCGGAGGAACCGTCACAACCGCCGCAGAAGCAATCAGCCGCAGTGGCGACACCTCCGGCGAAAAAACTTCCCGCTCCTGATGTCAAGCAGCAGGAGGCACCCAAGGAGGCGGAGTTCACTTACCTGAGTGAAGGCCGTCGTGATCCTTTTGTGCCCCTGTCAAAGATCAGGAGACCGCTGGAAGATGCGCCCCCGGAACCAGCGACCCCTCTGCAGAGCTTCGATTTGAACCAGTTCCGGCTGGTCGGACTCATTATCGGCAAGGGTGCTGCGAAAGCCATGGTTACGGCCCCCGACGGCAAGTCCTACGTGCTCGCCAAGGGTGTCAAGATCGGTAAAAACCATGGTGTCGTCATCGATATCAACAGCGGGGCCGTTGTCGTCAAGGAAAAGTATTACGATTTTTCCGGCAACGTGATCGAAAACCTCCAGGAAATTACAGTTCCCAAGCGGGAAGGAGTCTAATCAATGCGCGGGGTGAATATTATGTTTAATGGACAGTGGCTTGGTAAGACCGCCCGTTTATGGCAACACCTCCTTTGCGGCCTGATCACGTTCGTGCTCTGCAGCGGTCTGGCCTGGGGTGCCGACAAGGTCAATAAACTGACCGCGGTTGCTCTTGACCCTGGTGCGGCAGCACCGACCGTTCTGATCGAAACCGCCGAGCCGGTCGGTTACCGCTACACGGTTTACGATTCCTTCGAGCCGACCCGCGTTGTGATTGATTTCCCTGGCATGGAAGTCGCCGGTGTTGAGGAAATGATCGCCGTCAACAAGGGGGTCCTCAAGGGGGTGAAGGTTGTCGGTTTTACCCTTGCTTCCGGAAAATTGGCCCGGGTGGAGATCCTGCTCGCGGAGAATGCCGAATACCAGGTGACCCTGGAGGGGCAGAAGTTTCGCATAGCGTTTGCGGACAACACCAAGGCCGCCAAGACTCCGACCGCCGTTCAGGTGCCCGCGCCGGCACCTGTGGCCAAAGCTGCCGCGCCGGCTGAGCAGACCGCACCTGCCGCCGCAGTGGTGTCCGAGGATGCCCTCGTGCTGCGCAACGTCAATCTCTCCGCGGGGCGTGCGGTTTTCGAAAACAGCGGAAAAATCGATAAACTGCAGTATTTCTCCCTGGGCAACCCGCCGCGCCTGATCGTTGACCTTTATGGCGTCAAGCCCCAGTTCAAGGAGCGTTCCTTCACCGCCGAAGCCGGTTTCAAATCGGTGCGTATCGGCACACACGAGAACAAGACCCGCCTGGTTTTCGATGCCAGCGACAAGGACCTGCCGAACTACCAGGTCGAAGAACGCAACTCCGACGTGCTGGTCACCTGGGATGCCGCCGCCGAGCCAACCGCGCAACCGAGCCCGCCGGCAGCTCCGGCCCCGGTTGCTGTTGTGAAACCTGCCGCGACTCCGGCCAAGGCCATGCCTGCAGCAAAAATCGAGGCGATCGAGTTCAACAACGAAGAGGGCCGCAGCGTGATTGCCGTGACTCTCTCCGAAAAAGCCGAAGTGACCGGTCCGGTCGCAGAGGGCAACCTGGTGCGCTTTGAAGTTGTCAACGCCAATATCAGCCGTGCCCTGCGCAGAACCATCGATGCCTCGGCCTTCCCGAGTGCGGTCACCAAGGTTACGCCCTACACTGTCTCCGATGGCGACCATCAGAACGTCCGTATTGCGGTCGATCTCAAGGGGCCGGTCGCCTACGCCCTGGAGCAGGATGGTGCCAGCGTGCGCCTGGTGGTCGATGATGGCGCCTATGCCGAACCGATGCCTCCTGCCGTCAGCAAGGTGGAGGTCGTCGCCCCGGAAGCCCCTGTCGGCAAGGCCGCAGCCACTCCCGCCAAGACCGCCATGCCGATGAAGGCTCCGGTCACGGCAACGGAAATGGCTGCCGAAGCCCAGCGCTACACCGGAGAAAAGATCACCCTGGTTTTCGATTCCGCCAACGTGCGCAGCATCCTGCAGCTGATCGGCGACGTCAGTGGCCTGAACATCCTGGCCAGCAGCGACGTGCAAGGGACCGTGACCCTGCGCCTGATCGATGTGCCTTGGGACCAGGCTCTCGACCTGGTGCTGGAGACGGCCAGCCTGGGCAAGGTGCAGCAGGGCAATGTCCTGCGGATCATGCCCAAGGACAAGATCCGCGAGCTTGAGCAGGCCGACATGAAGCAGCAGATGGTCGCGATCGAAGAAGGTGTCCTCGAGACCAAGACCTTCGCCATCAGCCATGCCTCGGTCGACGACATGAAAGGCTTCCTGACCGATATCAAGTCGGAGCGCGGCTCGATTATCGCCGATTCGCGCAACAAGCAGCTCATCGTTCGCGATGTTGCCGCGGTGCTCGAGCAGATGCAGGACATGATCCGCCAGATCGACAAGCCGGAGCGCCAGGTGATGATCGAAGCGCGCATTGTCGAAGCAAACACCAACTTTTCCCGCAACCTGGGCGTCAAGTGGAACTTTGACTACCAGGAAAACAATGGCAGCTCAAATGGGGTCAACTCGGTTGCTACCGGCCTGGGCGGTTCGTTCCTGATTCCGGTCACCAACCCGGCTTCGGCCGGCTTCGGCTCCTCGATCGCCATCGGTGCACTCAACGATCAGTTGAACATCGACCTGCGCCTGTCCGCCCTGGAAACGTCCGGCGAGGGCAGGATCGTCTCGACGCCGCGCATCACTACGCTGAACGGTGAAAAGGCCACGATTTCCCAGGGCACCAAGATCCCGTTCTCTTCGGTCAGCGACGCCGGCACCGATGTCCAGTTCGAAAACGCAGAGCTGAAACTTGACGTGACGCCTGAAATCAACCCGGACGGCAGCATCCTGCTCGAAATCAACGCATCGAACAGCGCTGTCGGTACGGTCGTGCCGACGGCAACCGGCGATGCCGTCTCCATCGATGAAAAGAAAGCCGAGACCAAGGTCCTGGTGCGCGACGGTCAGACCACGGTCATCGGTGGCATCTTCATCGAAGACGAGCGCGATTCAGAGCAGGGCGTGCCGGTCCTGATGAACATCCCGATCTTCGGCCACCTGTTCAAGTCAAGCACCAAGACCCGTGACCGCCGCGAACTGCTGATCTTCATCACGCCGCGGATTGTCGAATCCTGATTCAAAAAAGCCCATAAGCAGAGCGAAAAGGACAGGAATTTCCTGTCCTTTTCTGTTAGACTCTGCCTGCGCTGACAGTCACTATCCCTGCAGAGGGATAGTGACTCGTGCCTGCCGAGCCATCGGAGCGCCATGCGCCGACCAAGAGGGAACTTGACGCCAACCGGCATTTCTTTTACTTTTAGGCCGGTTTCAAACTCAAACAGCCGTAGGTTCCGGCAAATGGTCGAAAATAGCGCGACTACTGCCCGCATAATCGGCCAAGCTTACGAGTTGATCAGTCATGTCCAGAGAAAACATCATCTTGACCGGTTTCATGGGTACCGGGAAAACCACTGTCGGGCGGCTTATGGCCGAACAGTTGAACTATGAATTTGTCGACACCGATCAATATATCGAGCAGGAAATAGGCTGCACAATCGCCGAGTTCTTCCGCGAGAAAGGCGAGGCGGCGTTCCGGAAAATGGAGGCTGACCTGGCCCAGGCGCTGGCGCACCGTGAAGGTCTGGTCATTTCGACGGGCGGCCGCATGATGCTGGACCCGAACAATGCCGCGGCCCTGAGCAAAACGGGGCGGGTCTTCTGCCTGGTGGCGACCCCCGAAGAAATTCTGCAGCGCGTTGCCAACGACGGTAACGTCAGGCCGCTGCTGCAGGTCCCCAACCCCCTGGAACATATCGTCGAACTGATGCAGCAGCGGGAGAAGGGCTACAAGCGTTTCTCCCAGTTGCAGACCTCGGCGAAGAAGCCCGTGGCAATCGCCAGCGACCTGGCGGAGTTTGTCCAGGGGAAACGGGATGTCAGGCTGGAGATCTCCGCGCCGAGCATCGACTACGAATTTATCGTCGGCAGCGGCATCCTGCCGTTCGTCACCAGCCTGGCCAAGATCGACGGCCCGGCCGCCATCATTACCGACGCATCGGTCGCCCCGCTCTACGCCCAGAGTTGCGGGGTCGTCGAGACCGTGATCGCCGTGCCTCCCGGCAGACAGCATAAAACCCTGGCGACGGCCCAGTCGATCTGCGAGCAGCTGCTGGACGCCGATTTTGATCGCAGCGGGACCATTATCGCGCTTGGCGGAACGGTCATCAGCGAGCTGGCCGGTTTCGTCGCCGCCACCTACATGCGCGGCGTGGACTGCGTGCAGTGCCCGACCAGCCTCCTGGCGATGGTCGATACCAGCATCGGCGGCAAGGCCGGTGTCGATCTGCCCCAGGGGAAGAACCTGATTGGCGCCTTCAAGCAGCCGAAGACCGTGATTGCCGACGTCGCAACCCTGCAGAGCATGCCGCCGCGGGCGTTCGCCTCGGGGATGGCGGAGGTGATCAAGCACAGCCTGATCGCAGACTCGGACCTGCTGCAGAAAATCGAGGCGGGGAACTGGATTCATGCCGCGGGCGAGCTGCAGCAGCAGGCGTCGGAACTTCAGGCCCTGGTCGCCCAGGCCATCCAGGTCAAAATCAATATCATCCAGGAAGACCCCTACGAGCAGGGGCGAAGGGCGGTGCTCAACTTCGGCCACACCTTCGCCAATGCCATCGAGCGCCTCAGCGGCCACGAGATCCGCCACGGCGAAGCCGTAGCCATGGGCATGGTTGCGGCGACCCGACTTTCCCATAGCCTGGGGTTCTGTGCCAAAGACCTGCAGGAGCGGGTCGCATCCGTCCTGCTCGCATCCGGTCTGCCGGTCCGAATCCCGGCCGATCTGCATCCCGAACCGCT
This sequence comes from Geobacteraceae bacterium, assembly GCA_024640545.1. Classification (GTDB taxonomy): domain Bacteria; phylum Desulfobacterota; class Desulfuromonadia; order Desulfuromonadales; family BM103; genus JAHEDT01. The sequence goes on from JAHEEU010000094.1 coordinate 8,438, forward strand.
GCTCCAGGCCATGAGTAGCGACAAGAAGAAAAAAGCGGGCAAGCTCCGCTTTGTCCTGATCAGAAGCATCGGCGATGTTTTTGTCACGGACCAGGTTCCGGAAGCCGCGATCCTCGAGACCCTCTCCGCGCTGCGCTCCTGATCAACGAGTTCTCTGTCCGCCTCGATTCTTCCCGACCGGCACACTCATCCCTGGCGTCCCTGCCGGCAGGCCTCTCTCCTGCGTTGCGGAAAACTACTGTCCGGTCCCCGGGACATGACTGACAGCGGTTGCCGATTGCTTTCCTAGCCGACCATCAGAACAGCGAGAAGAGAAAGTAGAGCCATGGCAGCACGACGACCAGGGCGCAAGTTGTGATCAGCCAGATTGAATTGGCGAGGTCCAGGTCGAGGTCGTAAACCGAGGCGGCCACCAGGGCGTTGAATGCCACCGGCATGGACGCTCCGATGAGAGCGATCTTTAACGGCAGCCCATCCTGGAACTTGTGCAAACCGAACAGGTAGGCGGCGAACCCGGCGACCAGGGGAAGGGCGATGAATTTGATCAGGGAAACCGCCATCCCTTCGACCAGGTGGCTGCGAACACTGGAAAAACGCATGCTCAGCCCGACGGAAACGAGGATCAGGAAAATCCCGACCGGGATGAACAGGTTGTTGAGCGTCTCGTAAAAGGGGGGCCGCATGATCCCTGACAGGTTGAGGCAGAGGCCGACGAGGAAGGAGCCTGTGGCGACCAGGAAGAAAGGGTCCCGGAACAGCTCGAGGAACCGGTTACTGATGTGCAGGTCGTGGTCAGCCGACCTCAAGTAGCGGGCAATCGGGAAGCCGATGCTGAAGTAGATGATCTCTTCGAAAACCTTGTAGAGGGCGAGCAGGGCAAACCCCTGCTCGCCGAAGAAAACGAAGCTGGTCAAACCTCCGAGAGAGCCGATGTTGCTGAAGCAGCCACAGCAGAACAACACGCTCTTCTGCGGGCCGCGCTTGTGCAGCAGGATCGCTGCAAGCAACCCGAACACGCCTCCAAGCAGGATGACGCCGGAGCCCAGCAGCGGTAAGAGTGCGACCCGCATATCGCCGAAGGGGATCATCCACAGGGCACCGACGAAAGAGATCGGCATGATGCCGAGCATGCTGAGCCTCTGCAGGAACTTGCGCAGGCGCGGCAGCTGCAGGTGATGCTGGTCGCTTCTGCGGCGGATGACCTGCTGCAGGAGATAACCGCAGACCAGGCCTGAAACGATCAACAGCAGGGAGAACAGGAGCTTCTGCATGTTGCGGGGTAGATTCTACGACTCTCCCATGAGGCGAGACATCTCACGGGTTGCATTCAGCAGGGCGGCCAACATGACCTGGGCGTTGGCGTCGTTGAAGCGGTGCACGGGGCCGACGATCGCCAGTGCCGCCGGGACATTGTTCTCAAAATCGAAGATCGGCGCTGCTATGGCGGCGATGCCCTGTTCCCGCTCCTCCTTGTTGAGTGCGTACCCCCGCTCGCGAATCGCCGCAAGTTCCCTTATGATCTCGTCCCGGTCAACGAGGGTGGCCGGGGTGAACCGGACCAGGTCTGCCTTGCTGAGAACTTTGTCGGTGAATTTCTCGTCGGCGTATGCCAGCAGGACCCTGCCGGCGGCCGTGGGATGAAGCTCCATGAAATCACCCTCGTTGATCGAGTAGACCAGCCGAGAAGAGCCCATCTCGCGCGCCATGCAGATGCACTTCATGTTGTCGATGACGAACAGGGCGGTCGACTCTCCGGTGGCCTCGGTCAACCTCTTCATGAACGGCGCAGCGATGGAGCGCAGGGAGTTGGTTTTTTCGTAGACCTTGCCGAGAACCATCAGCTTGGGACCCAGGCGATAATTGGTCCGGGAGGTCCTGACCAGGTAGCCGGAGGTGATCAGCGTGCCGCACAGACGGTGCACGCGGCTCTTATACAAGCCGGTTTTGTCACACAGCTGATTCAGTGACAGCTCGGTTTCCTGGGAGCTGAAACAGTCGAGAATTTCCAGCGCCTTGGTGACGGCGTCAACCAGTGGGACGGCGGTTTTTTTTATATCGGTGGCTTTGGGTGACATGATCATCTCTCCGCTTCGATAACGGTTTTCATGCGTCCGGGCAGTTTCCGGTTCAGCAGCTTTTCCAGGTTCCCCACGGTAGCACAGATTTTTTTCATATCAATGCCCGTTTTGACCCCCATGGAGGAGAACATCTGCACGGCATCTTCGGTCGGTACGTTGCCAGCTGCGCCCTTGACAAAAGGGCAGCCCCCCAGTCCGCCGGTGCAGACATCGAAGGTTCGCACGCCGGCCTGGTAGCCGGCAAACATGTTGGCCAGCCCCAGGCCGCGGGTGTCGTGCAGGTGCAGGGAGATCTGCAGGCCGGGGTGTGCCGACCGTACTCGTCCGACCAGCCTGCCAACCGCAAGCGGGTTGCCCATGCCGGTGGTATCGGCCAGGTTTACCTCGGCGGCGCCGGCGGCCGCCAGCTTGGCCACAGCCGCCAGAACGGCCTGTTCGGCGATCGCGCCTTCGTAGACGCAACCGAAGGAGCACTGCAGGCCGGCCCGTACCGTCATTCCGGATTCGGTCGCCTGGCGGACCAGGCTCACCATCCCCTGCAAAGCCTCCGCAGCCGGTTTGCCGGCGTTCTTGAGACTGTGGGTATTGCTGAGGGAGATCGACAT
>JAHEEU010000095.1 GCA_024640545.1 Geobacteraceae bacterium
TCCGTTCCAGCGATGGTCGCTTCAAGGTCGGCAATCTGCTCCGGAGAATAACCCATCGCCGGCAATGCCCGCTGCAGATGCGGATAACATTTGTAAGTGTCGCGGATGGAACCACAGGCATAAGGGCGTGGATCAACAATCTGCGAAGCACCATGCTCTATGGCGGCAACCACTCCCGCCCCAAATGGCATCTCGCCGTGAGTTAGGGTCGGTCCGTCCTCCACCACCAGGACCCGTTTGCCCCGGAGGCTCTTTCCCGATTCCAGTTCCACTTTCGAGTCGGCCAGCAAAAGGTCCGCCCCAGGGTTGACCGCCTCGATCTGCAGCCGAACCTGTTCCACACTCTCCGGTTCGGCGCTGCTGACTTTGTTAATGATGGCGACATCAGCCATGCGCAGGTTGGTTTCCCCCGGGTAATAGAGGGTTTCATGGCCTGCGCGAAGGGGATCGAGAAGTGTGATATGGACATCAGGTCGGAAAAAAGGGGTATCGTTGTTTCCACCATCCCAGACAATAACCTCGGCTGCGTCTTCCGCCTCCTTCAAAATGGCGGCATAATCGAGTCCGGCATAGACAATAATCCCCTCTTCGACCAGCGGTTCGTACTCTTCCCGTTCCTCGATAGTACAACAATGAAGGTCAAAATCCTCGTAGCGCGAAAAGCGCTGCACCCGCTGCTTTCGTAAATCCCCATACGGCATTGGATGACGCACGACTACAATCCGTTTCCCTAAACCCTGAAGAACCCGACAGATATGGCGGGTGGTTGACGACTTGCCACAACCGGTTCGCACCGCACAAACTGCCACCACAGGCCGCCGTGAGGCGAGCATAGTGCTCCTCGCCCCGGGCAGATTGAAATCGGCCCCACAGGCCTGCACCAGCGAAGCTCGGTGCATGAGTTCGATGTAGGAGATGTCACTGTAAGCGAATACCACCTGATCAACCTTCAGACGACGAATCAGATCGGGCAGCTGCGACTCGGCAAAAATTGGAATCCCCTCGGGATAGAGCTTCCCGGCCAGTTCAGGGGGATAGATACGGTCTTCAAACAAGGGAATCTGGGCGGCGGTGAAGGCGACCACCCGAACCTCGCGCGAGTCACGAAACAGGATATTAAAATCATGGAAATCGCGCCCTGCAGCCCCCATGATAAGGACATTTTTAACCATAACGACCCCCTTTCGCAGGAAAAACCCCTTTAATTGTAATGGAGATCGCCGGGGGGACAAGTTCGGCGCAGGCAATAGTGCAAGCGGGGTCACCCAATGAACTGCCCCGCCGCAAGCAGCGGGGGATCAGAACCAACTTCGGACGATCCCATCGCAGCATGTTGTGGGGAATTTGAACCAACAGATATTAAATCAAAGAGAGAAAATCGTCTGACATTCGCCTCCACTCAAGAATGACCCATCCAGAGCGGACGGGCCATTTTGGTACCTGATTGATGGTCGCAAATAGTAATTGCCCATCCAAAGTGGGCGTGTAATTTTAAAGCTGCTGGGAATAAACCCATCTTTTCGGCTAAACTTAAGCTCGCTTTATTAACACATCCTTCAACAGTCGTTTCGGCACAAAGTGCTTCTGATTTTCATTTCGATAATATTTCACGTCCCCTGCAAACGGCACCATTTGCACCTCTTCCACTGGAAACCCAAGCGCCACCGCATAAATGATTTCATATTGCTTTGGAATCTTAAGTAGTTCCTCCAGCTTTTTTTTGTCCAAGTTACCGATCATGCATGACCCGATCCCCTCTGCAGCCGCGCATATGCACATATTCTGCATGGCCAGCCCGGCATCCACTTCCCGGTAGGTCTGTTTAACTTCCGTATTGCCTAAGACAATGATGTAGGCAACAGGACGTTCCTCGTCTACCGGGCCATCCCAGTCAGGCAGGTACCCTGCCCAGCGCATATGCTTATGCACTTTGGTAACCATCTCTTCCTGGCAAATGGTGATGTAGCAGAGTGGCTGCAGATTGGCAGCGCTCTGACTTATTCGCGCTACATCCACTAACGCAACCAAAACGTCCTCGGATATTTTCCGTCCAAAATCAAACCTACGGTAGGAGCGATTCTTCTCAATCAATGGCTGCAGATCTTTCATTCTCATATTTGACCCCACACAAAAATATACGACTCTATCCACGATACCATGGCTGCAATTGAGGGCCGCATCCACGAAAAAAGGTTCCATGTAGCTTAGTGCCGACGGCATGCTTAAGAAGGTTTTCTACTGGGCAGCGTACAAAATGACCTATTTTCAGGGTAACCGGCAAGTGAGATTTTTTGAAAGGCTGCATTATGTGAATCTGTCCCACCTTTAATCCGTCCTCGCAGTCGTGACCAACGAGAATGCCCCAACCCGCAGAGGGTAGACCTGTTTGTTTTTGATAGATGATGGTGCTGACACACTACCCCCCAGCCAGATCTCCACGTTTGAGCGCCTCAATCCTCTCCTCCAGCGATGGATGTGTCATAAACAGTCGGCGCAGCCCACTTCCTTTGTTGCCCGATATGCCAAAAGCAGCCATCTGGTCAGGGAGGTGGGGCCGGTTGACACTCTGTTGCAGTCTCTCAAGGGCTGCAATCATCTTCTCACGGCCAGCCAGTCGCGCGCCTCCGGCATCGGCTCTGTACTCACGCTGGCGACTGAACCAGAAAACAATAATGCTTGCAATAATGCCGAACACCAACTGGGCGATAATCGAAGTAATGATAAAAGCCGGGCCGTGCCCCTTTTCGGTCTTGAAGACGACTCGGTCGACAATGTGTCCGACAACCCGGGAGGCAACGATAACAAAGGTATTAACCACCCCCTGGATAAGTGCAAGGGTCACCATGTCGCCATTGGCCACGTGACTGACTTCATGAGCCAGAACCGCTTCGGCCTCATCGCGGTTCATGGCTCGGAGCAAGCCGGTGCTGACCGCCACAAGGGCATTGTTGCGACGCATTCCGGTTGCGAACGCATTAACGTCCTGGGCATCGTAGATGGCGACCTCTGGCATGCCGATCCCCGCGATCTCCGCCTGTCTCTGTACAGCCTGAACCAGCCAGGCTTCAGTTTCGGTTGACGGGGTTTCAATGACGCGGGCTCCGGTCAGTCGTTTGGCTGTCCACTTGGAAATCACCAGCGAGATCAACGCACCGCCAAATCCGAAGACAGCGGCGAAAATGATCAGGTTGGCCATATCCAGCCCCACGCCCTGTTCGTCGAGAATCTGCCCGACCCCAAGGAGATGAAGCACTAAGCTGAGAATGGCGATAATGGCCAGGTTGGTGATTATGAACAACCCGATTCGTTTGAACATTTTCTCCTCTCCTCCTTCTTGTGATTAGGATACGACGTGAGCTGCCAGGGGGAACATACAAGGGCCTTCAGTTCGGGAGGGTTCGTTCGCGCCACCCGTACATAGACTATATTATATAGGGCCGCCTTCAAATTGCATCTCGGTATGAGAAGTTGTTCCAGAAGGTTACAGGCCTGATTCAGATGATTCCTATAAAATAGCGCAATGCAAGAACAGCCTGCCCGGTGGGGGGCAGGCTGTTTTGTGTCTGCTAGATGGTGACTACCGAGACAGTTAACATGCTATTTCAGGCAAGGACTTTCAATAGCAATGTCACCCCCATTATCAACAAAAAGCCTAGCACCATCCTGCGGTGAAATTCTCCCGTAAGCCTCTTCTGCAACCTTCCAGCAAAGTATACGGTTGTCAATACAGGAACCAAGCCGCCAGCGGCCAACAGGAGTGTCGATGACGGCAAATACCCCAAGCTGTTCATTCCGACGAGCATCACAAAACTCGACAAAGTAAACGAAATGTTGATTGCTTGAACAAAATCATTTTTATGCAAATTGAGCGAGAGCAGGTAAGGCAGTGAGGGCATCACTTGAGACCCTGTCAACCCATTCACGAAGCCCGTACAGAACCCTGCCGGCATCTTCAAAGTTCGTTCCCATTTTTCAGACAGAAAATAGGATTTATTGATCAAGGCCCACAAGGCATAAACAATTAGAACAAGGCCGAGAATTGCCTTCGCAGCAACGATGTTGATTGCAACCAAGACTGACAATCCAATCAATAGCCCCGGGATGCTTGACACATACATAGGCCAGAATCGCCTGACCGCTTCACGGAAACGACCCGCCTGAATCATGACGACAATGTTGCTTACAATAGACGGTATGATGACCAAAGGAATAGCGACTTTCAGGTCAAGCCGCAGGGCCATAATCGGTAAGCACGATGTCGAAAAGCCGATACCGGTCATTCCTTTGATTGATGCTGCAACGACATATGCGGTCAGAATATAGCCGTAATCAAGCCAGTCCATAAACAATGACTCCTGAATAAATAAAATATATTTTTCGTTCATGAACTGCAGTACGGCAAACAGTGCCTTTGCATGTGACGCTAAGATAGGCACCGATTTCGCGGTTGCTATGAGTCTGGAGATTCTCAAAAACGAGCCCCCCGATCCGTAGATCAAAGGGCTTTTGCATTTATTAAATGCTGCAATCTAGGAATTTGCCGCAGGTTTTAATCCGCCCTGGGAGTCGTGACAAACCAGGCAGCACCCCATTTCTCATACATTTCGGCTGAAGTGTTGCACATGGTTTCGCCAGCAAAAGTCCCAATATTCAGAACACTGTAGTGCACTCAATCCCCAAACGGCAACAATCGGATGTAATTTGCTTGTTTACCCGGACGAAATATTCCTCTGTCTTCTTCTCTTCCAATCCATGTTTTCTGTAGATGAAATCGGCATACTGGTAGTTCATGCGATCCACCAGTATGTAATCAACAGTTCCTGCCAGCAGATCAACCAGTTTTTCAGCGCCCGGAAGAATTGGGGCAATCATCGCATAGGTTCTGACTCCCTCCCCATGTAATTCAGCAAGCGCATTGAGTCGCTCCTGTATTGGCGGGGCATCAGGCTCGAACAATTTTCTAATACTGTCATCTGCGGTAGTTAAGGAGAATCCGACTTCCACGTTTTTTGCTTCTTTTAGAATATCGACATCCCTGAGTATTAGCGGGGAGCGTGTCTGTATCACCACCGGCCAGTCTTCGCGAATTAATATCTGAAGACACTGTCTGGTCAGCTTATATTTCCTCTCCAAAGGCTGATATGGGTCACATACCCCGCTGATCCAGACGGCCGCTTTCTTTTTCTTGCGGATTTCTTTCCGTAGCAACTCGGCCGCATTGATTTTCACATCAACGAATGCGCCCCAGGGTTCCTTATGGCCGGTGAATTTTTTCATATACCGGGCATAGCAGTATGAACAGGCATGTTGGCAGCCGACATACGGATTGATGACGTAGGGGTAGATTTTTGAAGCAGAGAGAATACTCTTTGCCTGGATCTCCCGCATGGTCATGGCAGGGTTCTCCCGTTAATGGTTCTATTCATATCGATCATCGAGACGATTTGCGACCATCGCTTTGATATGGGCTCCGGGAGTGAATCCGATTGTGGTCGACACGGGGGAAAGCAAACTTGTTAGAGTGCCAAAGTTATGAGTCAGCGTGCTTTTAAATGATACTCTAATTCTCGCCTCTTCCCAGATTGATTGTCTTTAAATCATCTTACATTGTTATAAGTCGCCCGGATTATCCGTCATGCGAAAGACCTGTAGATCCTGCAATCTTTAAGTCCAATCCCGCCATTAATCCGACCTGGCAGTCGTGATAAACGATAAAAGCCCCCGCTCCGAAGAACAAGGGCTTTTGCTTTCCCAGGTAACAAGTTGGATAAATGCCTCAAGGCAACTGTTCAAACCATGACCGGCTTTTGAGCCATTTCTCCTGCAAAGCGCTTATCCCCCCGGACAGAACCAGCGTTCTCAGGAAATTTTCCGCGGCATTCATCAACAGGGGGTCTTCGCGCACAGCAATCCCGAGAGGTTCGACCGTCAATTTTGTATCACCGACAACCAATTCCTTTTCAGAATAGCGGGCAGCCATGTATGCGCAGAAGGGGTAGTCCGCTATCATGGCATCCGCTTTGTCTTGAAGAAGCGCTTCGATTGCGTTGTCATACGAATCGACAAAGGTTAGCTTGGCTTTTGGTGCCAGACTCTCGACAACGGCTTGGCTTGTCGAGCCTTTGAGCGTGGCAACCCTGAATTTTTCGCTGTTCAACCCTTCCTTTTTAAGAAGATCGACGGACTTGAGCTTGAGAAGAATCCCTTTGCCTGACACGTAGTAGGGACCGATGAAAGCAACTTTGGTATTTCTCTCGGGAGTCATGGTCATGCCGGACACGATCATATCAATCCGACCTGATTGCAGAGCAGGGAGCAATTCAGAGAAAGGCATCTTGGTGAAGCTGACTTTTAGGTTCATGCCCTGAGCTATGGCGCGTGCCAGATCGACATCGAGCCCGATAAGTTCGCCATCCTTCGATACCGCGTTCAGAGGGGGCTGATCGCCTGTCATGCCAACCACCAGCTCTCCTCTTTTCAAAATGTCATCGAGGATGGGCCCCGCACAGGCAACACCAACAGATACCAGTACAATCGCGAAAACAACCACCGCTGACTTTAATGCTCTTTTCATGAAAGGGCTCCTATACGCTGGATGATTAGACCTATCACTGAACACACCCACAGGTTAGACTTCTTTAAAAAACAAGGATTACATAAATTGCGTCGCTAAAAGCCGCCGATCTTAACAGGAAGGATAAGGCCGACTACCAAATAAGCTGCGATTCAAGAATGGCCCACCCCGCTAAGGGTAGGCCATTTTTGTGTCTAATTGATGGTGGCCCTTGTACCTTGCGATAGCGCCGGGCCAAAGGTTAGTTGACACCTATGCAATCCGTTTTAGCCGAAGATTTGCCCTACGGGTCAATGTGAGAGCAGCATCGGCACCGTCATCTGGCCGAGAAGAAAGCTGGCCACAGCGCCCATGTCCAGGTGGCCACGCCGGGTGGTGATGTGGACCCCGAGGACCAGCAGGTCGATATTGTCATCGGCGACCAGGTTGAGAAGAGTGTCGCCGACTCTCAAATCACCTGGCGGAACCAGCTCGATCTTAGCATTGATCCCGTGTCGTGCCAGGTAACGGGCGAGCCGTTCGCTCTCGCCGGCACTGAAGGTGGCTTTGTCGACGGACACCATGTTGACTTGCTTGGCCGCCTGCATCATGGGCATGGCGTCGTGCATGGCCCGTGAAGCCTTGGGGCCGGCCTTCCAGGCGACCATAATGCGCTCGCCGATGTGCGGGAAAGAACCGGACCCGGGAACGATCAGTATCGGACGGCCGGAACCAAGCAGCAGGCGCTCCGGGCTGCTGATAACCGCATGCTGCTTGTCCCGATCGGCGGCGTGCGGCTGACTCACCACGAGCAGATCGGTAAAGCTGGCATAATAACCGATCATCTCAGCGATACCGGTATGCGAGAACCCCAGGTCGACATCGAGGAATTCGGCTGCAACGCCTGCAGCTTCGGTGTGCCGCTGAAACATTTCACGGACGGCCACGGACTGCCCGACCGGGTCCTTCACCCGGGGCGACGAATAGACATGGAGGCCCGTCAGGCTTGCACCATAATGCTTCGCCAGGGTCGTTGCGGCATCAAGCCTGCTCTGGCAGGATGCGGCCTGGTCCAGGTGAACCATGATATCTTTGAGCATAACCAACCTCTCCTTACCCCAGGATGACTGAATCGTGCATCACTGAACATTCTACCGGGGATTACGTCCCTGACCAGTCCTCCAGGACGGAAAACCCCTTAAAACTTAACCGCAACGGCCCGTCCGGGCCATGGCCACCTTGGACCCTGTCCCCCGGTTGAGGCGCCCGCAGATGAACAGACCCGCCTCGATCAACCGGTCGAGATCCACCCCGGTGTCGATCCCGAGGCCGTTGAGCATGTAGAGGACGTCTTCACTGGCGACGTTCCCCGAGGCCCCGGGGGCAAAGGGGCAGCCGCCGAGCCCGGCGACCGAACTGTCGACGACGGTTATCCCGCACTCGAGCGCAGCCAGGATGTTGGCCAGGGCCTGCCCGTAAGTGTCGTGGAAATGGACCGCAAGCCGTGGGATGGGCACTTGCTCGGCGACCACCTCCAGAAGGCCCTGGACCTGGCCCGGCGTTGCAATACCGATGGTATCGCCGAGCGAGATCTCGTAACAGCCGAGCTCCGTCAGGCGGGCGGCGATCCCGGCAACGGTCCCGACATCGACCGGCCCTTCGTAGGGACAGCCGGCGACGCAGGAGATGTAGCCCCGGATGCGGACACCGCGTGCCAACGCCAGGTCGGCGATCACGGCACAGCGTTCGAGGCTCCCGGCGATGGAGCAGTTGGTGTTGCGCTGTGCAAAGGTCTCCGACGCCGCGGTAAACAGGGCGATCTCCTCGGCCCCCGCCGCAAGCGCCGCTAGGCAACCCTGACGGTTGGGGACTAGGACCGGATAGACGACCAGCGGCCGCCGCTTGATGCCGGCCATCACTTCGGCGGCATCCTGCATCTGCGGTACCGCGCGCGGCGACACGAAGCTGGTCACCTCGACCACCGGCAGGCCCGCCTCGCTGAGACGGTCGATGAAGGCGATCTTGTCCGAAGTGGCAACCGGCACTGCTTCATTCTGCAGACCGTCGCGGGCGCCGACTTCGACCATCCTGACCTGGCGGGGCAAGTTCATTCCGCCGCCTCCTCGACCTCGAAGACGAGCAGTTCCTCGCCCTCGCTGACGATAGCGCCGACCGCAAAGGGGAGCCTCGCAACAACCCCCGCCGTGGGAGCGGTGATCGTGTGTTCCATCTTCATCGCCTCGAGGACCACCAGCGGTGCGCCCCGCTCGACACGGTCTCCGGCAGCGACCATCACGGCCACGATCTTGCCCGGCATCGGCGCGGTCAGTCGCCCGGCGGCAACCTCATGATCCTCTGCCAGCAGAGCCGGGTCCTCGACCGTCAGCAGGTGGCTGTGGCCGTCGCTGAGGATGGTCAGTTCCTGGCCGTGACGAACCACCGTTGCCCGGCAGCGACGACCGTCGAGATCGGCGCACAGGTCGCCGTCCTCGTCGATGCAGCCACTGACCAGTAAAGAGCCGCCCGGGAGGTCAAGCAGGTAGCCTTCGGCACGGAAGTGGGCCGTGACCTCTACCGCTTCGCCGCCGTCGATGAAATCCAGCCGATGGTAATTGTCCGAGTTGAGCTGCCAGCCGCCGGTGTTGTGCCACGGCGAATAGGGATCACCCGAGGCCTGCGCAGCATCTTCTGCTTCGCCGGTGCGCCGCAGCAGCAGGTCGAGGCAGGCCAGGGCCAGGATTCGGTCGCTGGCCGCTCCGACCTCGGGAAACAGCTCGGCGCGGTGGCGCTCGATAAACCCGGTATCGAGCTGAGCTGAGGCGAAGGCGGGGTGAGCGGCCACCGCGGCGAGGAAGCCGATATTGGCGGCAACACCGACCACCTGGAACTCCGCCAGGACTTGCTGCAGGCGTCGCACCGTTCGGCTCCGGTCGTGATCCCAGACGATCAGCTTGGCGATCATCGGGTCGTAGTGCATGCTGACTTCGTCCCCCTGGCGGACACCGGTGTCCACCCTGACATGGGCACTTTCCTGCGGTTGGCGCAAATGCCGCAGCGGACCGATGGAAGGCAGGAAATCCCGGGCGGGATCCTCGGCATAGACCCGGACTTCGATAGCGTGCCCGCTGATGCCCAGCTCTTCCTGACGACAGGGTAAAGATTCACCGGCGGCAACCCGCAGCTGCCAGGCCACCAGGTCCTGACCGGTAATCATCTCGGTCACCGGGTGTTCGACCTGGAGGCGCGTGTTCATTTCCATGAAATAGAAGGAACCATCGGCGTCGAGCAGGAATTCCACCGTGCCGGCGCCGACGTAGCCTATGGCCCGGGCCGCGGCAACCGCAGCGGCGCCCATGCGGGCACGCAGCTCCTCGCTCAAGCCAGGGGCCGGGGCCTCTTCGACAACTTTCTGATGACGCCGCTGGATCGAGCAATCCCGTTCGAAGAGATGCACGCAGTTGCCTTGAGTATCGGCAAAGACCTGGATTTCCACGTGACGCGGCCGTTCCAGGTATTTTTCCAGGAGGACCCGGTCATCACCGAAGGCGGCCGCTGCTTCGCGCCTGGCGCCCTGCAGCGCTGCGGAGAATTCCTCGGGGCTGCGTACCACCCGCATCCCCTTGCCGCCACCACCGGCGCTGGCCTTGATCAGCAGCGGATAGCCCGTCGCATCGGCAGCCAGGCGCAGGCGTTCCGGCGTCTGGTCCGCCTCGTGATAGCCGGGCACCAGAGGCACCCCTGCGGCGCTCATGATCTGCTTGGCGGCGCTCTTCGAACCCATGGCCTCGATTGCCGCCACCGGGGGCCCGATGAACACGATCCCGGCGGCCGCGCATGCCGCTGCGAAGCCGGCATTTTCCGAGAGGAACCCGTAGCCGGGGTGGATCGCATCGGCACCACTGTCGAGGGCGGCCTGAAGAATCCTTTCGGCGACCAGGTAGCTCTCCCGGGCCGGCGCGGCACCGATCAGACGTGCCTCGTCGGCCAGGCTGACGTGCAGCGCCTCGGCATCCGCTTCGGAGAAGACCGCCACCGTGGCGATGCCGAGCCGGCGGGCAGTGCGGATGACGCGACAGGCGATCTCGCCGCGATTGGCAATCAGTATCTTGTCGAACATCGCATCATCCTCTGATCCAGTTGGGCTTGCGTTTCTCCAGGTAGGCCGACAGACCTTCACGGCCTTCGTCGGAAGCCCGGGCTTCGGCGATGCGCTCGGCGGTGTCGGCGATCAGGTCGTCATCGAGGAAACTCAAAGCCACCTCGGCAACCAGGGCTTTGACCGAGGCCATGGCCTGCGGTCCGTTCTGCAGCAGCAGCCGGCTCAGCTGGTCGGCACGCGGATTCAGCTCTTCAGGGGGCATGACTTCGTGCACCAGGCCAAGCCGGTAGGCTTCGGCGGCATCGAACCGTTCGGCGGAGAGGAAATAGCGGCGCGTGGCGCGGGAGCCGATTGCCGCGGCGACGTAGGGCGAAATGACAGCCGGGATCAGGCCGAGCTTGACCTCGGAGAGGCAGAAACTGGCGTTCTCGCTGGCCAGGGCA
>JAHEEU010000252.1 GCA_024640545.1 Geobacteraceae bacterium
AAGGCCGGCGACTTGCTGAACAGGTAGGCGACGACCAGGAAGAACGCGAGATTTTGCAGGAGAATGAATGCCAGTTTCATAATGATATGTCTGCCAGTTTAGCATCTGGCCGATTGGCCGGAAATGCATTTCTTCGCACCTGGGTGGTTGCAGCCAACCGGCCCCGGTGGATTTCAACATATAAGCCCCCACGATACCGAGCGTAGGGGCTTTTATATTTGCGGGGAGCGCTGAGACACGAGGCCTGTTCTTGTTCGGTCGGCAACTTAGTTCAGTGCAGATGACGATTGCCGATCACTCACAAACCCGGCTTCGGGCTTACCGGTCAAGATCGCCCGCCAACTTTATGGTCGCCGCCACATTGCGCGCGGTGGTGCGCAGGGTATGTCCGGCGTCGCGAAACGCTTCATCCAGGCTACAGGGCCGGTTGACCACGCTGAAAATGGCATCCAGGCCGTGTTCATGAACGATCTCTGCATCCGTCGTCAAACTACCGGCGAAACCGATCACCGGGAGACCGCGCTGCTTGGCAAGCCGGGCAACACCGGCAGGAGCCTTGCCGTAAATGGTCTGTCCATCGATCCGCCCTTCCCCGGTAATCACCAGGTCGGCTTCAGCCAGAGCATCTTCCAGGCCAATGGCCTCCATAACGATCTCGATTCCCGGCCGCAGTTCAGCGTTCAGAAAAGCCATCAGTGCCGCCCCCATCCCGCCGGCCGCTCCGGCCCCTGGAACAGAAGCGATATCCCGGTGCAGATCACGGGTGACCAGGTGGGCGAAATGACAAAGGTTTTCATCGAGCTGGGCCACCATCTCCGGCGACGCGCCCTTCTGAGGACCAAACACCGCAGAAGCCCCACGGGGGCCGGTCAGCGGGTTGTCGACGTCACAGGCCACCATGACGTGGCATCCCTGCAAACGCGGGTCCAGGCCACCCGTATCGATCTTGGCCAAGGACTCCAGGGCTGCACCACCTAAGCCGATCTCCTGCCGACCCTCTTGTTGGAGGAACTTGACCCCGAGGGCCTGCAGCATGCCGACCCCGCCGTCGTTGGTCGCACTGCCGCCGATACCGATGATCAAGCGCCTCAAGCCGGCATCCAGGGCTTGCCGGATCAGCTCCCCCGTTCCGAAGCTGGTGGTTTTCATCGGGTTGCGCAATTCCGGTGGGACCAGGGCGAGGCCGCTGGCGGCAGCCATCTCGATGACCGCGGTCGTTTCGTCACCGGTCACGCCATAAAACGCCTCGACCTGCGTGCCAAGGGGACCGGTCACCTGCACGGCAACCGTTCTGCCGCCGGTGGCGGCGACCATCGCCTCGACCGTGCCCTCGCCGCCATCGGCCATGGGCAGCTTCACATAGTGGGCCTCGGGAAAGATGGTCTTGAAGCCGGCCTCGATCTGCTCGGCCACTTCCTGGGCGGACAGGCTCTCCTTGAATGAATCGGGGGCAATGACAATTTTCATCTCAGAATCTCGCCTGGCATAATTAAAAGCCTGAGGGGTAACGATGCAGGAGATCTGCCGGTAACGCTTATTGCAGCCTCGAAACAATCCGGGGCGTCAGGGCGGTTACCGGATCTCGCTGCAGGAATGATAGCCTATATCCATGTCGAAGCCAACCAAGCCTTGGGCGTCACAGGAAGCAAGGCCTCGCAATCTACCGACTGCGAGGCCTCTTTCTTTGGTAATCCCCTGGTTTTTAGGTTACACATCCGACCAGTTTTTTCCGCCACACGAATAGTCTGTGCTTTCTGGCCTTTTTCTTATTCGTTCCAGCTAATTGGTTCCATAACAGATACCGCGCCACACTGCGGGAGGCGCACCTGTAGGACGACCCCGCAGGCCGGGGTGATCTGCGCCGGTTCCGCAGAAAGCCGCACGAAACTCATCCGCAAAGATCGCATGTCCGGCCGTGGTCGGATGGACCGAGTCCCAGAACAGGTAATCGTCGGGAGAGTCACAAATACTCAATGGAGGATCTGGCCTTCCCGGCCAATCGAGGCAGGCCTCTTCAACATTTTCATCATTTTCATACTTAGGCAAGTTAAACAGCTCCGGTTTATCATGAACAGCCTGTATAATTTCGTAAGTGTCGAGGATGACCATTGTCTCGGCACACGGAGCCGGAAGGCCCGCAAGAGCTTTTACTAATTCAGAGTTGTACCAATCAGCGGCGTAAGACAATGCTGCTTGAAAGCCCGGGCCAAGAGCCTTTGCTTCGGGCGTCATTCCGATATCGGGCATGTTGCCAATAGCGAAATGCTTTGCCCCAGCTGCACCTAACTGACATACCGCACCTGCGATGTTTCCTAACGTTTGGGCGAGGGTAGACGATAAGGCATTTTCGACTCCTTGTTGTTCCAGCGTCAAACCCAGGAAGAAATCGTTGGCACCTGCCCAGATCACATAAAGCGCATCTTTATTCAATCCTCCAGGATAATCCGCAAGCAAACCGTTAATTTCTTCTGTAACTCCCGGGAGTTCGGGGAAGCTTGGAGCGAACTGGACGCTATTGAAATTGGAAACCTCCCAATTTCCCCCTATATTAAAAACACCTGAGAGTGCGCCTCCGTAAGCACGACTGTCGACTGGAACCCCCATATCAGCCGAGAAGTATTCTGTCCACACCTTACCGTTACTGTAGCGGTATTCGTACGGTGGGCTGGGGGGCAAGGCGAATGGGTACAGAAAACTAGTAGGAGTGGACAACTCTGTTGTTAGATTAAACAGATTCCCCGGATCCGACAGGCTGTCGCCAATTACAAAGACTTCCGCTTTGGGGTTTTTTGCCAAACTTGTTCCACTGACCATTAAAACGATCACCCCCGCTGCCATGACTACCACTCCCAGCCTTCCAAACATTTTCTTCATAGCAACCTCCCTTTTTCTCCGCATTGTTGACGACCGATCACTGCAAGCGCCAATTCCAGGTTTTGCTCGCGCTGCGACGCCTGCAAGTTGCAACCTCCATGTATGAAAAAGAACCATGTTCATGCGGGTGCTCTCCACTTCTCCCGCATGAACTTTTATCCTTTCTGCATAATCAGTGCAGGACGCGCATGTGGGTGCGCATGTGACCGAGCAGCTGCTGCAGGTTTTTGCGTCTGAAGCTGCTCATCAGGCAGATCTGCACCCGGTTCTTCGCCACCAGGTAGCCGCTCTGGTAGCTGAGCA
>JAHEEU010000096.1:0-5625 GCA_024640545.1 Geobacteraceae bacterium
GCGATGTCGGCCCGACCTTCACCAAGCGGGTGCTGCGCAACACGGTCCTGGTGGAAAACCACAAAACCGTCGTGCTCGGGGGGCTGATCGACACCAATGTCACCGAATCGGTCTCCAAGGTACCGATCCTCGGCGACATCCCCTTCCTCGGCTGGCTGTTCAAGCGGACCTCGACCCAGGAGGAAAAGACCAACCTGCTGATCTTCATCAACCCGACCATTATCAACGGCCCTGAAGACCTGGAACGGGTGACCGGCCGCAATCGTACGGCAGCCAAAGGGTTCCTTACCGACAAAGTCATCGACGCTGTGCCGGTCAATTTCTTCGGGGAACTGGATAGAGATGGCCTCGACAAGCTCAAGGGAGAAGTTGGCGCGGAGAAGAGTGACGCCCCTGCTGGCGAATCGCAAGGCGGGACTCCGGGCACGGCAACACCTTCGGATGCGCCGGCCAAGCAATGATTTCTCCTCAACCCGGAAAGCAACTCGACATGCAACGTTGGCGACGCATTGGCGAGATACTGCAGCAAGACTTCGAGATTCCCCTGGAGCGGATCGAGGCGGCCTTGCGGGAACAGGAGCAGAAAGGCGACCGCCTCGGGCAGGTGCTCATCAAGATGAAGGCGCTGGACAGTGCGACGCTGGCCAAGGCCCTGGCCGTCCAGTTTGAACTCTCGTTCCTGGAGACGTTTCCGGAGGAATCGTCGACTGAGGATCTGCTCGATTTGATCCCGATCAGCTTTGCCAAGGAATACCGCATCTACCCGCTGTCAAGGCAGAATGGCCGCCTGCAGGTGGCGGTGGCCGACCCCCTGGACACCCGCCCGCTGAACGACTTGAGCACCCTGACCCGGGAGGATATCGAGCCCTGCGTCGCCACCCCGGAAGAGATTCTGCGGGCCATCAATCGCGGCTATGAAAAACAGGCCGGAGACTCAGCCGAGGTCATCGAGGAGATCGAGGGGAAAAATGACGGCGACCTGGTCCGCAACCTCGAACCTGCCGACCTGATCGA
The DNA here is from genome assembly GCA_024640545.1 of Geobacteraceae bacterium. Taxonomy (GTDB): domain Bacteria; phylum Desulfobacterota; class Desulfuromonadia; order Desulfuromonadales; family BM103; genus JAHEDT01. The sequence goes on from JAHEEU010000096.1 coordinate 1,015, forward strand.
CACTTCCGACGAAGCGCCGATCATCCGTTTCGTCAACAGCCTGATCACCCAGGGGTACAAGGAACGCGCCAGCGATATCCATATCGAGCCCTTCGAACGGGACATGGTGGTCCGCTACCGGATCGACGGCATCCTCTACGAAGTGCTGCATCCACCGTTAAAAGCCCACGCCGGCATCGTCTCCCGCATCAAGATCATGGCGCAGCTGAATATCGCCGAAAAGCGCCTGCCCCAGGACGGCCGCTTCCGGGTGCGGGTGGCCGGGCGGGATGTGGACATCCGCGTCTCAACCCTGCCGACCGCCTTCGGGGAGCGGGTCGTGCTGCGCCTGCTCGACAAGGCTTCGAGTATCCTCTCCCTGCAGGAGATCGGCCTGGGGAGCGCGCTGCTCGGCCAGTTCGAGGGGATGATCAGGAAAAGCCACGGTATCTTCCTGGTGACCGGGCCCACCGGCTCCGGGAAGACCACGACCCTGTATGCGGCGCTGAACCGGCTGAACAACCGCGAGAAGAATATCATCACGGTCGAGGACCCCATCGAATACCAGCTCGCCGGGGTCGGCCAGATCCAGGTCAATCCCAAGATCAACCTGACCTTTGCCAACGGCCTGCGCTCGATCCTGCGCCAGGACCCCGACATCATCATGGTCGGCGAGATCCGCGACCGGGAAACCGCGGAGATTGCCGTACAGTCGGCGCTGACCGGCCACATGGTCTTCTCCACCCTGCACACCAATGATGCCGCCGGCGCCCTCACCCGGCTGGTGGAAATGGGCATCGAGCCCTTCCTGGCGGCCTCCAGCATCGTCGGCATCCTCGCCCAGCGCCTGGTGCGCAGGATCTGCCCGCACTGCAAGGAGACGGTGGCGCCGCCGGCCGAGTTGCTCGACCAGCTTGGCGGCGAATGCGATCTCCCCGTCAACCCGACATTTTACCAGGGACGCGGCTGCGCCCGCTGCATGGATATCGGCTACTGGGGTCGCAGCGGCATCTATGAGCTGATGACCATCGACGAGACCGTTCGCGAGCTGCTCCTGCAGGACAAGGATGCCGCCACGATCAAGCAGGCGGCGATGCGGCGCGGCATGCAGAGCCTGCGTGCAGCCGGCGTGGCCAAGGCCCTGCAGGGCGAGACCTCGCTCGAGGAGATCCTGCGCGTCACCCAGGAGGAGGTCTAGAGTTGCCGCTGTTTGAATACTCCGGTCTCGATACCCAGGGCCGCAAGAAATCCGGGACCGTCGACGGACCCGGGCGCAAGGCCGTCAGCCAACAGCTGCGCAGCCAGGGGATCTTTCCAACTGAACTGCGCGAGACCAGCGCGCAACGGCGGACCCGAAGGCTGTCACTCCGCTTCGGACCGACCCGCAAACTGCCGACCGGCGCACTGGCCGCGGCAACCCGCCAGTTGGCGACCCTGCTCGGCGCCGGTCTGGCCCTGGACGAGGCCCTGAACACCGTCAACGAGCAGGCTGACCAGCCGCTGCTGTCGAGCACTTTCGCCAAGATTCGCGAAGAAGTCGTTCAGGGCGGCACGCTCCACCAGGCCCTGTCTGCTCACCGCCATATCTTTCCCGACCTGTTCATCAACATGATCCAGGTCGGCGAGGACAGCGGCACGCTCGACCAGACCCTGCACCGCCTGGCGGACTTTCTCGAGAAGCAGGCGCGTATGCGTTCACGGATCCAGGCCGCCCTGGCCTATCCGTTCCTGATGACCCTGGTCGGCAGCGGCGTGCTGGTCTTCCTGTTCGCTTTTGTGATCCCGAAGATCACCAGCATGCTCAATGAACTGGAACAGGCCCTGCCCTGGCCGACGCTGCTGTTGATCTCCCTGACGGACTTCCTCTCCAGCTGGTGGTGGCTGCTGGGACTGCTGCTGATTGCAGCGCTGGTCGCTCTGAAGCGCTACCGCAACACCGAAAAGGGGAGAATGCGCACCGACTCTCTGATCCTGAGAACCCCGTTGCTCGGCAGGCTGATATTGCTGATCGCCACAGCCCGCTTTGCCCGCACCCTGGGGACTTTGCTCGAGAGCGGCGTGCCTTTGCTCAGGGCCCTCGACATCTCGCGCAACCTGCTGAGCAACCGGGTCCTCAACGAAGCGGTGGAAACCTCCACCAAGCGGGTCCAGGAAGGCGGCAGCCTGGCCGCAGCTCTCAAACAGACGGCGGTCTTCCCGCCGATGCTGGCCCAGGTTTCGGCCGCCGGAGAAAAAAGCGGCCAGCTCGAGGAGATGCTGTTCCGGGTTGCCGACACCTACGAGCACCAGACCGACCTCGCCATCACCAGTATGCTCTCGCTGCTCGAACCCTTGATGATCCTGGTCATGGGGACTCTGGTCGGTTTCGTGGTTCTGGCCATCCTGCTGCCGATTTTCCAGGCCAGCCAGGGGTTTGGCTGATCGTTGTATTTTTGGATTTTTGAACCATTTCTTCCATTCAATCAGGGAAGGATCATTCAACAGTTCAACGATTCAACAATCTTTGCGCTTCCACTAAAGGTTGCCAGAGAAACGTCAAGACAATGCCTTAAGGAGAATAATCAGAATGCAATCCTCAAAGTTACATGGCAGTCGCGGCTTCACCCTGATCGAAATCATGGTCGTGGTGGTTATTCTCGGTATTCTGGCCGCCATCGTTGTCCCGCGCCTGCTGAGCCGGCCCGACGAGGCCAAAGTTGTCAAGGCGAAGGTCGACATGAAAGGCATCGAAGAAGCCCTCGGCCTGTTCAAGCTCGACACCGGTTTCTACCCCTCCACGGACCAGGGGCTCAAGGCCCTGGTCGAAAAGCCGACCACCGGCCTGATCCCGACCAAGTATTCGGTAGACGGCTACCTGAAGAGAGTTCCTGTCGATCCCTGGGGGAATAATTACGTCTATCTCTCACCCGGCCTGCACAATCATAATTTTGACCTGATCAGTTACGGCGCTGACGGACAGGCCGGTGGCGAGAGCTTCGATGCCGACATCAACAGCTGGGAGCTAGATTAATCCGGTGACGCCCTGGCGCATGGTCAAAGGCCGCCGCGACCGGCGCCAAATGACTGATATGAACCGCAATAGGCAGTTGCAGGATGGCTCCGGAGAGAAGGGCACAGCCGGCTTCACGCTGATCGAAATCGTTGTGGTCATGGTGTTGATCAGCCTGTTCATGGTGCTGAGCATCCCTCTGTTAGGCAACATCGGCACCGGCAGCCTCGACACTTCAGCCCGGCGACTCAGCGGCACCATCAAATACCTGTTCAACGAAGCCGCCTTGACCGGGCACGAGTACCGACTGATCTACGATCTGGACCAGAGGTCCTACCGCGCCCAGGTGCTGGAGGAAAACAGCGAACTGGTCGATGCCCCTGACCAGGGGCGGGAAGCGACCCTGAAAGGTGCTGTCCGTTTCCGTGATCTGCAGGTGCCTGGGCGGGGCAAGTTCACTGCAGGCCAGGTGACGATCCGGATCGACCCGAGCGGTTGGATAGAGGAAACCGTCATCCACCTCGATGACGGCAAGGACAATCTGCTGACGCTGCGGGTCAACCCTTTGACCGGATCGACAGAGATTTACCAGGGTTACCGGCAATTTTAAACCGGGCCGGCATGGCGGAATTGGCGATGCAGCAGGACCTTTGTCCAAAAAAATTGCGGTGCGGTGGCTTTACGCTGCTGGAGATCATGATCGCACTGGCCATCGTCAGTATCGCCATGATCTCCCTGCTGTCACTGGCCAACCGGTCGATCGGTGTCCATGATCGCCTGCAGAGGATCACCTCCGCCACCCTGCTGGCCCAGCACAAGATGGCCGAGACCGAAGTGAATTCACGCAACGGGAGTCTGGGGAGCGCGGAGACAGAGGGCGTATTCGACAGCCCCTACAGTGACTACCGCTGGCGCATCACCTTTGCCGAGACGCCCTTGCCTTCGATACGTCTGGTTACGGTGACTGTTCTCTGGGGAGACGAAGAGCGCAATGAAATGGTCGATCTCACCTCTTTCGTCTTCTAGGGTCCCGGCGGGCGGCAAGGGCAGTCCGACTCCCGGCCAGGGTACAGGTTCGGCGAGCGGCTTCACGCTGGTCGAGGTGCTGGTTGCGATCAGCATACTGGCCATTCTTCTGACCTCCGTTTACGGCATCTTCACTTCGGTCAGTGTGGCCAGGGGACGCCTCGATGCTGACAGCGCCGAATATCACCGGGCTCGGATCATTTTCGATCGCCTGGGCCGGGAGCTGCGCGGCACCTATTTCCAGGCCCGCGATAAAAACCTGGTCTTTAACGGCGGCAAGGCTAGTGAAAATACGGCGATCCTGGAGCTGACCACAACGGCAGTTTCTCCATTGAGCCAGACGGGGTCCGGGCTCGCCAGGGTGCGCTACCTGCTCGTAACCGACCCGGAGAATGCGGCATCGGGCCTGGTCCTGATGCGCAGCGAGCATCCCGCTCATGAGCAGGTGACCGAGAGCGGCATCGAAGACATGATGCGCCTGGCGCCGGGAGTCGAGGCCATGACCCTGCGCTTTTTTGCCAAGGGGCAGTGGCAGGAGAATTGGGACGGACGGATTTCAGGCTTACCGGAAATGGTTGAGATTGCCCTGCAGCTGCGCAGGGTTGGGCGGGAGCCGG
>JAHEEU010000096.1:5725-10984 GCA_024640545.1 Geobacteraceae bacterium
GCCATGACCCTGCGCTTTTTTGCCAAGGGGCAGTGGCAGGAGAATTGGGACGGACGGATTTCAGGCTTACCGGAAATGGTTGAGATTGCCCTGCAGCTGCGCAGGGTTGGGCGGGAGCCGGTTCAATTCATCTCGGCCGTCGAAATCCCCGAGGTGGCGACACGATGAAACAGCGGCGAAGCAACCGGGGGATGGCCCTGTTGATCGTACTGGTCGTGGTCGCGATGTTGACTGCGCTGTTAAGCGATCTGGCCTTTTCAACCCTGGTCGACATGCGACTTACCGAAACGTTTCGTGACAGCACCAGGGCCTATTACCTGGCCAAGGGAGGGGTCAACGCCGGACGCATGATCCTGCAGGCCGACACCAACAGTTATGACACGCTGAATGAGCTCTGGAGCAGGGGTGTGGTCAACTATCCGGTCGCTGACGGCGCCAGCATCACGATCCAGATCGAGGACCAGGATGGCAAACTGGCCATCAACAGCATGGTCTCCGGAAACAATCCGCAGGCGATCATGATAGATCGCTTCTATCGCTTTCTGCTTGCCATGGACCTGGGAGACCTTGGGGACCCGGCTGAATTGACCGCCGCCTTGATCGACTGGCTGGACGAAGGTGGCGATCCCTACACGGAAATTCATACCGATGGTCAGAACATACCGGTCGCAGGGGCCGAAGATATTTATTACCAGGGGTTGCATGAACCTTACCACTGTAAGAACGGCCCCCTCGAAACCCTTGAGGAACTCTCCCTGGTCAAGGGGTTCACACCTGAAATCGTCAAGTTGATCAGTCCGCAACTGACTGTCAACAACAATGTAAAAATAAACATCAACACGGCCAGCGCCGAGGTCCTGATGTCGCTCGACCTCTTGATTGACCGTGATGTTGCGCTAACGATTATCGACTACCGCCAGACAGAGCCGATCAAGACCGTCGCCCAGCTCGAGGATGTCATCGCGCCGCAGTACTACACTGTCCTAAAGACCCTCGCCAATCTGGAACAGTTGGGCACGACAAGCAGGGGATATCGGATCGAATCCTCGGCCCTGGTCAATGACGGTACCCGCCGGCTGGTCGCAGAGGTCGACAAGCAAGGCAACAAACTGCTTCTTTTCAAGGTGAATTGATGTCATGAGCAAGCGACTAATAGGTATAGAGATCGGCGATCACAAGCTACGCGTTGCCACCCTCACTAGGGACAAGGGGCAGCCCTCGGTCAGCTCCCTGCAATCCAGGGATTATGCAAATCCTGAGGAGCTGGCCACCCAGCTGGAAGAGATCCTGACCGGTGAGTTCAGAATCGGTGATCAGCTTGTGGCCTGCCTGCCGGCGCGCAGCGCCTATGTACGCCGCCTCGAATTTCCTTTCCGCGACGAGAAGAAGATCGCTGCGGCGATTCCTTTCGAGCTGTCCAGCCAGTTGCCGATCGCTGTCGACAATTGCGCCACGGCGATCCAGCAATCGCAGCAGACCGACGCGGGTGCAAGTGTAGCCACTGCGACTGTCACCGCCGATACGCTTCATGCTATCTTGGCGCCCTTCGAGGAAGCGGCTCTGCCGCTGCACCTGATCGACCTGGCCCCGTTCTGTTATGTGGCGGGACTTGGCGAGCAGATCGGTGACGGCATCCTGATTTGCGCGACCGACCAGGAGACCACTGTCTCCCTGGTGCAGAACGGGCAACTGGGAGACTACCGTGTCCTGCCTGCCGGCGCAGGCCAGGCACCCGCAGTCCAACTCCAGCAGCTGCGCAGGGAAATCAGGGTCCTCAAGCATATAGCGGGAGCCGAGGGCCTGCCCATCAGCCTGATGGGCACAGGAGCCACCCAGGAGCTGGCCGAAGCGCTGCAGACCATCGAGCAGGGGGTGACGATGCTTGCCCTTGAACTCGACGGCCAGCTGATCGACGGTGAATTCATGCCGGCCGTGGCGCTGGCTCTGCGCGCCGGGGTGACTAAGAAGGGCCGCTCCTTCAACTTTCGCCAGGGCAATTATGCCCTCAAGGGGGAATGGGCCAACCTGAAGCGCAAACTCGTACTGCTGGCGGCGCTGCTCGGCATGGTGGTACTGATTATGCTCGGTTCGATGACCTTCAAATATGTCGACAAAACAGGTCGCGGCGAGCAGTTGCAGACGGAAATCGTCAGTGTCTACCGCACGCTGTTCCCACAAGCCACAACCATTGTCGATGTGCCGCTGCAACTCAAGAGCGCGATTCGCGAACTGCAGGCGAAGGGCAGCCTGATCGCCGGTGACCAGACCTCGACGCTGGCTATCCTCAAGGTGGTTTCCGCTTTACCCGAGCCGGTCACTGTCGAGATCCAGGAGTTTTCCCTGGGCCCGGAAGACCTGAAGCTCGCCGGGCGGGCGGCTTCCTTCGAAATGGTCAACCAGATGGCCCGGACGCTCGGCGAGTCACCCCTGTTTGCCAGGGTCCAGGTCTCCGATGCCAAGATGAGCCTGGACGGCAGCCGGATCGACTTCCGTCTTTTATTGTCACTTGCCAACCAGGGAGCTGAACAATGATCAGTCAATTGAATCAGCGGGAACGGATATTCGTCACTGTGGGGGGCATAGCCCTGGCCCTGGCCCTGCTTTATCTGGCGGTACTGATGCCGTACCGCGGTGCTTTGACCCGGCTCGACAAGCAGATTGCGGCACGCAGCCAGCAGTTGCAAGAAGTCAAGTCACTGCGAGCACAGTATCTGGCGATGCAGCAACAGATCCTCCAGGTGGAAATGCGCGTGAAAAACAGTGAGAATTTCTCTGCGCTGACCTTTATCGAGAATCTCGTCGAACGGACAGCCGGCCGGGAGAACCTCGTGTCCATGCGACCCCAGTCCCCGATGCCCCAAAATGAATTCACTATCGATTCGGTGGAGGTTAAGCTCGAGAAGCTCTCACTCAGGCAGGTCCTGGAGCTGCTCTGGGGCGTGGAATCGGCGACCACGCCGATGCAGGTCAGGAACCTCTACCTCAAGCAGCGTTTCGATGACCACTCCCTGCTCGACGCCAGCATGACGATCACGGCATTAAGGAAATCAGCATGAAGTTCTCTCTCCGTCGCAACAAAGACAAAGCGCCCGCCACCGGCAGGAGACATGCGCCGAGACGTCAGTGGCCGGGTCTTTGGCTGTTGGCGGGAATTTGCCTGTTTGTCGTTGGCCTGCTGGCCGGCCTCTACCTGTTCTTCCCGGAAGAAGTCTTGAAACAACGCATTATCCAGGAGTCCGAGGCACGAACCGGAACGCAGCTTGAGATCGAGCAGCTCGCCCTCTATCCGTTGCTGACCTTTGATTTCGAGCGCCTCAAGATCAACGTGACCGGCTTGCCCCGGCCGCTGGAGATCGATGAGCTGAAAATTGCCCCGCTCTGGTCGTCCCTGTTGTCCGACCCCGGGGCCCGACTGCAGGCCAAACTCATGAGCGGGACGCTGGCGGGTATTGTGCAGAAGAGCGGTGCACTGAGTGTCGGGGCGGCCGGCCTGCGTTTCGACCTGCCCTTGCAGGAGCCGCTGCCTTGCAATATCACGGGGACCGTCAGCGAAGCGCAGCTCGATACCGCCACACGTCTCGATCGCGAAACGAAAACCAGCTTTAATTTGCGCCTGAGCGATGTCATGATCATCGGGCTGGCAAGCCTCGATCCAGACAACAAGGGCATCCCTCTCGGTGAGATTACCCTGCAGGGGGACGGTCAGGGCCGGAGCATGCAGATCAAGTCGCTGACCGCCAAGGGGGGCGTACTCGACCTAAGCGGCGAGGGGAACCTCCTGGTCGGCCGCACGGCGGCAGCCAGCCGGATGGGGATTACACTGCTGGTCAGCCCAGGCACGAACCCCAATCCAACCATCACCTCAATGCTCCAGCTCGCCGGAGAAGCGGATGCAGACGGCCGTTATACCTTGCGAATCTCAGGAACCCTGGCCAAACCCGTTCTCAAGTCAGGAGAGTGAAATGCTCAAGCGTATTCTGATCTATGCAGGTCTCATCACGGCGAGCACGGTACTGCCTGCCTGGGGAGTTGAGCTCGCCCCGTTCGCGGTCCGCAACTTCTCGCCACCCGCCCTGGTCCACGGGCTGCCCGTTGCCGAACCGGCGCGTGTCAACCAACCCGGCCAGTTCTCATCGCGACTGGGCCTGGATGTTTCCAATATTGCCACCGATGACAATCGGAGTGGCGAGAACATTGTCCTTGATGGTGAGACCTATGTGGCCAATCTCGGTTTGCGCTACGGGCTCGCCGAACACCTGCAGGTTGGTATCGACCTGCCATGGGTCTGGCAAAGCAAGGGTTTTCTCGACGGCTTCATCGAGAACTTTCATGATTTGTTCGGCATGCCGAACGCCGATCGCAATAACATGTCAAAAGACCAAATCAACTATGCTTATGACTCCAACGATGGCGACGACTTCCTGCTCGACCACCAAACCAACGGCATTGGTGATATCCGCTTGCTCGCGGCCTGGCAGTGGCTGGACGCTGAAAATTCTGCCGCGAGCATCCAGGCCACCATCAAGACGCCGACCGGCGATGCAGACAAGTTCACCGGCAGCGGCGGCTGGGACATCTCCCTGGCACTCTCGGCACAACGGGATTTTCCTCTCGAAAAGGGCAGCGCTTCGCTTTGGGGCGGTCTCGGGGGAACCTGGCTGGATGATGGCGATGTCCTGCAGGATCGCGTTGAGAACTGGGCCGCCAGCGGCTGGCTAGGGGCCGGATGGAGTCCCATCGACTGGCTCGGCCTCAAACTCCAGCTTGACAGCCACAGCGCACTTTACGACAGCGACCTCGATGAGATAGGCACCCCGGCCTTGATTCTGACCATGGGCGGGACCCTCGGCCTTGGTGAGAAGACCTCACTGGATATCGGGGTCGGTGAAGACCTATCCATAGATGCTTCATCGGATGTGACTTTTCACCTGAGCCTGGCCCACAGCTTCTAGGCATGCACACCGGATGGTAAGGACCAAGAGTCGGCACTCTCGAGTTGCGTGACCCGGGTCGCCACAGCGCTCTCGCGAAGGACACCTGGCATGGCAAACCCCCAGGTAAAAAACCGCAATTGGGTCACAAAAATCATCGCTGATTTTTGTGACTCTCCAGCCAACACCCTTGGGGATGCGACCGGCGAACCGGCCTGGGGCGATCCCCTGGTCGGCTTTGCCAGAGGCGATGACTCCCTCTTCGAACGTCTCAAGGCCGATATCGGCCCTTTCTACTGGACTCCACTGGAAGCGTTTCATCGCGCAC
>JAHEEU010000097.1 GCA_024640545.1 Geobacteraceae bacterium
CTAGATCTGGCCCAGGATCAGATCAAAGATCAGGATCAGATGAATGATCAAACCAAGGACCAGGACCAGACCAAGGACCAGGACCAGACCAAGGACCAGGACCAGGACCAGACCAAGGACCAGGATAAGGATCAGGATCAGGATCAGGATAAAGATCAGACCCGGGATAAGGATCAGACCCGGGATAAGGACCAAACACACAAGTAAGTTGACTTGAGACAGGCAAAAGGTCTTTAGCCTCAGGCTATCAAGGACTAATGCCATCATAAATGACTGGCAGGACTCGATAATTAATGCATGTAGTGCACAGCTTGAGAGCCGCCTCTGAAAAGGGGCGGTTTTCTATTGTCGTTTAGAGAAATTTCCTGAGCGTTGCGGCCATCTGTTCAGCCGTGTCCTCGAACTTGAGCAGATGGCGAACCTTGCCTTTTTGGTCGACGAGGAAAACGGTTGTGGTGTGGTTGACAGTGTACCAGTCAGCCGATTGGCCCGGAATTTTCAGATAATAGGCATGATAGGCTTTAACGACAGCGTCGATTTCCGCTTTGGTCCCGGTCAGGCCCACGGCATTGACGCCAAAATATTCCAGGTACTCTTTCAACTTCTCAGGCGTATCCCGCTCCGGGTCTACCGAAACAAACACCGTCCGTACCTGTTTCTGCTCCGGGCCCAGCAAGGTGAGCGCCCGGTGAATCTTGGCCAGGGTTCCCGGACAGGCATCCGGGCAGGAGGTGTAGCCGAAAAACAGCAGGACGATTTCCCCCCGCAAGTCCTTAAGATGAAAAATCGTGCGGCTGTCGTCCGTGAGGGTGAAATCACCACTGGGATTGAACATCTGTTCGGTCCCGGTCGGCGTTAATCTCGGGAGGTCGACCAGGAAAGACACCATAATCAGCAGCAGGCATAAGCCAATGCCGGCCATGGATAATGTCAGCAACAGCTTTCTGCTCACCAGCTTTTCCCTTCGCTTGGCAACGCCAGCTTACTGGCTGGCCCCTGTTCCCCATTTGCTGACGACGGCATCGACGTGCACAGTGGTGCCACCGGAGAAATTCAACGCCAAGGGGATGGTTTCACCCTCTTGCAACGGCCTGAGCAGATCGATCAGCATGAGATGATACCCCTTCGGAGCCAGCTCTGCCCGCTCTCCGGCGGGGATGCGGAGTTCGCCGATCGCTTTCATCTTCATGACCTCGCCAACCTGTTCCATGCGGTGGATTTCAACGGTCCGGGCAACCGTCGTGCCGGCAGATTGGAGGACCAGCTCGGCACCGGTTGTGTTTTCAATGGTCAGGTATGCAGCGGTAGTTTTCATCGAGGGGGGCATAGCGCGAATCCAGGCGTTGCTGACGAGGATTTTCTGGCTCGGGTCCTGCGCCTGGGAGACTGCGGCTAACAGCAGCCCGGCGATGAGAAAAAACCAGAAACGACGATGCAGTACTTTCATAGGAGTGCCTTTCAGAGAATAATCAATTCAGTCTGCTTCAAATCCACAAATCCAGCCAACTGGCGTGCTGCGCTGTAAGGACCTCCATAAAAGAACCGTTCAAGACTTGAAAAGTCTAACGCCACTCAGCGGGGGCTTGCTTATCGTCCCCCTTTTGTTGAAACTCTGCATAAATGAGCTGTTGTTAACTTAGCGTGGTCATGTTGATTTGTCAAAGGATTGAGCGTCCGAGAATTCCTTATATGGAAACAACGGGCGGCAGCTCTCAAATCCGAGGTGTTCTTGAAATTCCTGCCATGAAATAATGATTAACCCCGGGTCAGAGTTGGCCGTTTTTATCTGCTGTGACGTATTTTCGGAGTACGACAGCCCACGGTGACCACACTATATATTCCTTGAAGCGCAGACCTTGGAAAGTCTTTGCCAGGGACAAAAAGGCAGCCGCTCCCTTGAGGGCTCGGCTGCCTGGTGCCACTGTGACTGGCTGATTGAATGGTATTTGCCAAGAGAAGTGAACGGCTTGCAGTTCTCAAATAAGCCGTTGATAGATTTTCATTTTGTCTCGTGGGCCTGTGAAACCAATAAGGCCATCACGAAGCCTGCTCAGTAGATAATACGCCGCTCCGGACCATTATAAAGATTACAATAATCCTTTATGTGCTTAGCACGAACAGGGTCATGGCCAACGGTCGCCCAGCCGCTCGATCGCTTGAACTTGGCGACGCGATTGGTGTCTAGTAACACCTCGAGGACTCTGGGCGTGACATGAATTTGAGTGCCATCACTCATGATGAGCTCGATGCGATGCACGGTGGCGCTTGCCTGGGGACTCTGCTGAGGCATATCTGTCTCCTGCAAAGGGTCCTTCAAAACATGTTATCTGGCTGGAAAGTTTTTATTAACGACATCTGCGGGAACGGGTACAATTGCATCCCCTCGACTTAAGTTTCACGCAGAAGTTTTCAAGAAGGAAAAGCGGAAACCGGTAGTTCTTATAATAAAAGCAAGAAAAAAGCCAAAAAATATATACTGAATAATCAGTAACTTGCCGTTTATTCAGCACAATATTTCCCGGGGTGTAAATTATTTCGACGGGTACTTGTCAACAAACCGGGATTTTTTCTTCTTTTCCTCCCGCCACCGCGGAGCAGTAGGCTGTATATACCGTTGCGATCGTATCTGCGGCAAGAAGGCTGTTTGACTGGGGCTGGCCTCCGGTCGCGGCGCAATGATAAAAGTCCTGTATCTCACTCTGGTAGCCGGTAAACCAGTCCTCGTCTGGAGAGATGTTGGACCAGCCTTCTTTTGTCTCTATTTTTTCGACCGTGTAAATATCTTTATACTGTGTCCCTTTAGGGTTGTATGACTGCATCGAGTCGTTCGGGTTGATGTTGACCCTGGTTCGATGATTGTTCGCCGTAATCTCTATCCAGTTATGCACTCCGCCGAGAACCAGCTCCGAAGCAAAAATATCCGCGAACATCCCGTCCTCGAAGACAATATGCATGGAGCCGAAATCCTCAATGTCAGTGTAGGCCGATTTTATGAAGCCAAGATTGCGAAATTGCGGCGAGCGGGTGACCGCGTGGGTTCGTGCAGACACGCTGACGGGTCGGATAGGCCGGCCCTGGGACGCAAAACCCTCGATCTGCTTGAGATAGAGTGCGGCCCCGAGCGGGTGCACGGCTTTGCCCATGATCGACCCGCCACCCGAGAAAGACCAGCGTCCGTAGAAAGGGGAATGGGAGCCGGAATGAGCCTCCTCGCCGTGCATCCAGAGAATTTGCGCTCCGGTTTTCTCGATAATCTCTCTTTCCTTCTGTATGCCAGGCGCATATACCCAGTTTTCCGCGTAGCATATCTGCCCCTCGCTGGCGGCTTCGGCCTTTAATAAATTCTGAACACTGCGTATCGCCGCCTCAAGTCCGGTCCGGCGATTGAAGGTGTCCCCTGAAAAATGATCTGCACCCGCGCCGAAATAGCCGGTAAAGGGTTTTTCGATCACAACGTACTTGCCCTGCCGCAGAACCTCCACGCCGATCTCTTCATGCGTTGAGGGAGGCGTACAGACGTGGACGACGTCGCTCTCGTTAATCAGCGATGGCAGGCTGGAAAAACATTCCAGGCCGCTTTCCTTGGCAAATTTACGGCAGTTTTGCTCTGTTGGAGAATAGACTCCGGTGATCACTACCTCCAAACCATAGACTTTTCGCAGCGCTTCAACGTGAAAACGTGCGGCAAATCCAGTGCCGACAATGCCTGCCCGAAGAATGTTCCTTGTATTATGCATGTTCAGGTCACCTCGATATAAGAGATCTCATCTTTGTCATGATCACGGTTGTGCATATGTTGAACCACCTGGTTTTGCTGACAAGTGTCAAAACGATAAACGAAATCAGCACAAGACAAATTGGTCTTGAGATAAAGGGCAGGGCTTCTCCTTCTGCGATCACCAGCGCCCGCCGGAAATTGGTGTCAAGCATGTTGCCAAGAATCAGGCCGAGAATCATCGGTGCAACAGGGTACTCCATCTGCTGCATTACAAACCCCAGAATGCCGAAGAATATCATGACCCTGACGTCGAAAATCCTGCTTTGAATTGCGTATGAGCCAATGACGCAAAGGGTAAAGATGATGGGCATCAATTTTGTACGTGGGACCTGCAGGACTTTGACCACATATTTCACCATGGATAACCCCAGCACAAACATGGCACAAGTCGCCAGGAAGACCATGGCCACCACCTTGTAAACAAAATCAGGCGACTCGATCATTATCAGGGGCCCGGGACGCACTCCGTGAATAAACATGGCGGCCAAAAGTACCGCCGCAGGTGCGGAGCCGGGAATACCGAGGGACAGGACAGGGATGACCGCTCCCGCCACCGCGGCATTGTTGCCGGTTTCCGCTGCCATCAGACCCTCGACACTGCCTTTGCCAAATTCATTCGAGTCTTTACTGCCACGTTTGGCAAAATCATAACTGACCCAGGCCGCGATATCTTCCCCCACCCCGGGGATGGCGCCGATCAAGGTTCCGATCAAGCCAGACCTGACGATTGTTTTCCGGTACCTGAAAATATCCCGAACCTTCGGGAGGATCCTCTCGATCTTTGAATTTATGACATTCGCGCGCTCATATTTCATCATGGAGAGGATTTCTGCGAAGCCAAAGGCTCCCACCATCGCCGGGATAAGGTTTATCCCTCCAGAAAGATTCGTGTTGCCAAATGAAAATCTCACGAAGCCATGGATTCCCTCCATGCCGATCAAGGCAATAAAGAGACCGAGAAACCCTGAAATCCATCCTTTGACCGGATCCTTGGGCGCCGTTAAGTTCCCTGAGATAACGATGCCGAAAACAGCGAGCCAGAAAAATTCAAAGGATTGAAAGTTGAGAGCGAAATTGCCCAGCAGAGGGGTGAAGAATGCCAGCATGATCATGCCGATGATCGAACCCAGAAAGCTTCCGGTGGTGCTGATGCCGATCGCTCTGCCGGCCTCGCCGCGCATTGCCAGCGGATAACCGTCCATGGCCGTCGCCGCGTTGGCGGGAGTCCCGGGGATGTTCAGGAGAATGGCGCTGCGACTGCCGCCGTATATTGCTCCGACATACATACAGATGAGGATGAGGATGGCGTTTTCCGGTGACATATGGAAAGTGAGCGTGGTCATTAAGGCAACCCCCATCGTGGCGGTCAGACCAGGAAGCATGCCCACGATGATGCCCAGTTGAGTACTCCAGATAACATCGAAAATTGTCCTGACAGTTATAAAATCAGACAATCCCTGCCAGAAGTAATTCCATCCTTCGATCATCACAACCTCATGGCAGATCAACCAGGAACAGGTTTTGAAAAACCACAGTAATCAGTAGCGAGGCCACAACGGCCTGGACAAGCGCAAACAGGATTATTTTCCTTTGATTCCATAAGGATCGCCCCGGTTGAATTTCAAACAGGCAGATGAAGGCAAAGATAAATAATGCCGTGCTGACGGAGTAGTTCAGACGGCCCAGAAAACCGATGGCATATACCAAGGAGACGAACAGGGTCAGCATGACCCTGACCGCGGCGCCTTTTTGATTCTGAGTTTGTACGGTATCTGTTGTTCCCTTGGTTATTCGATAACCACCGTACCTGACAGAGCGGACGAACAGGATGAGGGCCAGGCAGAGCAGGACCAGGCCAATCATTCCCGGGACGACGCCCGGCGCGGAGAAAGGGTCAATGCCGCGCCTTTCCAGGCGTGGCATGGTGTATGACATGATGATAATCGTTAAACTGAAGGCAATAAGGACTATCGAAGCAATGAAATCCTTCCTTGCCATCTTTGCGTCAACCATGGGGCGCTCCGCCGACAGTACAGAGACTGGAGCACCCGGGCTGTTCCGGGCCCGGGTGCTCCGAGTGTTTTATTTCGGTCTTGGGATGCCTATCGTCGAGGGGTCAACAACCGCATCACCTTTGTCAAACTTCATCCAGGCGTCAAGCTGCACCATCGGGAACGCTTTTTTCATTGCCGCATCGCCAGTGGCCGGGTCAAAGATCATCGCATTCTGTGCCGCATACTTTTTCAAACCCTGGTCAGCCGCCAGCGATGTGTTCCAGATACCTGTCAGCGTATCCACAACTTCCTGTGGCACTCCCTTGGGGACAAAAATACCGAAATAAATCGGTGCGGTTACAAAGTCCGGAATCCATTGCTTGACCGACGGGATCTCCTGGTCATAGCCATCAATGCTCAGCGGGGAGTCGGCGAGGACGGCAAGCGCCCGCAGCTTCCCGGCTTTGAGCATATCGACTTCTTCTTTGGACAGCTGGGGAACAACGTCGCATTCTCCGGCAACTGTCGCAATGACGGCCGAATTGCCGCCGTCATATGAAACATGTTTGTAATCGATCCCGGTATAGGTTTTGATCATCTCGATTGCCGTGTGTCCTGCAGAGTTGACCCCTGCAGTGGCAACGAGAATCTTGCCGGGGTTTGCTTTGAAGCCCTCAAGAAGCTCGCCGAAATCTTTGTAGGGAGAGTCTGCTCTGACCGCCACGACATTCGGTATGGCGAAATTGAGGAAAATGTGCCAGTCAGCGAGGGTTGTATCAAGCAGGCCCTGCACCTTGTAGACGCCCAGGTCTTTCACTGCACCGGCTGTCCAGTACAAGCCTTTTTTCGGCATGTCCAGAACAGTTTTTGTGCCGACTGAGCCGGAAGCGCCGGGCTGGTTGACGATCACGATTTTCTGGCCAAGAAATCCTTCGACCACCATGGCCGTCTGCCGGGAGACACCATCTGTGGCTCCGCCTGCTCCCCAGGGAACGATGAGGTTGATTGGCTTTTCAGGCTTCCAGGAATTCTCCCCTGCGGCGGAAGCAATCTCCACCGACATGGTCCCAAGTACAAATCCGCAAGCGATGACCATGACAACCAACGATTTGATGAAATCTCTCATGCGCCTTCTCCTTTGATAAGTGTTCACGTGGGCCAGATGGTTAACGGTTGAAAATTATTCCAACCCCTTCTGCCATTTTCACCAGCCTTTTCCCGTATTCTATGAAGTTCTCCCAGCGTGCTGCCGGCTCGGCAGTCACAGATGGGTCATGGAAAACAGCAGCGACGTGTGGTTCGATAGAGATGGGGATGTCCATGGCATAATGCTTGACCATGCCGAGAATCTCCGCGACATTTCCCCGCCCTTCACCGGGGAAGGTGTACTCGAGGGTGTCATTGACCCAGCGGGCATCCTTGATATGCAGATATTCTATGTGCGGGCGTACATCCTGGAAATATCCTAGGGAGTCCTGGTAAGGAAAGGGCTCGTCGCCGACGATATCGCGGGTGGAAACAGGGTTGCCGGTATCGAATACCAGCTTGAGAGCCGGCGAATTGACTGCTTCCAACAGCCTGAGGGTGTGGCGGGAGCTCTGCCCGCCCCATGTCTCGCAATTCTCATGCAAACACACGACCCCGCTGTCTTCAGCCATTTGAACGATTCTGCGGATATTTTTTATAACGATTGTTTCGTAGTCGCTATCCAGCTGCAATGGCGTCTCGACCTTGTAACTCATGATCCTGATAAAGCGAACCCCCGCTTTTTTCATATGCCGGATGGAATTTCCCATCTCCGACATGTCCTGGTCGAATGCTGTCATGGCATCCCTGCTCCAATTTGCGATGGTGCTGCCAAAGCAGGATATCCGTATGTTGTTTTCAATCAGCTGGCCATAAACCAGGTCAAATTCCTTATCGGTCAGGGCGCTGACATTTTTCCCCCCAATGGTCCTTAAATCTATGTGATTCCAACCAAGCTCTTTCAATGCCCGGATCTGGATGGATAAATCGCTGGAAACCTCATCGGTAAAGCCGGTGACGATCATGTTTATCCTTTGGGAAATCAGGTGCTGCAAGAGGACGGAGAGTCAAATGATCATATGACCTGTTCAGCTAATATTGAGACAGAATTCAGTATTTCGAGATCTTTGCATCATAGTGTTCAGAGTCGCCCTGCGGTGTGCTGAACTGCACCGCGCCTAATCGCAAAAAAATAATTTTGCGTTGCCATTGCAGAAGACTTGTGAGAACAAGACGCTTGTTGCTGACTGAAACAATCCTCGAGAAACGCAAAATGTCATTGCGTAACTTATTTATATTGCAGTATGAATTCGGTTCTGTCAAATGACCTCCCTCGCTTGCCGTCAACCAGCTGGAGACTCCCCGGCAACCAGGATTTAATGAACTAGAAGTCTGGATCGGCCCGGCAAGTCGGACTATCATGCCGAGAAGAGCAGACCCAAACCCTTTGGCCGGCGTTCTTTTCCAAGAGTAAAGACAAGGGCGCTATCATCCAGAAGTCGCCGCCTGTTGATTGTTGCCGGGATCGACTGCTGGTGCTAATGCCTGGGGGATCATGCGGACAGCTAGGCTGTGCGTGGTGAGCATATGGACTGGAACCAGGCCGGTGGCGACCTATAGGTTCAGGTAGGCTTCAAATACGTCCTGGCCTTGCAAAAATTTCAGGATACAGATACCCATGCCAGACTTCATCAGGTAGCTCGCGCGTCCGGGGGTCTTTTTAGCCCAGCGGACTTCTCCTTCGAGAAGCGTTATCTCGTTGTCGCGTGTCTTAAGCTCAATCTTTAAAATGACGCCAGGCTTGTAAACAGTTCTTGCTTCGATGAATATGCCCTGGGCTGAAACGTCGCTCGTATAGCCGATGTGCTCAAGAGCGCCATGACCGAACCTGACTGATAACCGCTTCTTGTGACGTGTTTCGAATCTGGCGTCGGGCATGTGATTGCTCTCCACAGCAAGGATGACATGAATTTAAAAGCTTGCAGTATTTCTGAACTGGCAAACGCTTTTGCGTTTCAGAATGTTAAGCAATGTTCACGCCAAGAAGAATTTGTCTGCAGAACAAGCCAGACCATGGAAAAGCGGATCAGATTGATAAACCTTCGGTCGGATGACGTAAGATGCTGACTATTTGTGGCATTTGACCAAACAAAATCGATCCGGCCGCCGGCATGGTGAATGTATCAACTACGGCAGAAAACTGGCCAACCGGAAATAAGACGACTTTGCGGGTATGGCCCTGGGCCTCCTGTTCTTCGCAAGCCCTGAAAACAAGCGCAGCAAGACTTTCTGAATCCCCCTCGTCTTAAGGGATTGTGCCGACAGCCTTTTATTTAATGCAATGGCTGTGTCAGTGATTCAAGTTCAAGCAACGGGAAGTAAATCTTTACCCGAATGTGCTTCAAGTGTAGATTGATGTCGTCTTGATATACTGACCTCCTGTTAGGGTCGACCGGCCTGTTCGCTGGGATCATGCAAACCCAAAAGATCGCTGTTGTCGGCATGCTGTCACCCGGCGATTTTTCGTCTCTTGCACGGATTTGTCAGCTCCGGGGCCAACTTGCGCTGGTTGTTGGCAGGACGGCAGCCCCGGAAACAGAATCGACATTCCCCGCCACCACCACCCGATGAAGCCATGAAATCAGAGCACCCCGTTTCCAGAACAAACAGAATGTTGCGTTATGTCTCTGAGTTGACGGGCGGGCGTTCCTTGCCGGTCCAGCCTCTCGGCGGGATGTTTGCTGCCCTGCGCCACCGCAACTATCGACTCTGGTTCATGGGGCAGATGATTTCCCTGGTCGGCACCTGGATGCAGACGGCCGCTCAGGGGTTCCTGGTCTTCCAGTTGACCCACTCCGCAGCTTACCTGGGCTACGTAGGCTTTGCTACCGGGCTGCCTTCGTGGTTGTTTATGCTGTTCGGGGGCGTGTTCGCCGACCGGGTCCCGCGCCGTAAACTGTTGATCGTGACGCAAAGCGCCATGATGGTGCTTGCTTTTGTCCTGGCAGCCCTCACTTTTACGGACGTTGTCCGTCCCTGGCAGATCATCATCATGGCCTTCGGGGTCGGTATAGCAAATGCCTTTGATGCACCGGCCCGCCAGTCGTTTGTGCTGGAAATGGTTGAGCGTGAGGATCTCACCAATGCCATTGCCCTGAATGCGACCATGTTCAACCTGGGGACCCTGATCGGCCCGGCGGCTGCGGGACTCATCTATGCTGCGTTTGGCCCCGGCTGGTGCTTTGCACTGAATGGGATCACTTTTGTTGCGGTGATTGCCGCACTTGCAAAGATGCACTTAAAGCCTTTTGTCCCAAAACCGGACAAGACGGCGCCTTTCGACGATTTCATGGAAGGCATCCGTTATGTGCTATCCCATAAAATCATCCAGACGCTGCTCTGCATTGCAGCGGTCATGAGTCTGTTTGGAACGGTCTACATGACGCTGATTCCGGCCTGGGCGGTCAGGGTCCTGGCAGGTGATGCGGCCACCAATGGCTGGCTGCTGTCGGCCCGCGGTCTGGGTGCTCTCTGTGGGGGGTTGATGATCGCTTCGCTGGGACGCTACCCGCTCAAAGGCAAGCTCCTCACCCTGGGCATGTTCCTGCTGCCGATCATGTTGATCGCCTTTTCCTGGGCACGCTGGCTGCCACTCTCTCTGCTGACCCTGATCGGGATAGGCTGGAGTTTCATGGCCATGTTCAATACGCTGAACGCTCTCATCCAGACCCTCGTTGTGGATGAGCTGCGTGGCCGCGTCGTCAGCATCTATACGATGTGCATTTTCGCACTGATGCCGCTTGGTGCCCTCCTGGCCGGCTGGGTGGCCGAGGCCATTGGCGAGCCGATCACGGTTTTCCTCAGCGCTCTCATCTCGCTGGCATTTGCCACGCTGGTCTTTATTCGCATCCCGCTGCTGCGGAAGCTCCCTTACTAGACGTCTTGTCGCCCATCTCCCCGGTTGAATCACGCTAAATCTTTGCGGCTTGCTTTGTTCTTGGCGTCTTTGCGTTAAAGAAGCCTTTTGCTTAACCTTCTGTTCGGTTGTAAATCGGCTATGTTTCCGCAGGCTGCAAC
>JAHEEU010000253.1 GCA_024640545.1 Geobacteraceae bacterium
GTTCAGCGATCATGGTGCGCGTCAGGGTCGTCTCAGGGTTGCGCATGAAGAATTCCAGCAGGGCATACTCCTTGGCCGTTAGGTCGATTTCCTGGTCGCTGCGCCAGACCTTGTGAGCCACTGGATCGAGCCGCAGGTCCGCATAGGTGATCTCGGCTCCGCGCTCCTGGGTGCCGCGTCGCACCAGGGCCCGGACCCGGGCCAGCAGTTCGGCAAAGGCAAAAGGCTTGGTGAGGTAGTCGTCGCTGCCGGAATCGAGACCGGCAACGATATCTTCCACCGTATCCTTGGCCGTCAGGCAGAGAACCGGGGTGGGGACCCCTTTCTCGCGCAGGGTCTTGACCGCCTGCAGGCCATCCATTTTCGGCAGCATGACATCCATGAGAATCAGGTCGTAGCTGTTCTTGGCCCCGAGTTCGACACCGGATTCCCCATCGTTGGCGACATCAACGGTGAAGCCTTCGCCTTCGAGTCCACGCTGGATGAAGCTGGCGACCTTTTTCTCGTCTTCGACAACAAGAATACGCATGATATTTTCTCCTTTACTTTAGCGTTTGCGCTGCAATGTGATGGACAGAGGCTATTCGGAAACCGGCAACCGGCTATTTCAGGCCCAAACGAACCAATACCTCGTTGGCAGTTTCCTCAATGGCCTTGCTCGAGACATCGATCACCACCCAGGGGTGACGGCGGAAAAACTTTTTGGCATCCTTGAGCTCTTCCTCGATCTGTTCGTAATCGGCATATGCCGCCCGGGGGTCCTGCCCCAGGTTGCGCAGCCGCGCCGCGCGAACTTCGACCAACCGCTCCGGATCGATAACCAGCGCCGCGATCCGTTTCGGATCTACTTCGAAGAGCTGCTCGGGGGGGTCAATCCCCTTGACCAGCGGCACATTTGCAACTTTCCAGCCTCTATGCGCCAGGTAGATCGAGAGGGGCGTTTTGCTCGTCCGTGAAATCCCGACCAGAACGATATCAGCCTGGTAAAGGTTGCGTGGTTCCTGGCCGTCGTCATGTTTGACGGTAAATTCGATCGCCTCGATGCGACGGAAATAGGCTTCGTCAATCCCGTGCAGCAGCCCGGGCGTTTCTTTGGGTGAACGTCCGAGGAAATGCGCCACTTTCATCAGCAGGGGCGTCAGCAGGTCGATGCTGACCAGGCCCAGTCCGTCACACTCATCATGGACCAGTTGGGCAAGCTCCCGGTTAACGATGGTGTAAACGACCAGGCCGCTGTTGCCCAGGGCTTCATCCAGGGCTTCATAGACCTGGTTCTTGGTCCGCACGTTGTTGACACGGGTTAGGCGGACCGGCTTGTCACGAAACTGGGTCAGGGCTGCCATGACCATTTTTTCGGCGGTTTCGCCGGTTGCGTCGGAAAGCAGATAAATGGCCTGAGCAGTCGACATTACAAATCCTCATGAAAATACCGGTGAAGTCTAACAGAATCTAATGAAAATGCAAACTTCAAATATTCTTTAATCGGCACTTTTGTAGTTGCAAATCAGCAACTTCCAACACTCCGCCTGAAACCTTATAAAATATTAATTACTAAGTAAGGTTTTCGACTCATTAGACCAAAGGCCGTATTTCAGAGCCCGCATTCACGGGTCAAGAAATTCTATTGCAATACCCCATAAACTTCGCTAAACAACGTCCATGACGAACAGATGGCTGGAAATGCACCTCACCGTACCGGACCAGGCGGTCGATCTGGTTGTTCAGACCTTGATGGACCTCGGCTGCACCGGAGTGACCAGTGCAGAGCAAGCCCTCGACACATTTGTTGTTCCGGCCCCTGAATCACTCGCTAACGACCCGACCCTGAAAGCCTACTTTGTTTACCCGGACGATCTGAACACCTTCGGCCAAAGGGTACGACAGGCCTTGGCCGAACTGGCCGGGATTTACCCGGAGCTGGCCGAACCCCGCCTTGAGTACCGGGAACTGGCCGACCAGGACTGGGCCAGCGACTGGCAGCAGCACTTTCCGCCTTTCAGGGTCGGCAGACAACTGGTTATCTGCCCCTCCTGGATCGACTGGCCGGCAGCGGAGGGCGAAGTGGTCCTCACCCTGGACCCGGGACAAGCTTTCGGCACCGGCACCCATGCGACGACCGGCCTCTGCCTCGAGGCCCTGGCCGAGCACTTTGCCAGCGCCCGTCCGCCACGGCGGGTCCTTGACGTCGGCACCGGCTCCGGGATCCTGGCCATGGCCTGCGCGGCCCTGGGTGCCGACCTGGTGCTGGCCTGCGACATCGATCACGAGGCCTGCCGGGTTGCCTCCGGCAACGTCGACCAGAACCGCCTGGACGGCAAGGTCAGGATCACCGACGCCCCCCTTGCGGACCTTCCGGGACACTTCGACCTGGTGCTGGCCAATATCCTGGCTGCGGAGAATATTCGCCTGTCAGAGCTCCTGGTCGAGCGTACTGTGCGGCAGGGCCGCCTGGTTCTTTCGGGAATCCTGATCGACCAGGAGCAGCAGGTTATCAACGCCTTCCGCGCCTTTCCTTTGAAACTTCTCTCCACAAGCCATCGCGACGAGTGGACCTGCATCGTCTACCAGCGCCATGAGTGATCCGCTGCGGTTTTTCGTCCCCTCCGGGAGCCTGCAGGGCGACCAGGTCCTGATTGTCGGCGAGCCATTTCACCACCTGCGCAACGTCCTGCGTATCAAGCCGGGAGCACTGCTGCTGCTGCTCGACGGTCATGGACAATGCTGTGAAGCCCGGCTTGAGCAGCTGCATACGGATCGGGCAGCGACACGGGTCATTCGCCGCTGGCAGGAAGAGGATGCCTCCTTGGCGATCACCCTGCTGCAGGCGCTGCCCAAAGGGGATAAATTCGATCTCGTCCTGCAAAAGGGCACGGAGCTCGGCATCTGCTGCTTCCAGCCGGTCGAGACAGCCCACGCCGTGCCGAACCTCGATCCCTCCAGGCTCGGCAAACGCCAGCAGCGCTGGCAACGCATCGTCAGCGAAGCGGCCCGCCAGAGCCGCAGGTGCTTCCTGCCGGAAGTACGGCCTCTGCAGACCCTCTCCAGCGTGCTCGGCGACCCGTCCGGTGACCTGAAACTGGTCCTCTGGGAAGCCGGCTCCGTGGCGCTCAGG